>JAEWZB010000036.1 GCA_023395515.1 Bacillota bacterium
AACAATTAGCATAAGATAGCCCCCATTTTTTTATTTTGGGGTAATTCGATCAGTAATATTGTTATATACTGCAAAATTGATACGTCCAATTCAAAAAAAGTTGAGTTTTCGGACAGTCTGGCCTGGGAATTGATGTTGGCTTTCCTAATATAATTAAGAATTACGAAACAGGAGGATTAGAGATAATGGTTAAAACAGCGATTATTGGCGGAACTGGGGTATATGATCCGGAAATTTTAGATGATATTAAGGAAATAATTCAAGATACTAAATATGGGCAGGTTAAAGTAATGGTGGGGAATTTTGAGGGACATGAAGTGGCCTTTATTCCCCGGCACGGTTCTAATCATAGTGTTCCCCCCCATTTGATAAATTACCGGGCTAATATCATGGCTTTAAAAGAATTGGGTGTACATAATATTATGGCTACGGCAGCAGTGGGCTCCCTGAACTTTGATTTAAAACCAGGTCATTTTGTATTAGCCGACCAATTTTTAGACTTTACTAAGGTAAGGAATAATACCTTTTTTGAAGGCGGGGAAGCAGGAGTAACCCATTGTGATATGACCGTACCCTATTGTCCTAAGGTCAGAAAAGCCATAGAACAAGTAGCTATGGAAAAAAACAAACCCCTGCATAACGGAGGAGTCTATGTCTGTACCGAAGGACCCCGTTTTGAGTCTGCGGCTGAGATCCGGATGTTTAAAATATTAGGCGGGGATATTATCGGCATGACTAGTGTTCCCGAAGTTTGTCTGGCTAGGGAATTAGGCATGTGCTATGGCAATATTTCTATTGTCACTAATTATGCCGCCGGCATTTCACCGAATATATTAACCCATAGTGAAGTAGTTGATATCATGAAAACTACTATTGCCGATGTAAGAACTTTAATTATGAATGCAGTTAAATATTTAGATAATGAGGTCAGTTGTGATTGTAAAAAGATCCTGGATGAAATAGGGGTACAGAAATGATTAAGAATATATACTTTGCAGATGAGAGTATAGTAATTTTAGACCAAAGCCGGCTGCCTGGAGAGGTAGTACATGAAAAGCTTAATGATGCTTATGCAGTTGCTGAGGCTATTAAAAAACTAAAGGTAAGAGGAGCACCTTTAATCGGGGTAACAGCCGCTTTTGGATTAGCTCTGGCTATATCTCAATATAAAGGATCTAGGGAGCAACTAGTAGGTTATTTTAAAGAAGTAAAAGAATTGCTGGCTGCTACCCGGCCTACGGCAGTCAATCTTTTTTGGGCTTTGCAAAGGATGGAAAGAGCATTTAATAATTGTAGTGATAAGGATTTTAATACTATAGTACAAGTACTTAAAAACGAGGCTCAAGCTATGTTTGCAGAAGATATAGCTACTAATCAGGCTATTGGCGAATATGGTCAAGAGCTAATTACTCAACCAAGCCAGGTAATGACTATCTGTAATGCCGGTCATTTAGCTACCTGCGGTTATGGTACGGCTTTGGGAGTAATTCGTTCCGCTGCCCGAAAGGATAACATTAAAGGGGTATGGGCTTGTGAAACTAGACCGGTATTACAAGGAGCTCGCCTTACGGTGTGGGAGCTGACCGAGGATAATATCCCCGTAACTCTTATAACTGATAATATGGCAGGTTATGTAATGTCCCAAGGGGAAACAGATTTAATAGTAGTTGGTGCCGACCGGATTGCAGCGAATGGTGATACGGCTAATAAAATTGGGACCTATTCTTTAGCCGTTTTAGCTAAGCATCACCAGATTCCTTTTTATGTGGCGGCCCCTATTTCAACTATTGATTTTGCTATTGCTTCAGGAACCGAGATTCCTATTGAACAACGCCATGCTGATGAAGTCCGGCAGGTAATGGGAGCTAAGCTGACTATTCCCCAGGTAGAGGTCTTTAACCCCGCTTTTGATGTTACTCCCCATAAGCTTATTCACGGCATTATTACCGAAAAAGGAATTATAAAACCTCCTTTTACTAAGGGAATTTTAGAATTAAAGGATAGATAAAGATGAATAAAGTTGATATAAAAAAGCAAGTTTATGAAACGGCGGTAGAAATTTATACTAGTAAGCTGGTAACCGGAACTTGGGGTAATGTAAGCCATCGTTTAGAAGAAGACCATTTAATAATTACCCCCAGCGGAATGGATTATAATACTCTGACCCCCGAAGATATGCTGGTAGTAGATGATACCGGCCAGGTAATAGAAGGAAAATATAAGCCTTCTGTGGAAACTCCTATGCATATAGCGATTTATAAAGCTAGACCCGAAGTCAAGGCTATTGTCCATGTCCATAGTCCTTATGCTACTGCTTTTGCCGTAGCTAACCAGCCTATTCCGGTGATTTTGGAAGAAACTGCCCAAGTAATAGGGCATCCGGTTAAGGTAGCCGATTATGCTCTTTGTGGGAGCGAGGAACTGGCTGATGCAGTTACTAAATGTATAACCGGGCAGGAGAAAGCGGTATTATTGGCTAATCATGGCTTAGTCGCCTTAGGAGCCAGTACTAAAGAGGCGTTGAAAATCTGTTTTATAGCTGAAAAAACCGCTATGATTGCTTTATATGCCAGGCAGTTAGGATCTATAAATGTTTTAAGTGCAGAAGAAACCGCTATTTTAAATGAAAAGTTCAAATCTTACGGGCAACAAAAATAGTACCATCTTAGGGAGGGAAACCATGAAAATATTATTAGAAAATATTAGTATACTACCAGTTTCAGATGAACCAATTACTATAGAAAAAGGCTATATAGTTATAGAAAATGAGGTCATAAAAGAAGTAGGAGAAGGTTTAGCTCCGCAGGGGGATTATGAAAAGGTTATTGATGGAACTAATAAGGTAGTTTTACCCGGCTTTATTAATACCCATACCCATGCAGCCATGACCCTTTTAAGGGGATATGCCGATGATTTACCTTTAATGGAATGGTTAGAGCAGAAAATATGGCCATTAGAAGCTAAGCTGACCCCGGAAGATATTTATTGGGGTACTATGTTGGCCATTGTGGAGATGATTAAATCAGGTACTACTGCTTTTACCGATATGTATTTCCATATGGATGAAGTAGCCCAAGCCGTACAACAAAGCGGCATACGTGCTTTCCTAGCCCGGGGTATGGTAGGAGTAGGACCGGAACGGGATCAAGCTATTACCAATAGTATTGAATTACATAAAAAATGGCAAGGGGCAGCTAATGGCAGAATTACTTTTATGTTAGGACCCCACGCCCCTTATACCTGTCCCCCCGAATATTTAACTAAGGTTATTAATTTAGCTAAAGACCTGGATTCTTATATTCACATTCATGTTAGTGAAACTTTAACCGAATTTAATGATATTAAAAACCAGTATGGTAAAACTCCGGTTCAGCATTTAAAAGATTTAGGCTTATTTGACCAAAGGGTTATAGCGGCTCATTGTGTTCATTTAACTGAAGATGATATGAAAATTTTATATGAAAATAGAGTAGGGGTGGCTCATAATCCGGAAAGCAATATGAAACTGGCTAGTGGTATTGCCCCGGTTCCTCAGTTGTTGGATATGGGTATCCCGGTTAGTTTAGGTACTGATGGAGCTTCCAGTAATAATAATCTGGATATGCTGCAAGAAATGAGAACTTGTTCTCTGCTCCACAAAGTTAATACTATGAATCCTACGGTATTACCTGCCCATAAAGCCCTGGAAATGGCTACTCGAAACGGAGCTTGGGGTTTAGGAGTACCGGAACAAATAGGACAAATTAAAGCAGGCATGAAAGCGGATATGATTTTGGTAAGCTTATCCGAAGCTAATATGACACCCAGGTATGATATAATGGCTAATTTAGTTTATGCGGCTCAAGCTAGTGATGTGGATACGGTAATTATAAACGGTAATATAGTTATGGAAAACCGGATAATTAAGACCTTTGATGAAAAAGAAGTCTTAGTTAAAGCCCGTGCCATAGGGGAAAGGTTAGTAGGGGGAATATAATGATCCCTATAATTTCTTTTGTCGGCCGACATGACTCGGGAAAAACCACTTTATTAACTAAAGTAGTTAATCATTTTAACAATCAAAACGTAAAAGTAGGCATAATAAAACATGCTCATCATGAATTAATAATTCCCGATACCAAAGATAGTGAGAAATTATTTAATGCCGGGGCCGCAGTAGTTTATACTAATAGTCCTAATACGCAAATAAT
>JAEWZB010000091.1 GCA_023395515.1 Bacillota bacterium
GTATAACCGAGGCGGCAAAAAATATACTCAGTGCTCCCACTAAGATTTTGAATCTTAAACTTTGTGTAAATCTCATTTTCTATTTCCCCCTACCTTTACCGATAATCTAAATACCGCTATTTTTAAACAAAAACTTTTTCACTCCTTCCTTGGATCAATTTTATTTAAGACTAATTACTTACATAAGATAGGGAAATACATTTCCGGACTTATCTGATATAGCAATTACTTTTTATAATCATCATAAATCTGACATTCAAGTCCTAATTATTACGGTAATTGTTTATCACTTCTACATTAAGTCCTAATATCCTTTTACAATTTATAATTATTTAGGATATTAAGGCCTTTTTTTGTGAAAATTGTTAAAGAATATTATGGTATTTAATGGGAATTTGTGCAAGAAAGGATAAATACACCTTAAAAAAGCGGTGAGCTTAATAAAGTAGACGTTTAAAATTGTACCATATATTAAAGCTTATTTTATACATGCAAAAGGACGCTAGTTAATATCTAACTAACGTCCTTATTTGTACCAGGATTTTAGTCCGTTGCTCTACCGATTAGGTTAATAAGTAATGCCGACGTCCTTTGGTATTTAAAAGCTTATATCTTGAATTTATTTATCATATCTAAGGTCGTTTTGGCTACTTGCTCTAACTCTATTACTTCCTGTTCAATACCTTGAACAGATACTAATTGTCCTTGAATTGAATCAGAAAAATCTTCTGCAGCCGCTGCTGTTTCATTACTATATTTAGTTGCTTCAGTAATAGAAGCTGTAATTTCTTGGCTTAATGCGGTTTGTTGTTCAGATGCAGCACTTATACCTTGAATATTTAAGGATACCTGGTCAATGCTTTTTATAATAGTAACAAGCATTTTTTGTACTTTTTCCACTTGTCCTCTGCTATTAACCGAAGCCTGGGCCGATTCATTAAGATAATTGTTAGCCGTCTTAGTTTTATCACTAATTTCATTGATAACTGTAGCAATTTCTTTAGCTGATATGGCCGAATGTTCGGCCAGCTGTCTAACTTCTTCAGCAACTACCGCAAAACCCTTGCCTAATTCCCCGGCGTGAGATGCTTCTATGGAAGCATTTAAGGCTAATAAGTTAGTTTGTGAAGCTATACCATTAATTTGTGTTACAAAACCATCAATCTTCTGAATAGATTGATTAAGTAAATCAAAGACTTCTTTCAAATCATCTACTTTATTATGTACTTCTACCACCGAAGCTACAACCTGCTCCATACCTCGTCCTGATTCTTCGGCTTCTTTTACCACATTTTCCACTTCGTCAAAACACTCGGCAGTTAAAGTGGAAATATTCGTGGCACTGTAGGCTACCTCTTCCGACCCCCTTTGTATATCGGATAAATTATTAGCTACTGTAGTAGAAATATCCGCCAAAGCCTTAATTTGTTCCGTATTCCTGGTAAGTATCTGCCTGGTATCTACTACACTGGAAGATATATTGCCAGCTACTTTTTCCATCTCCCGGGAGGAGGTATTTATTTGCATAAACATTCCTTGCAAATACTCGACAAATTTATTAAATTGTAAAGCTATTCTGCCGATTAAATCTTCCGAGTTAATAACCAATCTATAAGTCAGGTCTCCTTCTCCTGAATTCATTTCTCTTAATTGCTTATTTATTCTTTCCAATGGTTCATCTATAACTCGTTTAGATATAAACCACATCATAAAACCTAAGACGGCAATAATTAGCAAACCAATTATAAGCACTGAAACGGTTAGAGCTCTGGATTGACTATTTATCTTATCTAAAGATGTTTCCAAACTGAAAACTCCATAAATGTCATTAGCGGCCCCGGTGTGACAACTCATACAATAGCTGTCTCCTTTTATGGGCATAGCATAACGCAAATAAGTCGAATCGTCTTTTCTTATTATTTCGGAGCCGTCCAATAAAGCTTGATTAGCTATGAACTCTTGCATAACTTTTTCTTCCCATTCATCAGCTAAGTTTTCACTGCTTAGAGGATTGATGGAAGTTATCCTTACTGCAGTATTTTCCGTTTGCATTTTTTCGGAAAACTTATCTACTGCCGCTAAGGCATCATACATTACTATGTTTCCGGCATTATAAGAAGTAATTTTCGATTGTCTTATAATATGAGATTGACTATCCTCCATATTATCCCAAACTGCCTGCAGTTGAATCGCGATACTCCTCAATCTGCTTTCCTCTTGATTAATAGGGGCACTATTAAGGTATTTTATAATAAAAGATACCCCCACTAAAGTGGAAATAATTAAAACTATTAAAAAAGGTATTAATAATTTAACCAGCAGGTTTTTGCTAATGATTTTTTTAATTATGTTCATTTAAACCCTCCAAGTTTACTTAATTATAAAAGCATTAGGTATATCTTTTCCTACTAAATGGTTATAAGAATGTTGTAATACTTGTACAGTAAATAAGGGGTTATGGACTCCTTTACTGCCATCATGTTCAATAAGCAAATAATTATATGATGCCAGGTAAATTTCGTTCGGAACTGAATTCATTGGCAAACCATTTTTATCATAATAAGTAATAGCACCTTTGCTAGCTTCAAAAGAGCCTCCATCTAATGCATTTATAATAGCTGTTTCTAAAATACTCATTAAGCCTAAAACTTCATCTTGCAAACCTTCCACTTTTCCATTTCCATCATAATCACCTTTAGCTTCAAGGTTAAAATCAGTAGCATCCTGATGACAAGTTGCACATACTAATTCGGCAAATTCCGGTTCCATTTTAAAAGAATGAGAAATAAAACCACTTTTATTTGCCGGCATATGACAATCAACACAAGAATTATCTAAACTGATATGTCCAAAAGTATTATTAAACTGCACATCTTCACTAGCTCTAATTCCCCCGAAACCGCTAACTACATCAGCTTGGGAACTATAATGAGGATAAGCCCTTCGAGGATTATTAATATCGGGCACATTATTAGCATTATGGCAACTGCTGCATACTGCCCCCATTCCGGCATTAAAATCTTTCTTAACCGGTATGTCTAATACCCCAGCTTCTTTTAATTCCCGGCCATAATCAGCATGACAGGAAAAGCAGTCTTGACCCGTACTAATCGGTAACTCACCAGCTAGGTTTATTTTTTTAGTAAAAGCCAGACCATCATGACACCTTAAACAGGCGTCATTACCAATAGTATGTGAATTAACATCAGCATGGGCAGATTCAGACCACTGGTGCAGAATTAAATCCGTGGTAGATGAGGATAATTCTTCAGTTAGGTTAACTATATCTGAATTCAAATTTTCCTTAAATACTAGTTCTCTTTCCATACCTTGACTACATCCCGACAAAACAAATATAAATAAAAATAGTATCAGATTAACTTTTTTCAGAGGTATCACTCCTAGGATTTTAATGACTAATAAAATTACCACTATATTTCAGTAAGCACAGCTTCGCTTAAAAATAACATTATATATCGGGGAAGAAAACCCTGCTTAATTATCAATGTTAGCAAACTTTGATATAGAAAAGAGCAAATATAATACTATATTTCGCCTTTTTGTCTTTTTTCGTGAATTTATTCCGAATCTTTTCGCAAAAGTGTTCTAATTTAGTATCATTTACACATACCCAGAAAAAGCAAAAAACCGGTCAAAGACCGGCTTATTAAGCTTAGATGGTGCCCGAGGCCGGGGTCGAACCGGCACGACCGGTAAAGGTCGCGGGATTTTAAGTCCCGTGCGTCTGCCTATTCCGCCACCCGGGCACGTTTATGCGCTGTATTATGTGCCGTGCGCAAGATATAGTATATCAAGTCTATTATGATTTTGCAAGGGGTTTGCCAAATAGTTTTTCCGGGTTATTGCACTCTTTTTATAATTCGCTAATAAGGGAATTAACCAGATTAATTTTGGCCATATCACCTGAAGTAGGTTCATACAGGATAGTTTCTTTTCCTAATACGGTTTTCATTATTGATTCTGGACTATGGCCTTCTCTATACATGCTAAGTACACTTTCTCGTATTTTAACAAAATTATCATATCTTTGCTGCATAGCTTGTTTCCCGTTTTCTACTATCTTGCCTGAAGCACAGAAGATAGTATTAAAATCATGTTTTAGAATCTCCCCTATAGAGGTAATGATAAGATTAACATTTTCATCACTTCTGGTTACGGCCGGTTTATCAGTTATATACATATCTCCGCCAAATAACCAGCCTTGGGTTGCTTCCAGGAGGCAGATGTGATCTGCACTATGTCCTGGGGTATGTATCACTTTAAAAGAGTATTTATCCGTAACTATCTCATCCCCTATTACTAGGGCTGGAGACGGTTCCGGTTCTCCCCAGGCAAATAATTGATACGGCTTAAGTTGATGTATCCATAGTTGAGGATTTTCTATAAGCGGAGCAGCTTTTTCATGGGCAAAAACCCCCGGCAGGTTGTAGATATCCAGAAGCAATCGGTTATTTCCTATGTGATCCTCATGATGATGAGTATTTACTATTTGTTTAATATTAAAGGCCGTAATTACTTTGGCTAATTCCTGGTTTACATGGTAAGGTCCCGTATCTATCATGAGTCCATCTATAAAGTAACAGGCCATAGTATATACTGGTTGCCCGTCAATGTCTCTGGCCATTAAGATCTGGCTGACTTCTCCATGTTTTTCAATCCTAATCATCTTCCCATTTCCCCCGTATAAACAAAAAAATCCTGCTTCGCTTATGCAATACAGGATTAATTAGCTTCAATAATATAATAATGGAGGGCGGGACCGGATTCGAACCGGTGAATGGTGATTTTGCAGACCACAGCGTTAGCCTCTTCGCCACCCGCCCAAAACCTCTTATCATAGGCAAAGATTATTATATCAACTTTTATGCTCTATTTCAAGCACTTCACACATGATCAAGGCAAAATAAAAGCGTTACTCTTGTAACGCTATATTTACACATGGAGCGGAAGACGAGATTCGAACTCGCGACCCTCGCCTTGGCAAGGCGATGCTCTACCACTGAGCCACTTCCGCAATAATGGTGCCTCGAGGCGGATTTGAACCACCGACACGCGGATTTTCAGTCCGCTGCTCTACCGACTGAGCTATCGAGGCTCTTGTCAAAGAGATAAAAGAGAAATAATATGGCGAAGCCGAAGGGATTTGAACCCTCGATCTCCGGCGTGACAGGCCGGCATGTTAACCGCTACACCACGGCTCCGCAACGATATTGATTATAGCATCCCCAAAAGATTTAGTCAACATTTGAGCAGTAAAATCTTTTAAAACTTAAACAACCTAAGACCGACTAAGAGTAAAAAAACTTTTATTTACGCAATCTATAATCAGGAGGTGAAATATAAATGTCTGATAACAAATCACCCGCTGGTTATCGGCGAGATAATGATACCATGTCGAAAGCCAAAGGTAAAGGTGATACTAAATTTGATAATGAGATATTTTCTATTGTTAATGACTTCTTTTTTGAATTTGGCATTATTACTAATCCCCGTAATGATAATAAGAAATAACTTTTTTGACCTCCTGAAAACACCGGTTCGCCGGTGTTTATTTAATTTTAGCCGCATATATGCTGGCATTAAGACCAGCTACTTGCCCTTCTCCCACTGATTTTGCCACTTGGTAAGGAGGACCGGTACAGTCTCCAGCCGCATATACCCCTTTTAAGTTAGTTTCCTGCTTTCTATTTACCTTGATATGTTTATCTACTATTTCTAAACCAGGTATTAGCCTATCCGGTGCAGTTTCTCCGCCTAATATGAATATACCATCCAGGTTTATCTCACTGCCATCTTTTAATCTTAATCCGGTTACAAAATCATCGCCGATTATGCTGTCTGGTTTATCTGCAATTATTTCTACTTTCGGGTCGAGCTGGCCGGTCATTTTATATAAGGGCACATAATATACTTTGCTGCATATCTCTGCCATAAAATCCGCTTCGGATTCAGCTTCACTGCTATGGGCTATGAGTAATACGTCCTTATCTTTATAAATCGGGCCATCACAAGTAGCACAGTAACCTAAACCTTTGCCCAGAAAATAGTCTTCCTTGGGCAGAGTTGGTTTATAAGGGATTCCGGTAGCAATAATTACCGTCTTGGCCATAAGAACATCATCACCAGATAAGATATTATAAATTCCTTCAATATCGTAAATCATTTCGGCTTTTCTAGGAGTTATTTCCACCCCCATCCGGTCAGCATGATCCCGGAAATTATTTAATAAATCATCACCCTTCAGTTCATAAAAACCCAGGTAATTATCTATTTTTTGGGCTTTATGCAGTGGCGGGCTGCAAATATCGGTTCCTAATACTATTACTTTCTTATTTCTAATTATAGCATTAATGGCAGCCGATAAGCCGGCTGGTCCGCAGCCCAGAACCGCTAGATCATATATTAATTCCAAATTAATACCCCCTTCTCTTTATTGTATTCTTTTATAATATAACCTGTTTGTAAATAGTTATTTTCATAGAAAAAGGTATATGTCCTCCCGGTTATACATCAAGTTGGTCCAAATCGGTTTTTACTTTCTCCGGGTATAGAGCTTTTCTTTGCAGTTTTATTAACCATAGACCATGTCTGCGTTCCACATAATCCCGGCTTATCTTGCCGGTAAACATACTGGCTACCAGGGGCCGGTTATCCTTTATTAAGAAAGCTAGCAAATGTACTATTATGGAAAATAATAAGATAAAGGTAAAAAGATTATGAATCTGGGCTGACCAGAATATCCAAGCTGAATCTAGATTAGTTGCGGATACATTTTTATATACTTTAATTATTCCTGATAGTATCAGCATTAATACGGAAAAAGCTGTTACGGCAAAAGCTAGTCTCTGTTCGGCCAGATATTTATCATTTTCAGGTTCCGGGGCTAAGCCCACCATAGCCGCAAATATCTGTACAGACTCTTTTACATCACCCTTTCTCGGTAATATATCCAGCCTTTTAGTCATAATAAGGTAGGTCAGATAGTAAATACTGATAAATACTAAAACTATAGCTGCTATATAATGAATATTAAGTGTAACCAGAAAATCACTGGACCAAGAAAACCCCGGCAGATTTTCCACATTATATCTTTTATAAACTGGCATCTGTCCGATTCCCGTGAAAAGCAGCACCAAAATAGATAAGGCCGTTACCCAATGGGTAAAACGAATAGCATAATTATGCCTCACTATCTTCATCATCATCCCTACCTCCATTCATTATTTGATAAACACTTAATCCCGCTGCCATTACCCCAGCAATCGGTGCTATAATAAATCCTTTAGCCAGACCTTCCGGTTTATCTAAAGAATTTTTCACTCCTACCGGCATAACAGGCCTACCCGGCTTACCATCTATTTCTTGGGTTCTTATGGCTTGATCAATAGCTGCAAATGGTACTGAAGATAAATAAAACGTAGAAGTTCCTCCATTTTCCACATCTCCGTAAATATAGCCCCGGTTTTCCCCGGCCCATTTTCGGGCATATTCCTGCATTTCTTTTTTAGGGCCAAAGCTGATAGCTCCATTAGGGCACTTATTTACACAAGCTGGTTCTTGGCCGGCTAAGATAAGGTCATAGCACATATCACATTTATACATTACTCCCCCACCTGCAAATTTAGGAGCAACTTCCTTATATAACCCTACTCCCGCCTGTCTCTGCGGTATTTCCCAGGGGCATACATCCCGGCATTTAGCCCCGCCCATGCAAATATTAGTATCTATAATTACAGGTCCTTCCGGCATTTTGTTATTAACTCCAAAAGGGCATAAACCGGCACAGGGCGGATTATCACAGTGCAAACATCTTCGAGGTACATGCACTTTAACTTTTTGGCCGTTATGTTCTACTTCCAGGTGCTGAACATAAGTCCAGTTATAGGGGGTTAACCTATTAGTCAAATCCCTTTTGCCAGACCAGTCTTCGTGTACTTTTTGCGGCCAATAATCCATAATAGGTTTTTCCGGTTCCGGATAATTAGCCTGATTTTTTTCTTTACAAGCTGAAACACATAAAGGGGTCTCATAGTTTATACATCCATCACATTTAGTTAAATCAATAATTGTTCCAAATTCATTAGACGCAGCTATATTTGCTACTGCTTTTTTGGTACCGGTCATGATGGCAGTCGCTGCTACTCCAGAGGCAGCAGCCCTTTTAATAAATGACCGTCTCGTAATAGCCAAAGTATTCATCCTCCTCGTATTCACATCAGGGCTTACTTATACCCCCTATAGGTATCCTTTTTATATATTACTGTGGCTTTAAGTCTCCTGTCAACCATATTTTTTATAAGTTTTCCTTCATAAGAACCTGCCTGGGGACGAAAAAACTGACCGCAAATTCAAATACGGTCAGTTTGGATACGAAAATATATTTATCAAGTTAGAAGAAATGAAAGAATTTTTACCGAAAATACTAATAAACTTTTCCCTCATGCCCCCATCGAATATATTATTTAAATACTCGGGCTTCTACACGGTTTTTATCTTCCCCTAAACGATGCAGGGGTTCGATGGCCGGTCCATGCATAATTTCACCCTCATAACTAAATCGTGAACCATGACAAGGGCAATCCCATGATTTTTCCCCCTCATTCCAATTAAGCTCACATCCAAAATGAGTACAGGTAGTATCAACCATATGCAGCTTGCCGGTTTCATCTTTGTAAACTCCTATTCTTTGTCCTTCAGTTTTTATAAGGGCTGCTTCGCCTCTTTCTATTTCCACCTCTTCAGGTAATTTTTCCAGCTTACCGGCGATAAGATTTTTAGCCACATTAACATTTTGTATTGCAAATGATTTAATGGAGGCAGGCGTAAGCCGACTGGGGGTAAAAATTTCTGCCCAAGGGTTCTCACCTTTTACGATAAGGTCACTAATAATCATAGCCGCGGCTATGCCATTAGACATGCCCCATTTGCCAAAACCAGTTGCTACATATAAATTAGGACTTCGTACAGTCAGGTGACCTACATAAGGCAAGCCGTCTATAGTCATACAGTCTTGAGTTGACCATCTATAGGAAACATCTTTTACGGTAAAGGTTTGATGAGCAAAATCCAGCAGATTTTGGTAGTGGGTATTGGTAGTCTGGCCTTGACCGGCTTTGTGGTGTTCACCTCCTACTAATACCAGGTCTCCGTGCTCATAGGGCTGGGCTCTTAAAGAACGGGTAGGAGTTTCAGCATTAATAAAATATCCTTCCGGAAATTTTTCTTCGATTTGCATTCCTACAATGTATGACCTCTCTTGGTATATTCTGGAGAAAAATAAGCCTCCCCCATCAAAAAACGGATAATGGGAAGCAATAATAACTTTATCCGCCTTAACTTTATGACCATTTTTAGTTATGACTACTTCATTATCATCTATCTGTATGGCTTCGGTCTGTTCGAATATTAGTCCTCCATTTTTAATTACCTCTTCAGCTAATGCTTGGAGGAACTTTAAAGGGTGGTACTGGGCTTGATTATCAAATCTCATGGCCCCCTTGACCGAGATAGGCAGACCAATTTTTTCAGTAAAATCAGACTCTATGCCTAAGCTTCTCGCCGCCTGGATTTCGTCTTCAATTTCCTTAATGTATTTATCTTGTTCGGTATAAAGATAGGCCGGCTGCCAACTAAAATCACAATCAATTTTATAATCCTTAGCTATTTCAGCCACCTTTTTAATGGCACTTTGATTAGCTTCAGCGTATTGCCGGGCTAATTCATGCCCATGCTCTTTAATCAGCCGGGCATAAATAAAGGAATGCTGGGAGGTAATTTTAGCCGTAGTATGTCCGGTAGTTCCTTGCAGGATAAAATCGGCTTCTAAAACGGCTGCCTTCACTCCTTGCTTAGCCAGTAAATAGGCCGTAGTTATCCCTACTATTCCCCCGCCAATTATAGCTACATCAACTTCCAGGTCTTCTTCCAGCTTAGGATAATCAGTAGATTTGGTTGAAGCTATCCAATAAGAATTAGGCTCACTCTTAAACTCTATAATTTTATCCATAACATCACCCTTAAATTTTTCATTATTATAGAATCTCTCCAAGTTAACCAAATCATACATCATGACAATATGCCGTCATAAAAATAAAAAAAACTAAACCAAGCTGGTTTAGTCCAGTAGGTTTAGTTTTTTTGTTTTTTTATTTATACCTTTAGGCTTTCCATAATCCATGTAAGTTGCAATAAGCCCTTACCAGTGGATTATCTGACTTAATTTTAAACTCGGCTTCAGGAGCATCACCGGCTTTAAGTTCTTGGCGATATACCTTATTATCTGCGATTACTTCTATCCATTCAATGTAATGCGCCTCTACCATCGGGTGTACATCTCCGCCTACTTTAACTAATATGCCGTCATCAGTCTTTTCTACTACCGGGATGTGTTTTTCATATGATGCTTCCACCGTATTTTCTTCCATAAGAACCATAGGCTTGCCACAGCAAACTAACTCACCTTTACCTTCATGCAATACTTCAACTATATTGCCACATATCTCACATTTATAAACCCCATACTTTTTAGCCAAAATTTCCACCTCCGCATTTTAATTATTTATTGTTCAATATATAGTATATACTATTGCTCCATAAATTTTAAGGCAGTTATAATAAGTTTTGTTTTACTGCTTTTTAATTAGTAATGCTATACTGAATAAGTATTAAGAGAATTTTGTCTATTAGGAGTGAAATTAGTGAAGTATTTATTAATATTAGCAGATGGAATGGCCGATTACCCCATTCCCGAATTAAATAATAAAACACCATTACAGTATGCTAATACTCCCTTTATTGATAGCCTGGCCCCAAGATCACTGGTAGGTAAGGTTAAAACTATTCCCGCTGGTTTTATGCCGGGTAGCGATGTGGCTAATCTCTCGGTTATGGGTTATGATCCCCAGAAATACTATACCGGGCGTTCTCCTTTAGAAGCTATCAGTATGGGGGTTAAGCTTTCCGCTACCGATTTAGCTTTACGCTGTAACTTAGTTACCCTTTCTGATGATGAAGATTATGCGGATAAAACCATGCTGGATTATAGTGCCGGAGAAATTAGCACCAAAGATGCAGCTGTTTTAATAAATACTTTACAAAGCGAACTGGGCAACATTGATTTTGCCTTTCACCCGGGTATTAGTTACCGTCATTTAACCGTATGGTCAAAGGGTGCCAATAAAGAGGTAGTATTAACTCCTCCTCATGATATATCTGACCGTTTAATCAGGGATTATCTTCCGGCTGGACTAGATGGAGAAATTTTACGGGAAATAATGATTAAAAGTGAACCAATACTTAAAAATCACCCCCTTAATATTAAACGTATTAATTCAGGCCATAATCCGGCTAATTCTATCTGGTTTTGGGGAGAAGGCCAAAGCCCCTCCCTGCCTCATTTTAAAGCTAAGTATGGCTTAGCTGGTTCAGTAGTTGCCGCCGTGGATTTAGTAAAAGGTATAGGCATAAGCGCGGGACTAAATGCGGTAAATGTTGCAGGGGCTACGGGA
>JAEWZB010000097.1 GCA_023395515.1 Bacillota bacterium
TGATAGGCGAATTTGAGGGGCAGGAAATTGATTTTACTCCGCCTTGGCACCGTATCACTATGCTGGATGCTATTAAAGAGCATACGGGGTTGGACTTTACTACGATTACTACTGATGGGGAAGCTAGAGCAGCAGCTAAAAACCTGAAGCTTAAAATAGATGATAAAATGTCCCGGGGCGAGGTTATTAATGAGGTTTTCGAGGAAATGGTTGAACACAAGCTTATACAGCCAACATTTGTTTACGGGCATCCCCTGGAAATATCGCCTTTAGCTAAGAAGAAT
Organism: Bacillota bacterium; assembly: GCA_023395515.1. Classification (GTDB taxonomy): domain Bacteria; phylum Bacillota; class Syntrophomonadia; order Syntrophomonadales; family Syntrophomonadaceae; genus JAAYRQ01. The sequence continues at coordinate 285 of JAEWZB010000097.1, forward strand.
ACGGACAACCCTCAATATACCGATAGGTTTGAAGTATTTATCATGCAAAGAGAAATAGCCAATGCTTTCTCCGAATTAAATGATCCCCTGGATCAAAGGGAAAGATTTCTTAAACAAGTAGAAAAAAGAGCGGGCGGGGACACGGAAGCCCACATGATGGATGAAGATTACATAAACGCCTTATCCTACGGAATGGCTCCGGCAGGAGGACTAGGTATAGGTATTGACCGGATAGTAATGTTAATGACTGACTCTTCTTCCATCCGCGATGTAATTTTATTCCCTACCCTAAGACCGAGAGAATAAAAAAAAACCCCGTACGGGGTTTTTTTTGTTAGGGGTGAGGTGTTAGGAGTTAGGGGCTACCCCTTGCCCCTTACGCCTCATGCGCCTATATAGAGTATTTTCTCAATTCCTGCTGGAAACCAACGGCTAGTTGTTCCAGTTGACTTACATAAGAAGTTAAATCTTTTATTTTATCGGAGTATTCGGCCACATTAGCGCTCATCTCCTGGCTGGAGGCCGAGTTTTCTTCAGCTATAGCTGCCAGGGTATGGAGGTTTTGGAACACTTCACTAATATGTCTGGTCTCATCAGACAATTCTTCCACCAGGTTAACTATAGTATTAGCCACATTATCAATCTCATCTGCGGCCGCCATATTATCAGCTACGGCTGATTCCAAACTCTTATTACCATTTTCCAGTTGAACGAATTGCCGGTCGATATCGGCCACTAAGCCATTAACCTGCCCCACAAAATACAGCAGATTTTCATTTATGGTCTTAACGGCTTGTTTTACATCATCAGCCAGTTTGCGAATCTCATCTGCTACTACGGCAAAGCCGCGTCCCTGTTCACCGGCCCGAGCCGCTTCTATGGCAGCATTTAAGGCTAACAGGTTGGTCTGGTCAGCGATACCTTCAACTGTTGTAACTATCTCCATTATATTTTCCACCCGGTGGGATAGGTCGGCGCCTTGCTGATTTACATTGCTGAACTGTTCTTTAGTATCTAATAAAAGGGAGGCTACTGATTTGACCTCTTCAAAGGAGTCCTTAATATTATAGACGGCTGATTCCAAACTGGATTTGGATTCTAACTCGCGGCTGGCTAACTCATTCAGCTTATCAATATTTCCGGTTAAAACACTGACTGATTTTTCCGTTTCTTCCGCCTGATAAACGGCTCCTTCCGATACCTGGTGTACAACGGAGGCAATTATATCCGAAACATTACTCATATCTTGGGCTATGCTGTTAAACTTACGGCTAAAAGAGTATAAATCATCATTTCCGCCTTTTAAATAGAGGAAATCCTTTTGCACATTTTCCTTAAACAGTTCTAATTGTTGACTAATATCTTCTAAAGCATCTCCGGTATGAATGGGGGTAGCTTTAGCAAACTGAAAATCTTTCAAGTCAGTAGCTTGTTCCTTAATTCCCTCTAAAGGCTTAAGGGCTAAACTAGCAAAGCCATAGCTAAAAGTAAATACCCCGATAGTATAAATAAGGGTAGTAGCTGCCAGACCTTGGCCTACCAGAAAAACTAGCCCACTTAGCAAAGTAGTGCCCAGGGAAATTTTCAAGGGCAGGCTGTTGATAAAGCCCAGAGATAATAGGGAAGCTAATTTATATTTACGCTCAAATTCTGCTCCTTTGGCTAAGGTCAGTCTAACCCGAATAAATTGTCTATCCCCGTCTTTACCTTTTTCCAGAACTTCAATATCTATTTTCTCATTGAAGAATTCGCCGCATCCTTCTAAAAGCCCCAGGAAATAATCAAATAGACCCCGATTGGATATGTAGTGCAGTTCAATCTGTTTAGAATTTATTTTGGAAGGAATAAGCCGCGGCGGATTAGCTCCGGCAATTTTGCGGGTTAATTGGGCATGTACTTCATCCATCATTAGTAAAAAATCGCGCAGATTGTCTCTTTCAAAATAGGAAGGATAGGCTTCGTGGAAAGCGGTAATATTACTGCGGCCAATGGCTCTCCATACTTCAGCCGTACTTTTACCGGCTTTTTTTGCTACCAGTTCTATAATCTGAAATGGTTCCCGGTCAGGAATATCTTCCATAGGAGTAATTATTCTAAGGGGTGACCAGCCATATTCATGCAATGCTTCATCTAATATCTCTTGTCCATAAAATTGGGCTATAGTATTAAACCATGTACCTACTACTGTTCCCTTCATACAGAACACCTCACTATCATTTTATAAATCTATTTAAATAGATACTAAAATATGGGTATACTTGAAAGTATAACAGAATTTCATTGCCAATTGTTTTTTATAATCATCAAACTATGCTAGAATATAGTGTCACTAGTAAGGAGTTTTTAGGAATGAAAATAGTTCTGTCAGGTTATTATGGCTTTGATAATGCCGGAGATGAGGCTTTACTTTCAGCCATAACCGCTTCGATAAAAAACTTAGCCCCCCAGGTTGAATTTGTAGTGTTTTCCGGCTCCCCGGAAAAGACTGCTTTTTTGCATGGGATTAGAGCGGTTTATTATATGAACCCTTTTCAGGTGCTCAAGGAATTAGCTACTGCAGATCTGCTCATAAGCGGGGGTGGCAGTATATTCCAGGATGTAACCAGTACCAGATCACTATTTTACTATATAACGGTAGTAGCCTTAGCTAAGCTATTAGGTACACCGGTTATGTTTTATGCCCAAGGGGTAGGTCCGATTAATAAAAATATCAGCAAAACCTTAATGCGGCTCATAGCTAACCGGGTTAACTTTATAACTTTACGTGACGAGGAATCGGGGGAACTTTTAACCAGCCTGGGTGTAACCAAGCCCCCGCGCCAAATTACGGCTGATCCTGTTTTCGCCCTAAAGGCTACTGCAGCAGATCATAGTAAAGTGCAAGAACTTTTAAAAGAGTTTAATCCCGATGCCAAGCCCTTGATTGGGGTATCAGTGCGGGAGTGGGAAGCTTTGCAAGGCTATCAGGCAGAACTGGCCCGCCTCTTAGATGATTTATCTGCCCAAGGCTATAAGGTTATATTTATTCCTTTAGCCTTTCCTCAAGATATAGGGGAATCAGAAAAGGTAGCCGGCTTCATGGAAAGCCCGGCCACTATTATGCGGGAAAACCTCAGCAGTACCGAGCATTTAGCCTTAATATCCCAGCTGGATGGTCTGATAGGAATAAGGCTGCATTCCTTGGTATTTGCCGCCGGGGGCGGAGTACCCTTTGCCGGTATATCTTATGACCCTAAAGTTAGAGCTTTTTTAGAAACATTTGGTCTAAAGCCTTTGCCCTTGAAATATGAGAAAATGAAGGTGGAAATAACCGCCCTATTAAATGATCCCGGACTTAAAGATATTATTACTAAGAAAGCTGCTCAGCTGGCGGGAGAGTCCGAGGAAAATGCTAAATTAGCTTTAGCACTTATTAAAAGGCACTAAAAGAAAGGTAAAATCATGGAAAAAAGAGCGCAGACTACGGGAAAAAATTTTATAGGGGTAACTATAGTAATATTTATTGCCAAATTACTGGGCTTTGCCCGAGATATATTCTTTGCTTCGGTTTTCGGTACTACGGTTTTAGCTGATTTATTCCAAGCCATATTCAGTTTGCCGAGCCTGCTGTTTTCCAGTATCGGTACTGCTATATCATCAGTTAATATACCTAATCTGACCTATTACTTTGCCAGCAAAACTCCGGAAGAAAGGTTCGCTTATATTTCCCGGCTTTTTGCCCAGATTACTTTTTGGGGAGCCGTTATATCCATAATCGGTATTATATTTGCTCCTACCTTAGCCAAGTTAATCGTGCCCGGGGTAGAAGGGGAAGCAGCTAAAATGGCAGTTCTTATAACCCGGATCATGATGCCAACTTTTCTTTTTGTAAACTTAACCTTTGTAGCAACCGGAATCTTACAGGTACATGGCCACTTTCTAAGAGCGGCAGCTATAAGCATTCCGTTTAATATTTTGATTATATTAGCTTTAGTACTTAAAGGTGAGGATATAGCCTTTGTCAGCTATGTTACTACGGCCGGCTGGTTATTCCAGTTTCTTATTCAATTACCGGTGATTATTAAGGAAAAATACCGTTTTTCTATTTTCAATCTCCAGAATAATTACACCGCAGCTATGCTGAAAAAGCTGGTACCAGTCTTACTAGGTAACTCCCTCCTGCAATTATGTCTAATCATAGACCGCTCTTTCGGTAATCTTTTAGATGTAGGAACCACGGCGGCTTTAGGGTTCGGGGGTAATTTATTTGTTACTATAACTAGTGTATTTATAGTGGCTATGTCTAGTGTAGTATTTCCTCGTATATCGAAATACTGCTTAGAAGAGGATTTTATCGAATTAAGATTAATGCTAAGCAACATTTTTAAAATATTACTCTTCATCTTAATACCATACTTAATTTATGTAGTAGTTTACCATCAGGAAATAATTGCCCTGGTTTATGAAAGAGGTGCATTTACCCGGGAATCGACCATTACTACCGCTTATGCGTTCCTATTTTACAGTTTTGCAGTTATAGGCTATGCTAGTCAGGAAATATTTAACCGGGTATTTTACGCTTTAAAGAAATTTAGTATTCCTATGCGAGTTAGTGTCATTTGTCTAACCGTTAATGTAGTTTTGAATTTAGTTTTTTTAGATTACGGTATAATCGCAATTAGTGGGGGAACCGCTATAGCTTTACTTTTATATGCCCTCATAATGGGGACTTTGGTCACCAAGGAAATCGGCAGTTTCATGCAGAATGATTTCTTTAGCTATTTAGCCCGCTTAGCAGTACCTACCGCATTTATGGTAGCGGTAATTCTGGGTTTTAAGTACTTACACTTTACTGGTATAATCATGGGCTTTTTATTACCTCTGGCTTTAAGTGGACTTATTTATCTGGTTGTAGCCCATATTACCCATTTAACTACTGAATTTAACTTAAGGGAGGCATCTAATCACTAATGTTTAAGACTAAAAAGGTATTATGGCTACTGCTTATAGTTACATTAATACTCTCTATAGGGGGAGTTACTCTTAGAATGGCTAATGAAGCCCAAAATAAAGCGGTAGTTACTACGCTTGATTATCGGGAATTTGATATGGTGGCGGCCAAGGCTAATGTTAATTTAGATGAATTATTAACTGAACTAAAAGCTAATGGAGTAAGCCGCTTATCAGTTAAAGAAATCAGTATCAGAGATTTAGAATTTGCCGGTAAAGTGCAAATAAATACTTTTTCCGAAGTGCAGGCTGATATTGCCAATCAAAGCATGAGGGATTGGAAAGTAGTTTTGCAGCAAATCGGCCATATTTCTATCAGCCCGGTAAACTTAACGGTTATTACCAGTGACCCCCAAGTAATTGATTTTCTGACCGAGAACCTGGCCAGACGCTACCTAGGGGATGAAATAGTAAGCTTCAATTTAGGTGATAAGCATTTCTTTATTATTAATACCCAGATAGCAGCACCGGTAAAAACGGATAAAGAAGTATATCCTACTGATGTATTGGTAGGTTTTGACACTAATTTAATGGATAAATTAACTGCCCAAGGCTTTGAAATAGTGTTATCCCCCGGTAATAGTACCGGAACTAATTTAAAGTATATTGATGATTATGAAAAAATAATTAAGGATTACAATATCCGGTATGTAGTTATAAATGGTGAGGTTAGTGGAGCCCCTGATAACCTGGCTAAAATGGAAAAGTTAATTACTGAGAACAACCTTATTGTAGGGTTAATAGAAATGCCGGTTCAGTTGGGTTTTCTGCAGCAAGCCGGACTAGCCGAGCTTATTGCCCATACTAATTATCCGGTTAACCGGGTCTATTCCAGCCGGAATGATGAATACCTGAAACAAGTTGATGAAAGGTATTACCGATGGGTTAGAGGCGTGGTAGACCGGGGAATTCGTATAGTTCATGTAGTTCCTTTTCAAAATGATAAGTTAAGCTATAGCCAAAACTTAGACGATACTATCGAAGTAATCGGCCGTTTCCATGAAACTATTGCTGCTAAAGGCTATCCCATAGATGAACCTATTAACCAATTATCAGCCGAACAACCGGGCAAAACCTCCCGGCTCATGGTGGGCTTAAGCTTAATGTTAGGCAGCATGTTATACCTTATGTACTTATTTAGAATTAATAATAAAATAGTTATCGCTCTGCTGGGGCTGGGAACCGCCGGACTTATCGGTATGAATTTAGGCTTGGATATGGATTTTAGTAAAATATACGCATTAGGGGCAGCTATTTTGTATCCCACCTTATCCAGCTTATTATTACTTATTTATTTAAGGGATAATAGAGAGGGACATAGTTTACTAAGGCAAATAATTACTTCCTTAGCTATAATCCTGGGAGTTAATGCTATCGGCATGTATACCATAGTTACCAGTTTGGCCGATATCCGCTATATCATGAATATCGAATATTTTAGAGGAGTTAAGCTAGCCTTTATCTTACCTTTACTCCTATTTTTCTTAAACTATTTAAGTGTTTTCAGTGGAGAAGAGGGAGTAATAAAGTATTTAGCTAAATACTTAAAACTTAAGCCTAATTACTTTATGCTCATGTTATTAGGGATAGGACTCTTAGCTTTATATTATTACATTGGGCGTAGTGGTCATACGGCAGGAGTTAGCGTATCTTCCATCGAGCTAAGGCTAAGAGAAGTTTTGGAAAGCATCTTCCTGGCCCGGCCGCGTTTCAAAGAAATATTAATCGGTTATCCAGCCTTATTGGCTATGATTTACTTGTACCGTAAATACAAAGAAGAATTAATTACGTTAGTATTCGGTCTCGGTGTAATGATGGGCAGTATTTCCATGGTAAACAGCTTTTCCCATGTATTTACCGCGGTCACTATTTCTGTTAACCGTACTCTGGCTGGCTTTATAACCGGAATGGTCATAGCTATAGCCGTTTTAGCAGGGGTAATTATTGTGGATAAGATTTATAACTATATACGGGAGATGTAAAAGGTGAAGAGCAAGGTGTAAGGAATTCTGCTTTTTCTCGTATTTATTACCAAGGTTAGACATAACCGTCGGAACTTGCCGTATGGACAAGCAAGTACTCATGATGTTAGAATTAGTCTAGTAATTGGGTTTTGGAGGGTTTACTAAAATGCCCACATATATATTTGGCATTGCGCTATTGTCAGCATTTGTCATAGCCTACTTTTCCATGCCGCTAGTAATTAAGCTAGCCTTTAAAATAGGGGCTACTGACCAACCTGATCCACGCAAAGTGCATGTTAAAATTATGCCGCGTTTAGGTGGCTTAGCTATATTTTTGGCTTTTCTGATCCCTATGTTATTTATAATTGATAAAGAAGGACCTTTTTTAGGGGTAATGATTGGCGCCCTGGTTATATTTGTAGTGGGTATCCTAGATGATATTTACCAATTATCAGCCGGAATAAAATTATTGGGTCAAATAATAGCCGCGGGTATTGCTATTTATTTTGGGGTAATGGTGCACTTTGTTACCAACCCTTTTGATGGTTTACTAAGCTTAGGGTTGTTAAGTATACCGGTGACCTTCCTCTGGATTGTAGGAGTAACTAATGCGATTAACTTAATAGATGGACTAGATGGTTTAGCCGGGGGAGTTTCGGCTATAGCTGCAGCTACTATGGGAATGGTAGCCTTGTTGCAAGGTCAAGTGGAAGTATCTCTGGCCGCTTTTGTATTAGTTGCGGCTATATTAGGCTTTTTGCCGTATAATTTTCATCCGGCTAAAACCTTCATGGGGGATTCCGGCTCGAATTTGTTAGGTTTCATATTAGGTTGTTTAGCTATAATGGGTACCGCTAAAAGTGCTACGATAATATCCTTATTTGTGCCCATAGTAATTCTGGGTATTCCCATATTTGATACCTTTTTTGCCATTATCAGGCGTATAAATAATAAAGCCCCTATTTTTAAACCGGATAAAGACCATTTACATCATCGGTTACTAGCCCTGGGCATGAGTCACACCCGCTGTGTATTAACAATTTATGCTATAAGTGGGGTATTTGCCGGAGTAGCTGTAGCCTTAAGCCTGACTACTAATCCTAAGGCTATGCTGGTTTTAGCTATATTGCTCTTTTTAGTAGTGTTGGGCGCCGACAAAATTGGGCTCTTAACCGGAGGCAAAGCTCCTGCGGTTCCGGTCTACAATACCGTGAAACGTGAAATGTAAAATGGAAGGCATTAGATATTATAAAGATTTTGACCCACAGCATATTATTCTGGTCCATTAGGGGCGATTCTAAAGAAGGTGGATTCAATGGCTAAAGCAATTACATTTTTCAAATTAATGTTAGCAACCGGACTAGTCTTTGGTTTATTCTTTGGTATCGGAGCTGCTATTACCAATGTATTTACTCAAGTGGAACCGACTATGTCAGAAACGGATGAAGAAGAAACTCTAATAGAACAAGATGGTGACCGTACTAACATTTTAGTCTTAGGAGTGGATGCCAGGCCCGGTGAGACTGTATCACGCTCTGATACGATGATGCTGGTATCGGTTGATCCCAAGCTGGATAAAGCTGTGGTTATATCTATTCCCCGGGATACCAAGGTAGAAATGAAAGGTACCGGATTAGATAAAATTGCGGCGGCCAATGTGGTAGGAGGACCGGAGTACGCGGTAAAAACGGTGGAAAATTTAATGAAGGTTAATATAGATTATTATGTGGAACTTGATTTTAAGGGATTTAAAGACGTAATTGATACTCTGGGCGGAGTAAACATTGATGTTCCCACTAAGATGTATAAGCC
>JAEWZB010000112.1 GCA_023395515.1 Bacillota bacterium
CATATCACTGGCCAAGGAGGCCAGTCTATTTTGGCTGCTGGTAGGATGTTCAGGATTGCCCAGCAGGGTAATATCAGCTACCTTTTCGGATAACATCAGGGCACAGGCCCGGCCGATGGAACCGGTAGCACCTACTACCGCTCCTTTAGCTTGGGTAAACGGAATACGCATTTTTTCAGCACCTCTGAACAGGGCTTCTATAGCCATCAGGGTGGTAAAGCTATTGCCACTGGTAATAGCCACATCCCGGCCTAATACTGACCTGCCTCCCCGGGTTACTACCGAGGTCAAGGCTCCCAGGCCTACTATTTTAGCACCTAAATCTCTGCCCATGTCTACCGCTTTTTGAATTACACTTACCGTTTGTTCTTTGGGTAAATTCATAATTTCCTTGGCCCCAAAGGGAACCCCAATCAGCCACCCTTCACCAATGGAACCGGAGGCAGAACGAATAGCCGGCATATGGCAAACCATACCTGGTTCAGAATTTTGGCTTTGCCAGGCCATGAACTGGTATAATTCATCCCGGGTAAATTTATTAAAGGAAGGGTTATTTACTACCACATCCTCCGGGGCGGGATAGTGAATTATAAAGGCGAATTTCTCCTGAGCTTCTTCTCCTTCATTTAATACCGATGCTTTTATACTGCGGGAACCCTCTTTATAATTAGTAATATTCCCGGGATGGGAATTATCACCGATTAAGTATCGGTAAAGCTTGGCATAATCCCGGGCATCCAATATATCACAAACCTTTTCTATTATAGAAATAACATAATCCATTTCCTCATAAGTAATAGTTAAAGGCGGCTGCAATCTTAAGGTCATAGGATTATTTAGAAAAGGGGCTACCCTTATATTATGCACATTGAGCAGATACCCGGCTAAAAGGGCGGTAAATCCTTTTTGGTCGGTTATATAGGTAATATCAAAAGACCCTACATCATCTAACTCAGCAAACTCTATACCTGCCATTAAGCCTTTACCCCGCACCGCTTTTATAACATCCGGGTATGAATTTTTAAGCTTTTGCAATTTCTCTAAGAGATAATTGCCTTTAACTACAACATCTTTAATCAATCGGCGGTCATCTTTAAGTAATTCCACCATCACTGCATTGCCTACCGCCGAGGTAACTCCATTATTAGCAAAGGTAGAACTATGCAGAGAGCCAAAATCATCATTATAAACCCGCGGAGAGCTTATACATACTCCTATAGGTAACATGCCCCCGCCTAAAGCTTTGGCTAATAATATTACATCAGGTTCTACTCCTTCTTCCTCACAAGCAAATAAAAAGCCGGAACGGCCTAAACCAGTCTGAATTTCATCTACAATAAAAATTACTCCATAACGGTTGCATAAAGCCTGAGCAGCTTTCAGATAACCTGACTGGGCAGGAATTATGCCCCCTTCGCCTTGTACAGGCTCTACTATAAAAGCAGCAATTTCATTTTGGTTTTCTTCTAAGAGCTTTTCCAGAGCCTTAATATCATTATAAGGAATATGACAAAATCCCGGGATAGGAGCTCCGAAGGGAGTCTGGTAAATTTCCCGGCCCGTAGCAGATAAAGCCCCCATAGTCTTACCATGAAAACTGCGCAAGGTTGAAACTATCATCATTTTCCCGGTAGCAGAACGGGCCAGCTTAATAGCAGTTTCTACTGCTTCGGCTCCGCTTTGACAAAAGGTGGCATAACATAAATCTCCCGGAGACACATCTGCCAATGTATTAGCTAATCTTAAAGCTTCCCCCGGTAGTGACGGCTGGGTAAAGCTAGGAATCTGATTTAATTTCACCCTTTCCAAAGCCTCCCAGACAAATTCAGGGTTGTAGCCAAAAGGTACTGCTCCATATTGAGCTATAAAATCTAAATACTTTTCTCCCTGATCATCGTATAAGTAATGGCCGGTACCTTTTATATAATCTTTATCTAATTTAAAGGTTTTAAGCAGTTTAGCCATAGTAGGATTGAGTAGGTCATTTCTTAATGTCATCATTTTCCTCCTTCAATGTCTGTGCACATGTTTGTGCAAATTACCGAGCTATTTATATTTTATAGATAGATTCCTAGTTGTCAAATTCTTTTACTAAATACATATTTTTTTTACCTTGGAGGAAAAATATTCATAGCTATAAATACTAGCAAAATAAAGGAGGTTTATACATGGATGAAAATTTCACCAGTGATATTAAGACAGAAGATGGATATGATCTGGGTACCTTTAATTTTTTAAAAACTGGTTGGTGGATATTGCATGTTATTGCTATAGCGGCTGTTTTTTATTTAGGCTATTTGTTTGGCGGTTCTATATTCTAAACAAAATAAAAACAGGGTTGGAATTTTTACTCCAACCCTGTTTCTTTTACCATTCCGGCGGCAGTTTTCTTAGTTCAGCCAGGGTGAAAACGGGTCCATCCAGACAGATATATTCACTGCCGATATTACATCTTCCACACTTACCAACACCGCATTTCATCCGCATTTCTAAAGTGGTAATAACTTGCTCATCAGTGTATCCCATTCTTTCCAAAGCTTCTAAAACATACTTAATCATGATGGGGGGACCACAAGTTACGGCTATAGTATTTTCCGGGGGAATGTTTAACTCTTCCAGATAGGACGGAACAAATCCACAATGACCATCCCAACATACCTCGGGATAATCTATAGTAGCAAAAACTTCGGTATCCTTTTCTTGCGGCCAATGTTCAAAAAGCTCATCTTTAAAACATAAATCATTGTAACTACGGCTTCCATAAATAATAGTTATCTTGCCATAGTCTTCCCGGTGTTTAAAACAATATTTTATAAAGGAACGTAAAGGGGCTAAACCGATACCGCCTCCAATAAAAAGCATATTTTTACCTTTACATGCTTCTACCGGAAAACCATTACCATATGGACCTCTTACCCCTAGCTTTTGCCCGACTTCTATACGGTGTAATTCATCAGTCATAAGACCCACGCTTTTTATGGCAAACTCCAGACGTTCATTTTCTTCTTGCCAGGAAACGGAAAACATCCCTTCTCCTACGGGCAGAAGTGATACCATGGCTAGTTGCCCCGGCATAACATCAAAAGGTACTCCTCCGTCTGGTGATTTAACATAAAATGTTTTAACATCTGGGGTCTCTTCTATAATATCTATTACTTCTACTAACCCAGGAGTCAACGGATTTTCGCAATTACATTTATGCACCAGTATCTGCCTCCTTAATGTTCTCAATTATGCTAACAATGTTAATCCCGGTAGGACAGACTACTATGCATCTTCCACAACCTGTACATAGTGAAGAACCATATCTTTCCTTAAAGAATTGCAGCTTGTGCAAGAAACGATTTCTAAACCTTTCCTTAGAAGCTTCCCGGGGGTTATGCCCGCCCGCCATTTGGGTATATTCACGGTACATGCAAGAATCCCAGCAACGGAAACGGTATCCTTCTTCACCCCAAGTCTTAACTTGAATATCAAAGCAATAACAAGTGGGACATAGATAGGTACATATACCACAGTTTTGACAGGGAGCAGATAACCTTTCCCAAATAGGATGGTCAAACATATCTTTCAGCTTTTCTGCTACCCCTTCATACTCGACTTTACGTAAGAAAGGTTTTAATTCGGGTAAATTAACCTCTGCTTCTTCCAGTAAATCAGCTATTAATTTAGTAAGTTCTTCACCTTTAGCTGTTTTTACATCCCATACATAGCCTTCATTACTGTATTCTCTTAAAATAATATCGGCTGATTCAATCTCGGTAGGATTAACTCCCATAGAATCACAAAAGCAGTTGGTACCAGGATTATAACAAGCATTAGCGATGATAGTTACACTATCTCTTTTAGCTTTATAAACTTCATCTACAAAACCACGGGTTAAAAACACGGAATCAAGATGATCAATAGCTCTGACATCACAAGCTCTGACCCCGAAAAGAATCTTGGAGTTAATCTTTTCATTAAGCTCCTCAATATTAATTTCCATGCCTTCTTGCTTAAAATTATAAAGTTTTTCCGTTTGGGGCAGCACAAAATTCTTCGGCGGTAAATAAACATTTAAAATATCCAGCATTAGATCATCATAATCTTCGTTATAATGTTTCCAAGAATAAAAGCCGGATTGTGCCCCTCTAAGCATTGGAACATATAATTCTCCTGCCTGGTCTAATTTATTAAAAACATTTTCCAGATTAGCCGTTTTTAATACCTTCATCCTCTCTCACCCCTTTATATGAAGTCATCCGGATCATTTTCTCTGTAAACACTAAGTGGCGGTTTATTTCCTTCGATATATTCCATTCCCGCATTATAAGGCCCGTAAAGATCACTCATATCTTTAATTAGTTTTTTATTAATAGTCATTAAGGGAATATTAACTGGACATACTCTCTCACATTCACCACATTCAATACACCTGCCGGCCATGTGCAAAGCTTTAATCATATGATACATCATATTATCACTTATGCTAGTCTCTCTGCCTACCCATTGTGGTTTAGTCTCATCAAAAATACAAACCCGGCAGTTACAAGCTACACAAGCCTGACGACATGCATAGCAACGGATACAGGAGGATAAAACTCCTTCAAAGAATTCATAGCGCTCATTAGCTGACATATTTTCCAGGGCGGCAACCTTGCTAAAACGGTCTTCTGTGCCCCGGGGTTCTTGTTTTTCCCCAATAAATTCATCATAAATGACGGCATTAGGTTGAATACAATCTAAACATTTATCAGCTAAATCATTAGCTTCAGATTTCTTAGCAAATCCCGAACTATTGCGCATAGCTTTGAGGGGGTCTTTAATGCCCGGACAGCCTAGGCCTACAATATACAAGCGATCTCTTTTGATTTGATTATCTTCTAATAATCTTACCAAGCCTCTGGAATCACAGCCCTTAACTACGATACCAATTTTTTCATGGCCATCTCGGAACTTTAATAAAGAATTGGCAATATTATGAATCGAATATTCGTCAAATACTATTTTCTCTACATCTTCTACCGTTTGGGCAAAATAGGGTTTTGATTGATAATCCAAATCACCTTTTTCCCAAGCTATAAATAAATCAACTTGACCATCTTGCAGAAGCCTGGTAGCTATATCTCTAATTTGTTTAGTTATCTCAATCATTTGGCATCCCTCAGCTTTCTGTTTGGTCCTAGTTCATTAACCCCTCGCACCAAATTCTGCATCGTTTCCTGGAACTTAGTACCTTCGGCCCCGGATATCCAGGCAGTCTGATATCTTTCTGCTTCAATGCCCATATATTCCATCAAGTTTCTCATCACCGTATGTCTACGACGATTAAAATAATTGCCACTACCATAGTGGCATTCGCCCGGGTGTCAGCCCGAAAGCAGTACACCATCTGCCCCCCGGTTAAAAGCTCTTAGAACTAATAGGGGGTCCATACGGCCTGAACAAGGAGTTCTTATAATTCTGATACTAGCCGGATATTGCAAATGATTTAATCCGGCCAAATCTGCTGCTGCATAACTACACCAGTTGCAAGCAAACACAATTATTTTCGGTTCCCATTTACCTTCTATAGACACAGTGCATCCACCTCCGATACAATTTGTTCGTTGGTAAATCCTTTTAAATTAAGAGCTGTAGTTCTACATGCGGGTAAGCATGCACCACAACCCTGGCATAAACTGCCATTTATTTCGGCTACCTGTCTCACGAAATGACCACCATGTCCTCGTTCTTCTCTATCTACTAAAGAAATAGCTTTATAAGGACAAACTGGTACACAGAATCCACAGCCGGAACACTTATTAATATCCACTTCCGATATCATCGGTTCTATGGGCAGCCTATCTTTAGCAAACATGCCCAGAACTTTTACTGCCGAGGCACTAGCTTGAGCTACAGTATCAGGAATATCCTTAGGTCCCTGACAGGCTCCGGCCAAATATACTCCCGCCGTAAATGTTTCTACCGGTTGCAGTTTAGGATGAGCTTCTTGATAGAAACCATCTTTATCTACTGAAAAACCTATAGTTCTGGCTAAATCTAATGCTCCCAGGGACGGAACCATGGCAGTTGCCAATACTACCATATCTACTTCTACCTCCAGAGCCCGGCCTAATAAAGTATCTTCGGATTTTAGTACTAATTTATCACCTTTGGGATAAATTTTGCTTACCCGGCCTCTAATATATTTAGCTCCGGCATTAAGAGCTCTTTGATAAAATTCCTCATAATTCTTACCGGCAGTACGCACATCCATATAAAATACATAGGCTTCACTGTTAGGCAGCTTATCTTTTACCTGATAAGCGTGTTTAGCCGTGTACATACAACAAGCTCGGGAACAATAACTCTTGCCTTTAGTATCATCCCGGGAGCCTACACATTTAATAAACGCTACTGCTTCAGGTTCTTTACCATCAGAAGGCCGCTTAATTTTTCCGCCGGTAGGACCACCCGCACTGGATAAACGTTCAAAATGCAAGCTGCTTATTACGTCAGGATACTTGCCATAACCATATTCACCATAAGCTTCTTCCCATTTAAACAGGTCATAACCGGTAGCCATAACAATAGCTCCAATATCTTCGGTTACATACTCATCTTTATCCTGGAATCTAATCGCATCAGTTGGACATACCTTTTCACAGATTCCACACTTATTCTCCGTAAGTTTTCTACAGTTCGGAGCATCAATAAAGGGCTTGCCCGGTACCGCTTGGGGAAATACCATTCTAATCGCAGTCGTTTTACCTAAGCCTAATTCAAACTCATCCGCAATCTTTTTAGAAGGACATTTTTCTATACAGGTACCACAACCGGTACATAAATCCCAATCCACATATTTAGCTTTTTTCTTAATCGTGACATTAAAGTTACCAATATAACCTGTAACTTTAGTTACTTCTGCCAAGGTTACTAATTCAATGTTAGGATGCTGCGCCACAGCAACCATCTTAGGGGTGCCTATTCAGGCTGCGCAGTCCATAGTGGGGAAGGTTTTGTCAATCTGAGTCATTTTCCCGCCTATGGAAGCTTCCCTTTCTACTAAAATAACTTTATGCCCGGCCTCAGCAATATCTAACGCGGCTTGCATACCGGCAATACCGCCCCCTACTACTAAAGCTTTCTTCGTAACCGGTATAGTTGCCACCTCTAAAGGCTTATTTAAAAGAACCTTATTAACTGTCATTCTAACTAAGTCTTTAGCTTTTTGGGTAGCTTCTTCCTTATTAGGATGCACCCAGGAATTTTGTTCCCGGATATTAGCCATTTCACACATATAACCATTTAAGCCGCCTTTTTCGGTGGCATTTTTAAAGGTCTTTCCGTGCATACGGGGAGAACAAGATGCAACAACTATCTGTTCCAGACCTTGCTCTTCAATAGTTTTTCTAATCAGCTCTTGTCCGGGGTCGGAACACATATATTTATAATTAGTCGCAAAAGTAACTCCCGGCAATGTTTTAGCATATTCTGCAACATCTACGGTATTAACTACTGATGCAATATTAGTACCGCACTCACAGACGAATACGCCTACGCGCTTCTTCATTTCTCCGTCTCCCTCCTTAAAAAGTTAACTATCAGCCTTTTCTCTCTTTTTAAGTTCCCCAACCACAAAGGCTTGTGCTACTTTAACTGCTTTATCCTTATCAGTTATCATCAGTTCAGCTAATTTATTTATCTTCTTTTCGTCTTGCCCTACAACTTCAGCTAATATTTTAGCTTCTTCCTCATTCTCTATTAACCTTAATGCCATTTTTTCAGGATTCTTTTCAAATCCTTTAACCATGGCAGCTACCTTTTTCGCGATATCTTCCGCATCTGCTTCCTTGGTATCTGTATCTGCAGCAGCCTGGGGTTCAGATGCTGCTTCTTCCTGTTCCTGCTTAACAGCAGCTAATTTGCTCAAATAGCTTTTAGCTTCCACAAAGTGCCGGTTAACCCCTATAACATTAGGCTCTACACCTGCGGCCAATGCCACCAGCTCAGTTATATAATAAATAGGCATATCAATTTTTTCATTATGGGCTTTTTCTGCTCCAGCCTGACGCATATCAAGATTCATCAGACACAAGGGACATGCGGTTACTATACATTCAGCTCCGGAATCCTTAGCATTTTTCAAAACGTTAAAAATCATCTTACTGCCTATCTCCGGACGGCTGGTAGCTAAAGCAGCTCCGCAGCACTCGGATTTAAAAGACCACTCAATGGCATCAGCACCCAGAGCTTTCACAATATTATCCATGCTTTGCGGATCTTCCACATCGTCAAAGCCGGTGTGGCTTTGGGGTCTTACCAGCAAGCATCCATAATAACAAGCCGCTTTCATGCCTTTTAAGGGACTTACGACCTTATCCTTAAGCTTATCCAGTCCTACCTCACTAACCAGCCATTCCAAAACGGATATAGTCTTATTGCTGGCCGTATAAGGCATGTCAATAATCTGTTCAATTTTTTCCCGGGTTGCGGCGTCTTCACGTACTACATGTTCCGTATTTCTAAACCGGTTATAACATGCTGCACAGGGAGCCAGAACATCCAGACCGGTTTTTTCAGCCACAGCCAGATTGCGGGCCGGTAAAGCTATAGATAAAAGCTTATTAGTATTATGAGCAGAAGTTGCACCACAGCAATTCCAATCATCGATTTCCACTAAATCTACTCCTAAAATTTCCGCTGACTTTTTAGTCGATAAATGATATTCAATACCGGTGCCTTCCAGAGAACAACCAGGATAATATGCTAATTTCATCTTATTCACCTCCCAGTTCTTCGACTCTTTGGAAGATCTTTTTAACTTCATCGCGGCCTTTTATTTTATGGGGTAAAATTCCTACCTTACCGCGGGTCATCATAGGCAAACCAAGCTCGGCATCTTTAAAAGGCTGACCGGTAAAAGCATTATGGTATAGAAGTATTCCCGGTTCAAAGGTGCGGCCAAAAAGCTTTACCGTCCCTAAAAATGCTTTATTAAAGTAAGCTACTTTTTTATCAGTTATCTTGCCTTGTTTAAGGGCTTCACGGCGGAGAGTATCCATTAAGGAAGCAATATCAACCCCCCGGGGACATCGGGCTGAACATGTCTCACAAGTTGCACATATCCAAATACTTTCAGCTGCCAAAGCCTCGTCTAACATATCCAGTTGCAACAGCCGTATTATCTGCCGGGGCATATAATCCATAGCAAAGCCCGCCGGACATCCTGCCGAGCATTTACCGCACTGATAACATAGATTAATATTAGTCCCTGCTTCTTTTTCTATCTTGGCTAGCAGCTCCTTACCTGATTCTGATAGTGGAGTAATCTTCATAGCCTTTTCCAATGCTGTCTCTCCTTTCCCTTCGTAGCACAAACTATATAAAAACCCAAATTCGATATCAAACACCATATTATTCTTATGAATATCGGATTTTTCGGGGTTAAATCACTGTACGCTAATAATAAGAAATTTAAGCGAAAATTGCAACAATTATCGACAATTTTAGGCAATACGGATTATTTCTTATTTGATAATACCATAACATTATATCTTGTTAATTATATAATAAATAGGTATCATATTTGTGTTAAAAGTTTGTTAATTAACACTATTAGGCTCTTTTT
>JAEWZB010000116.1 GCA_023395515.1 Bacillota bacterium
CGGCTGTTCCCCGAAATATACCTGGGGCACCACACCTTTATAGCCTTCCATCGCCCCCCTAAAATCTTCCCCTTCGATTTTTACTACCGTGCCCCCGCTGACCGGACCTAACAAAGGAGTAATATTACTAATCTTAGGGGCAGTTTCCCCTTTAGTAAATTGCAGCATTATAGGGGGATCTAACAAATCTGACGCCGCCGAAGCTCCGTCAGTATTCACAACTATAACCCGGTATAATTCATTTAAAGCATTTTCCGGTACATCAGGCATAACAAAACTTAGCTTGTTAGGCAATTCATAAGTTATATCCTTAGGATCGATAGTAAATAAAGTTCCGATTTGGATTTTAGCCCCTTCCCGGAAATCGCTGCCGAATACTGCTACCCGGCTCTTGCCTTGGTAATTAATATTTAATAACTTTATAGCTTTGCCATCGATAAATGTATTAACCGGACTTCTAGTATCCCTGGTGATATTAGTGATTTGGGGTCTGCTGTCCGGATTTTTATATTCAAAACTGCCCTCGGTAGTTCCTCCGTCTGGATTAAAAATAGTAACGGTTACTTTGCCTACCGTATAATAAGAAGGAGTTATTACTACCATTTGGGTAGATCTGGGGGCACTTACCTGGGGCGAATAACCCCGTTCCACTTTGAGACGGCGATCTAAAACTTCCAGCCGGATTAGCTCATAACCATCATAATTTTTCACCGTACCGCCGCTACTGCTTCTTAATAAGCCTAAATTCACATATTTGACCATATCATCATAATTTTCCAGGGTAGCTTCGTAAATATCGCTGCCTTCCTTAAGGGTAATCTTCACTTTTTTGTTGCTGGCATTAGTAGCATCATAGCTTACCTCCAAGCCGCCGTCTAATACTACTGTAGTTCTCTGATTGTCGATACGGTTAAGGTTTTGTATATTGCCAAACCTGACTACCGGCATTTCCTGGTCCACTGTATTAGTATAGCTATTAGCATAAACCTTAATTTTACTGGAGAAAAAGCCGGTTCCCACTACCTCTACCTTCTCCCGTCCAAAGCGGCTGCCTTCTGCCGGTACTAATTTAGTTATTTTAGGATTAGATCCTTCATAGCTAAAGCTCACTTTAGGTGATACCCCGGCATCATTATTTACCACATAAACATCTACTGTCCCTAGTTTTCCGGCTGGAGTACGCACCCTTAAATACCCGGAGGAAAATTCCAATATTTCAGCTCTTTTATCCCCAAAGTATACCTTAGGCAATACCGGAATAACTAAGTCTTCATAAGCATCGCCTAATTCTTCTTGTAGCTGCAGGGCAGTTTTATTTCTATAATCATCATATACACCATTATGGTTTATATCGGTATACGGTTCATTAGGATCCCACAGGCGGTTATTATTTAAATCTTCATATGGTTCAAAAAAGCGGAAATCCCGGCCGGTAATTTCCACCACATCATTACCTGCGGCACTGCCTTTAGCCGGTTCCAGTTTAATAATCTCGGGATTACTGCTGGGAACTACATAAGTAAAACCTTTTTCCTTACTGGCGGATGCCCCGTCCGGATTTACCAGTACTACCGGAACTGCCCACCTGCCGGTCCCTTTATCTTTCCACAAATCACCGGGATAAGGCGGAACCTTTACCGTTACTTTCGTTCCATCAGTACTGACTATCGTATCTTGCGGACTTATGGCTATACCGTTAATGGTCACACTAACCTTTTTCTGCCCGTCATCTTGAAAATCTTGACCGATGATGTCAATGGTATATTCACCTTTGACCGAACCTTCTTCCGGTACTATACTATATATTTCCGGATCAGAATCCGGCTGTATATAATAATAAAAGCCTTGATTATCTGTACGGCTATCCCTTTTAGTATCAGGATTAATGACGGTTACATCATGGTAGCCTTCATTTAATCTCGGTACGGTAAACTGTATTTCATCATTACCGATAACCTTCACCCGGTTACCTACTATAATCTTGTTATCTACATGATAAGGGGTTTTCATGACCAGACGCAGTGGAGTTGTTTCCTGTACTACTATATAATCAGTCTCCACCACTAAATCATGGCTTTGCCCGGCCTGGCTTTTCGCCCTTAAAGATGTAGCACTTTTTTCAATAGTATAAGTAGCTTCCTTACCATTAGTAAGCTGTACAGTCCCGTTAGGAGTCTGGCG
Organism: Bacillota bacterium; assembly: GCA_023395515.1. Classification (GTDB taxonomy): domain Bacteria; phylum Bacillota; class Syntrophomonadia; order Syntrophomonadales; family Syntrophomonadaceae; genus JAAYRQ01. Next base: position 2,182 of record JAEWZB010000116.1, read on the forward strand.
TAAAACATAATAACTGCCCGGCTGTGCAGCATTTTCAAAAATAACGCTGTGATAATAAGACGCTAAATGACCGTTATCATCAATAACTTTTTTATCCGCGGGAGACTCATAATCCTGCAAAGCTATTCTGTTATATTCGTCCCGGTAATATTGATTAATATCTTCATTCTCCAGTAAAATTCTGGTTCCAATCAGCTTTAATATTTCACTCTCAGCCCCAGTGGGGTCAGGTCTTAGAAAATTTTGCCCTTTGACCACTACCAAAGTATCGTAAGAACCTTTTTTAGGGTTGAAATCTGTAATCTTAGGGTCAGTATAAGTAGTTACATAGGTAAAAGGCCAAATAGCAATACCGCCGTCTTCATTCATAACCTGAAGCTGGGTAGTACCGGCACGCCCCGGAGGAGCTTTAAAGGTTATGTGGGTCCCGGTCCCATCCCGGACTACATTTTTCACTTCATTACCGTCAATAAAAACTTTAACCCCCGGCCTGAAATTAGTCCCTTCAACAACTACCTCTTCCCCGCCGGCCACGGTGACTACATCAGGATTTACCCTGGTTATATACGGTTTTTCCACATCAACTACATATTCTATTATGTCAATTGCCGTACCCGTACGCCCCTTTTCCGAGGAAAATCTCATCGGGTTAGTAACAGATACGTTGGCTTTGCCCGGTTCGCTTACCCGAGTACCTTTCGGTATAGTAATAAGGATTTTAGTACCTACTTCCCTTCCGGCTGAACCATCCAAAATATTACCTGCACTGTCCATGACTAATACCTTTAAGTCGGGGTTTGTATCTATGACCTTGCCTAATTCAATAATCGGGTAACGTACTACATCTTGTCCAGCTTCTTGATATTTGTGAATCATGAAGTTTTTACCATATATAGCTATCATTCTATCCTCGGTAATTTCATTAGATATGCTTATCATTATTTTGTCCGGCACAACATTTTCAATAACCGGCTCTATACTGCTGGGGTAGAAAGTAAAACCGTTAATCCTTACGACTTCCTCTTGAAAAGGCAGTTTGATTTCCTTCCCGCCCTCCATATATGTAACCGTAGTTTTGATTATAGCGGTAACATCTACCGGAGTATCTTTTTCCACCATACTCGTCGACAGAATATTTACCGATATGCGATCTAGGCCTCCTGGAGATACGGTTTCCGCATTCGGAGCATTAAATTCAACATAGGTGCCGATTAGAAACTTAACGGTCCGTTTCATTTCTGCATCTACATTCTTATTAAATTCCTTATATTTCCCTTTTTCTTCAATAACCAACTCTTCAACGCCAAACTCATCCAGTTTCACCGCAACAGTCCTGGAGCCATAGACTGCTTCAAAAACCGTAGGACTTATACTGGCTATATTTCTGGCTTGTATAATTACATTGTCAATCCCCTTGTCTGGCCCGCGGTTAGGGCTTATGCCCAATATCTGTCCTTGGACATTACTGGATATAACAGTAAATCTTTGATCTAATTTCTTTTCTCTGATTACTTTATGTTCCGGCAATTCTCCATCGGCTACTTTATTAGTAAAATAAACGTCATATTCTCCCACTGCTAAAGCAGGAACCTCTACCACCAATTTATCATTTACCGGATAAACATTATTGAAATAGTTAATGAACTTTCCTTTATTACCTGATTTAAAACTATCGCCACTATCCCCTGCCTTCAAGAAAAATACACTCATATCCTCCGGAAGCTCCTCAGCTTCAAAATTCACTCTGGTACCTTGCGGGCCCCGATTAGGGTACATTTCTACATTTCCTTGGATAGCTAAATCATCATAGGTACGGAAAATATTCAAATGCCGGTATTCTACATTGAGCTTAATGTCCTTATGGGTGGGATCACTGGGATCAATCTTTATTGAAGAATCCAAAGTTGATTCTCTAATAAAATAAATATTCTTACTGCCTAATTCTCCTGTTATTTTGTCATTTGGAATTTCTATCTTATTATTAGCTGCATCTACCCATGCATCTATTATGGTAGTTGGCGTACTTCCTGAAATATATTCCGCCCTCACTTTATTGGCAGCTGTACCAATTTGATCAAAGTTTTCCCCCGTAATCTCTAATCCGTCTCCACCCCTTTTGATCTTAGTGGGGGCCAGCGTTTTGATTCTGGGCATATTATCTTCGGCAATATCAATTTCCAAGGATGTAATTTCAGACTCAATCTCAATTTTTTTGAGAACAATATTGCCTTCGTCTACGGTACTATGAGGAATAGAAAACTCTAAAACTACATCACTGGAGCGGCTTGGCCTTAATTCCACACTTTTACCGTCTGCCTTTTGCCGCCAAACTTTAGTTTTCAAGAGCCCTGCTCCCCTTATAGCTAAAACATAACCATTTATATCATCTATTCCGTTATAAGTTTTGATTAAATCTATCTTGTCTATCCGCGGCAGTGGGTCTGCCGCCTGCAACTGCGTAACCGGCAGCAAGGTAAACATAAATATAAAAACTAAAAAAGCACTTATCCGTTTAATCCTGGTTCTTCTCATCTCTTATCTCCTTATTCTTATACATAATAAAGTTCTGCTGCTAACTAAGGTAAAAAATAGACTCATTTTATCATATCGAATTATTAGTCGAGCTTCTTTATAATTAAAGTACTGTTTTACCTTAGTATAACTAGACTATGCTTACAAATCTGCCTTTTTTTATTTCTTACCAATAAAAAAAGCCCCTCAGCAAAAAAATGCTCCGGGGCTATGTTTATCGTTTCATTTTTCACTTTTTCCTTTTTAAATTCCTTAGGCTTGGCGATAAACCGGGTCGGCAGGTCGACCATCCTACGTTGTCTCACGTTTTACCCCTAACTCCTTACACCTAACGTCTCTATTCTGCCACCACAAATACTCCGCCTTGCTCCGCAGAAAAATACACTTTGGCATTTAAAAGGTCTTTGTTAAAGGGTTGTTCAAACCATTGGCGGTAAGTTTCATCATAGCGCAATACCCGAATGCGTTGTCCGTCACTATTTGCATAAGGGATCTCTACATCTATTTTATCGAAGGTTATATTCTCGCCTCCCACTTCAATAAAATCTGACTTAACCGCTGAATTTATCATACCTCTTTTTAAGGTAGGTATTAGGGTCGGCTCTACCCGTCCTAATCTAATTTCCAATTCATCGGCTCCATCTGAAAACGTGTCCGGCCTTAAGTTATATACGGATATATTCGCCCATCTAGATACAGTATTTAGGGTTGTAATACTGCGCCCATTATCAGGCAGCTTTATTTTCCGGGCTAATACATTTTCTCCCATCAATTTGTCTAAATCTAAATATACGTAGCCTTGATTAGAACTCGACGACTTTAATAATAGAGTATCACTGCTAGTTTTCACTGACTGAACCACATCTCCTACCCGGTTATCTGTTTTAACCCTTACTCCATCTTGGGGTACAGGTAAACTGGAGGCCTTAACTACACTAAAGCTCCCATACAGAGTCTGGCTGTACTTTTCATTATTATTTTTAATGACTGTTATATTATAGACTCCCGGACTTAGCCGATCCCGGCCCCGGGGCAAATATACTTCCAAGTATGATTTTCCTTCACTGCTGCGTACATTTACCCGGTAAGCATAAGTATCATTAAACTTAACCGAGATATTATCAGTTTCAAAATAATCCCCTGCTAGAGTAATCGGCTCATATACATCATAGTCTTCCCCCACACTTCCTAAAGAAACACTAGTTACCGTAGGAACAGCCATAGTCCCAAAGCTCCAGGTTTCCGCCTGATTGCCGCTGCCATCCAAGTCATTGCCGCCATAATAGTAAATTATGTTTTCATTAATTCGTACCTGGTAACTAGTTTGGGGGCGTAAAGGTTTAACCGGGATATATAAGTTAACTGCCTGGTCTTCTTTTACGAGAATATACCGGCTGGCATAGCCCTCAGTATTTTCAGCCAGGTTTAAGAAATCTATATCAATAATATTAGCCAGGCTGCCCCCTGCTGAGTGTACGGTACTGCTTCTCATTAAATTAAACGCATTATTAGTTAAACGTAAATCCCCGTCTAACTTATAGGTTAGACGTATAAAATATCTGGTTACCCCATCAATAGTCTGCGGAAATAAATTATCATTAGTTAAGCCGGTAGTTTCAGGGGCGGGAAACTTCCCGGTCAAGGTGGGATACCTTTGCACATTAAAGCTTATCTCCATGGGGTCCCCTATAGTAGTCTCCCCATTAATTTCTAACCCGACTAATTCCAGTTTTATTCTATATTCTCCAATGGACAAATTAGTCTTTAACTTAGTGGTAATACCCTGCGCCCCTTTTAATTCAGGTAATTGGGCTAAGGTAAAACCCTCTTCCGGACCAAAATAGGCTATTCCTGCTTGGTTAGTTTTAAAGCTGGACCAAGCCGTTCCCGTTTCATACTGTAGAGACTGTTCAACCAGAGGCAGATTATTTCTTAAAATAGTAGCTTTATGGCGTAGATAAACCGTATCAGAAACACTTTCACCTACCCGGCAGGTAATACTAAAAGGTATTTCACCCGGAGCCATTTCTTCATTAAATCCCTTAGTTACATACATGACATCAGAAACCTTAATAGTTTTGGTACTTTCACTAAGTAATTCTATTTCCTTATCCTCATTTACTCTAATCAGACTAAGCCTGATAAAATAATCCCCTTGGCTTAAATTAGTCTTAAATTTAGTCGTAACTCCGCTGCTGCTTTTCAATTCCGTTAAAGAAAAATTAGCTTGCGGTTTAAAAATAGTACCGGCCACATTTATTTTAAGACTGGAATTGCCATAATAAACTACTTGCCCTACGGATGCCTTATTTTCCGGCAATTCCATAATCTCCAGCTTATACCGCAACTGCCATTCATCCTTAATAGCGGAATTAGAAGCAACTTTAGTATTTACATTAAAATTAACCTCACCGCTTAAAATCTTAGCCTCTATTCCCGAAAAGCTGATATTAACTCCGTAATCATTAGCCCTAACAGGTTCTAATCCCGCTATATTAAATAACCCCATCATAAATAAGGTTAAAGTAATTACCGCCATATATCGCATCTTTTTTAACCGCATAGCTTCATCTCCTATTTGTTACATATCTCATAATTACTTATCGGCATTTTCCTTATCTTCCTTTAAAAAAGTGGCAACTTCCCTTTCCACTTCCTCTAAGGCTACCACAACTAACGGGTCAAACCAGGTCCCTAAAGCCTTTTTAATAAAGGCCAGGGCTTCTTCGTGACTCACCTGTTCTTCATCGGAAGCCAGATAAGTTAAAGCATCATAAGTATCAGCCACGGCAATAATCCGGGCCACCAGAGGAATGTCGGTATAGGCTAACTTTTCCGGATATCCGCTGCCATCATAATGCTCATGGTGATATAAAACCGCCTGCTTAATTTCCAGGTATTGTTCACCAGCTGGAATTAAACTGGCTCCTAAAATCGGGTGAGTAGTATGATCGATTTTTTCCCCCTCATAGCCGGGATTTAATCCATGATATAAAACAGCGCTTTGTCCTATATCATGCAAAAAAGCTCCGTATTCTAATTTGCTTAATTCAATTTCATTTAGTCCTAAACGGCTTCCAATTAAGAGGGCAATCTTAGCTACCCTGGCGCTGTGACCAACCATAGCCGGGTTAAATCCTTCCCCAGCCCGAAGCACCGCCAAAAAAAGTTCCCGGGTAAAAGCTTGCTCCGCTTCTTGCTCGGCAATATTTTCTAAAATACTTTTAGCTGTATTTAATAAGGGTTGGATAAGTTTTATATGCACCGGCCTTAACTTCTCCGCCTCACGGTCAGCAGCCAGTAAAACTGCTATAGTATCAGCCTTTACCACCACCGGAATAAATAGCCCTACCGCAAGTCCTTCCGGTAAATCAGTCTTAAGTAATTGCGGTTCTGGCTCCTCTCTATACATGGCTATCAAATTCTGCCATTTGTCGGCTGGTTCCTGGTCCTTTACCCACAAGTAATACTCATCACAGCTTATTAAACGCGGTATCCATATCTCTAATAATGATAAAATTTCGTTTTTCTTCATCTTTTGGTCAAAGCTTTCCATAGCTTTAATCATTACCGCCATATCTCTAATTTTACGTTCCTTAACATAATCAGCCGCTACAAAATATGATAAACTGATCCCGGCCAGCAAAAATATTAATGCCCCCAACAGAGGCGGCATTATATTACTAAGCAGCAAGGGCGTAATCATAGCCGTTAAAAGCAACCCTATTTTCAATCTTACCTTATAATCCATGAGCTACCTCTTTCTAAAGGTGAAATACTTACTATATATTTCGAGTTAAAACTCTTTTTCCCTACTGTGATGTTTAATTTTTAAACTTTCTTTATCTAAACTAGCTTACAATATAATCAATATCCGCACCGCAATTCTTACACCGGTTAACTCCCAAGGCCCCTATTTTTATCTGATAAGCATCTCTCTTGACCAATACTGCTCCACAGCTTTTGCAATAGGTATCATTCTTGACCTGCTGCAGATTGCCTAAATAAACAAATTCCAAATATTCCCGGGCAGTTTCATAAGCTATTTTCATAGTTTTAACTGGAGTAGCTTCCTTAGTAAACTTATAGGCCGGAAAATAGCGGGATAAATGTAAAGGCAGGTCAGGATTCAAAGAAGCCAGCCAACTAGCTTGTTTACTAATCTCAGCTTCCGTATTATTTTCCCCCGGAATAATAAGGGTAGTTATTTCTACATGAACTTGACCTACCGCTTTTTCTATTACTTGTTTAACCGGCTCCAATTTAGCTTGGCAATTCCTGCGGTAAAACGTTTCGTTAAAAGCCTTCAGGTCTATATTTATTGCATCTATAAAAGGCAGCAGCTCTTGTAATGGTTTTAGTTCTATAAAACCGTTACTGACTAAAACTACCTTCATATTGGCTTCTTTAAGCATTTCTGCGGTTTCCCGCACATATTCAAACCAGATGACCGGCTCATTATAAGTAAAAGCAACTCCAACAGAATTCTGGTTTGCAGCTTGATGGGATATTCTTACGAGTTCTTCAGGTAAAATAGTATGACCGCTATTAATTGCATGAGCAATATTATGATTTTGACAAAAACTGCAGGATAAATTACAGCCGAAGGTGCCGACCGATAATATATTTTTACCCGGGTGAAAATGATATAAAGGTTTTTTCTCCATAGGATCAAGAGCCAGCGCCGAAGTCTTAGCATAGTTTAAGGTATATAGTTTGCCGGTTTCATTGCGGCGTACCCGGCATATACCGGTCTGCTCCGGTTTTAGCACACAATTATGCGGACAAAGCTCACATTGTACTATTTGTCCTACTGGGGTTTTATAAAACCCGGCTTCCTTAAGCATTTATAATCACCTGTCCCGGCTTAATAATATCTTTTTACTTTAAATCGTTCTATTGTATAATTCTCCCGGGGATTAATGCCGGCCTTTTCCAGAGCAATAGCCAGTTGCTCTTCTACTGTATCTACCCCTTCCAAAGCCGGCAATAACAACCCCCGCCTATGCCCTTTACTAACTATTACCCCATATTCTTTAGGGTTGAGTTCCGCCCGGCTGCTCTTTTCAGGGTTTGATAATATATCTACGGAATATTCCAGGTCTTGTAATTCATCTGCTTCCACCGGTAAAAATCTGGAATCATTAGTTCCGGCACTTATAGCATTATGCGCTAATTCCTGGGCTAGACTAGGATAAACTGGTAGAATGGTTCCTATACAGCCTCTAAGCTTGCCTCCTTTTTTGAGGGTAACAAAAGCAGCCGCCTGCTCTTTTTCTAAATCCTGCATTTCCGGGGGTAAATCCGGCTTAATTCCCTTAGTTATATAATTTTCTAATACCAGCCGGGCCCACCGTACCGGCGGACTCTCCTTATTACGCCTTTCCCCGATTATTTCAGCTTTTTCTTTAATCAATTTATCCAAATAACTGGCTTTTTTATCCCCTAAGCTAAATCCAGCCGTTAGATATCCTACTCCCAACGGGCCTTCATAAGCATATATTTGCGGTATTATGGTATAACTATCCATACCGCCCAGCATTATGACTATGGAACGGTATCCGCATTCCCCGGCATTTTCGCGCAAATTCTCGGAGATATTAAGTAAGGCTTCTACATCTCCTTGGGCTAAATAATCCTTGACTAAATGGTCAAAAGCCGGGCCGTCCGGGTGATAATCATAAGGGCCGTCACTTTTCAGACGGTGGGACATATCCCCGGATGCTACTATCGCAACATTTCTACCCAGATTATCTGCCGCTTCCTGAATGCATTTGCCCAGGGTATACAAATCTAAAACCGATAAACCACCTACGCTTATCGCTAACAAAGGGATATCTTCTCCTAATCCGGCTGCTCTTAAATAATGTAGAGGTACTAAAATACCGTGGTCTAATTGCGCATTAAGCCGATTTCGATGAGCGATATCTTCATCTATTAATATAAAATCAATGCCTCTTTTAACGGCTAAAAGACTAATTTCTCGAAGCAAAGCTAAGTCATTTAAAGCGGTAAAGCTAAGGTTAGGCTGGCCAAAATGGCTAAAATCTCCGTAAAGCCTGGCTCCATCTAAACCAGTAATACAATCACGGAAAACATTGCCATGGGGTGTCAGAAAAATTATGGCTTCAGGAGCACTTTTCACCAGGGTTTCAGCCACCATCTGCATAGCGTCAACTGTAGATTCTACCTCTTTAAGGCTATTCCCCCCTATGGCAGGTATAATCATGGGCGGATGTGGCACCAGAGCTGCATAACTAAGCATTTTTCTACCTCCTTTAGCTAATATTAACATGTTATATGGGAGTATTTCTAATAGATCGGCCGGTCTAGTTAGATATATATTGCCCTTTTGCTCCTTAGTATAAATAAAATCAGCAATTTTCGTTCACAATAACCATGTATTATATTTAGGAGGTTGGACTAAATGCCGGAAAAACACATTAATCTGCTTATGTTTAGCGCTGATTATGACAAAGCCATGGCCGCTTTAATTATTGCTAATGGGGCTAGGGAGATGAATGTTAAAGTTACCATGTTTTTTGCCTTTTGGGGACTGCTTTTGCTGCGTGACCCGGAGCAAATGACTTTAGAAGAAAAAACTACTTATGAAAAAATGTTTACCGCCATGACTCCCAAAAATGTGGAAGACTTGCCTTTATCTAAAATGAACATGGCTGGTATCGGTAAACAAATGCTTTTAGAAATGATGGATGATGATGAAGCTCCGCGTCTAATCGACTTCTTAAAAGGAGCCCGTAAAAAAGGAGTAAACTTGCGCGCTTGTCAATTATCCCTTGACATAATGGGCTTTAAAAAGGAAGAACTATGGCCGGAAGTAGAGGTAATTGATGTAAAAGCTTATTTAAAAGATGCTCTTAATGCCGATATGCAGTTATTTATATGAAACAGCAGTTCAAACTCGCGTGAAATCCCGTTTTAAGGGTATGAATGACCATAAAATACAGAGGACTTTCCGCATTAAATGTGGAAAGTTTATATAAATTTGAATCAAAAGGGCTAGGGAAAATCTATATTCCGAAGCTCTTGAGAATAGGAAATGATAACAAATGTTAAATGTTCTGCTTTTCGAAAATGATAAAAATACTAGAGAATTTTTTAAAATGCTTTTATTAGAGATTCCAGAAGTAAATATAGTTTTAGATACTGCCAGCAGTGAGGAAGCTCTTGAACTGGCCAAGCATAATGACTTTAATTTGATACTTCTGGATATCGACTTAAACGAACATGGCATTAACGGATTAGAAGTGGCTAAAAGAATTTATGCTTTTAATCAAACCGCCTATATGATTTTTATCACGGCTTATTCCAGATATGCCGCAGATGCATTTACCCTCCATCCTTATAATTACATCATAAAGCCGGTTGTAGTTGATGAATTTATCGATCTAATCAAAGAAATAGCTTATAAAATAGCTCCTGGTAATACCGCCATAGATTGCTATTTTCCCGTAAAATCTGAAGGGGAGATTTCTTATTTGCCTATGCAGGATATCATTTTTATAGAAGTACAAAATAATAAAGCTATCTTTCATACCAGGAAAGGTATGTATTATGCTAATAACTCTTTAGAAGAAATCGGGCAAAATCTTACTAATCAGTTCTTAAGAGTACATAGATCCTTTATTGCCAATACCAGACAAATTTATAAAGTAAGGCAAATATATGATAGGTCTTACGATATAGAGTTTTGGAACTATCAATATAAGGCACGTATGAGCAGAAATCAATACAAGAAATATCAAGAATTAATATCTCTCAAAAATTAACCGAGCCCCCGTCTGCATTTTATTAAACCAGTATACTGGATTCCCTCCTTTTTCTCTCTAATGCTACACCAATTTATTCCAAACTTCATAATATAAAGCAATATATCATAATATAAAGCAATATATTTCAATCTTTTTGCTAATCAAACCTATTTAAGGAGGAAGAAAATGCCGACTATTTCTATAACCCCATTGGCTGACGTATATATATCCGAATATTTTCCCAATAATAATTTTGCCAGCTTTGATGTTCTTTTTATCGGAGAATATTTGCAACATGCCGGACTTCCCGATGCTTATCGTAGTCTTTTGAAATTTGATTTATCATTAATACCCCCGGGAAATTTCATAACTAAAGCCACTTTACGCCTTTTCGTACAAAGGAAAGACAAAACAGATGCCGAGTTAAGTCCACAGCCGGTCTTCATATTTAAAAACTTGCAAGATTTCATTGAGATACTAGTTACCTGGAATAACCAACCATTAGCAGTAAATACCGGAATTTCCCAGGATATAACCGATGCAGATTTATTCCACTATATTGATATTGATATAACTCCTCTAATTTGCGGCGGCTACTGCACCAAGGAAATGCTCAATATTCAATTACGCGGAATAGAAGATATCAGAGATACTATTATAGCATTCTCATCTCTGGAAACATCTTATCCCCCCTTATTAGAAATAGAATATGAAAGCTGCATCGGCCCGACTGGAAGCACGGGGGCTACTGGAGCCACTGGGGCTACCGGACCAATCGGACCTGCGGGAGCA
>JAEWZB010000004.1 GCA_023395515.1 Bacillota bacterium
GCTATATCCAAGGTTAATCATACTGCTGTCCTTAAAAGCGAGAAATTCGACGTGGTCACTTTCCAAATCAGGCACTGAATCAAAGGTAAAGCCTGCCGCAGTTAATTCACCAACATAGCTTTTTATCGTTTCAGCACTTTCCACCGTCATCTCAAAATGCATAATGTCATCTTCCCGCAGGATTTTGCTGATATGCCCCTTAAGCTCAGGAACTCCGGGCATCTCGTCAAAAGGCCATGCCAAACTCTCGCCCTTGGGCTTCTCAGTAAGACCGGCGACACCTTCCAGACCCGACAGAATTAGGTAGACGGATACTTTCCCTGCATATTTGGTGGGATTCATAGCGTCTTTACTAAGCATGATGTTATAACCAACGCCGTCCATTTTGGCGGTAATCCAATAACCATCTGCTGTTTCATCTGTATCTAAGTCTTTCGCATCTTTGAGTGCACCCTCATAAAAATCACACAGGGTATCAATGTTATTGTCGCTTACATAGCTGACTTCCAGGCCATTATTCGCGGGGTTTTCCCTCACATCAAGGATCTCGGCGTCCGCTGCAAGGGGCAGGATTTCTTTGGGATAGCTAGCCGGTAGCGTTTTGGAACCAGAGGCGGTTTCATTTGGCTTTTGGGGGCCAGCGGTGGTCTGGCTTTGTTTGGGTTCCGATGTAGTTCCGCCGTTTGCTTTGTCTGCCGCAGGCTCTTTTGCTCCGCATCCGGCCAGCGCCAATATCAATACAGACGCTAAAATTAAAGATAAAATCTTTTTCATAATTCTTACTCCTTCCTTATTTGATAATGGTAAATTCCCCAATGACAGGAAGCGGCTTTTGCTCACCTTTATTGGCATTCACCATTCCGATGATGATAAGTGCCAGAACAACAATACCCCATGCCCAGCTTATGAACGATGTGATTCCCCACAACCTCCATGTAAGCAGAGATGAAAGGATTGATACGGCAATATTCCCCGCAACCGATGTGATTAGAAGTACAAGACCCTGATTTGCGTGAAAGCGTCCGATTTCCGAGGCCGGACAGGAAATGAGCGGGAGAAAAAAGAGTACATAGGCTAGCATGAAAATCCCCCTATTTTCCTTTATCTCCTGATTTTGCGATGCAGACTGTACCGTCCCTTGTGTATTCTCTTGTTCCGATGCCAATGGCGTTCCGCATCCGTCGCAAAACTTTACTGTTTCAGCAACTTCTTTTCCGCATTTTGTGCAATTCATATAAACACCTCTATTTCTCTATTTCTCTCATGGCTTGTTTTAATTAATTTTTTTGGCGGCCCGCCTTGCTGCCTCCAGCCTTTTCTGGATCGGGCGCTGTATATCCGGCCACGCATCCTCAAATTGTGCACTTGTTAGTCCGCTTAGGCCTTGTGCCAAAGCGCAAGCGGTACAAATACCGATGCCATTGCCTTTTCCATCGTCAATTAAAAAGCAGTCCTCACATATCCACTTGTCACAGCTGTCGCAGAACAAAAGCTCCCGTCGCAGATTCAGGAGCGTTTTGCTATGGCTGCGAAACCACGTTTCCCTTTGCTTCTTCGCCCGTCCGCAGACAGCGCAATGCGCCGTAAAGGTTTGGGTGGCAGAGTCATATCGGATTTGCTGCTCAAACGCTTGCTGCGATGGCCGCATGGGGGGCGTTAACTCTTTACCGTTCAAGGGTACTCACCTCTCTTTCTTTCCCGCCCGAATGCTAAGGCAAGAATAGCGGATTTCCCCAAAAGTTCATATCCATAAGGTATGGACGAAAGGCAAAATTCTTTGAAAAAACCTGGACGCCGTTGACTGAACCTACCAAGCTCACTATAATGTATACATTGAAAATGATTGAAAGGGGGAGGAAGAATGAATCGCCATCCGCTGCTCGCCGAAAATGAAAATAAGCAGATAAGCTTGGGGCTGCCTTTGCTCCTTTGCCTTTCTATGTTTACAACGTGGCAGATGGGGGTCATGCTGTTTTCCGGCAAAACCCTTTCCATTGGGGCAAAAACGCCAATCCCTTTTGCTCTCGACAGCAACGTTATCACCGCCCTTGTTGTGGCGGGGTTTATTGCAAATATTCTGTTTCTGATTTTTTTACAGCGGCACAGTGTTATAGCGTCAAGATTGAGCGTCAGTATTGCCTTGCTTTCCGCGCTGATGTTCTATTTGCCGCTCCCGCCACATATGGCGGCTATGCTTTTTTACATACAAGCTTTTTGCTGTGTCTTTTTAATCGGTAGCTTAATAGCGGTCATCGTTAATCTGCTTACAGAGAAAGCTGCGATTAAGGAGGTAATCATTTCCCTGATTTCCTCCGGGTGCCTGATTGCCATCCTACAGAATGATGTGATGCCCATACCCTTCAGTATATTTCACAGCTTCACGATTGTTGCCCTTGCGATGCTTTTGCTGTTTTTCTGCAAAATGCCGAAAAGTACTTGGCCTGAATATGCGAAAAAATCTGACGGCCTTGTCAAGCCAAAAGCATTTCTGGTTCAGCTTTTTGCCTTGATCGGGTTCTCATCCGTCATAACCTTGTTTGGCAGCGCCGTTGCATACAGCGTAGAGCATGGCATTTCCGTATACTATCTGTCCTCCGCTGTCTGTGGCATAATACTTGCGGTGCTTTGGAAAAGGTTTCACATCATACCGCTGAAAAGTGCGTCGGTGATGATCGCCGTGGGAGCACTTGGCTTTCTCCTTGCCATTGCTTCATTGCATGTCCCGAAGCTGTCACTTCCAGCTTGCGCTTTGCTAGGTGCGGGCGGTATCAGCGGTATGTCCTCCTATCTCGGCGTTGTCATGGCAAAGCAGTATCCATCCCGGTTCATTACTCCGGGCATCATAGGGCTTGGGTTTGCGGCATCACTGGTACAAACGGTGCTGCTTCACGCATTGCGTGACAATCTGATTTTGCTGTATGTAGTGTATCTCGTCATTGCCGTTGCGCTTGTGATTCTATATTTGCTGTTAGAACCGTATTTAGGATATAGCCTCCGTGGCCGCACCTTGGAAGATTTGATTGGGGTTGTCGCAGAGGAAACGGACGAGGCCGCTGTGCCGGAGCCTGTCACCGTACTTGCGACCGTCAGTGAGGCAGATAACATATCGAAAATTGAGGCAGAGCCGGAAGCAGAGTGGGCGGAGGGAGAGAACTCCCCTCACACCCTGCGCATGATAACCTTATTGCAGCACACGCTTTCTCCGCTAACTCGCCGCGAATATCAGCTGGCCGATTGCATCATGCGAGGGCAGCGCCGCTCTGAAATTGCAGAGGAAATGGGTGTAAAACCCGAAACTGTCACAAAGTATACAAACCGGCTGTATAACAAGTTTGGTATCCACAGGCGGCAAGACCTGTTTCGGCTTGCCGAACAGCTTGACCGCGAATGGCTCGAAAATAAACAGTTATGAAATTCCTCGCCAATGCGTCAAATCAAAAAAGGCTGGATAGAGCGTTTTCCTCCCAGATTCCAGCGTTGCTAATTCCTACTTGAGTATACTTCCTTTTACGAAGAATAAAAGATTGTTTAAATCCGGAATACTGTTAACCTTGTTCTTTCTCTGTGATAATTATTTTTAGAGTGAGAGGTTCCGGTGGGTCCACAACGAACCGCAGCTCGGTCCAGTTCGAAAACGGAATATTCCCTTGGCGGAGAATCCGTCTTTTTGCTTTGCCGCAGCCTGCTATTTTCTTAAAACGAGCCTGTTGCTGGTATTACTCTCATTCTTCCGATGGCGAAACTCCTTTTCAATGAGCCCCGCACTGACCGAATCATTCAGGACACGCTTGACGGTGCTGCGTAAGAGCTGTAAGCTGGGCTGTTTATGTAATAAGTACGCTCTCCTACCGGATATTAATTCATATATGACAATCTTCTAAATTATTAATTATGTTTTATATTGTCATAAATGCAAGCTGCTACGGTTTCTATAGCTAAGGTTACCCTTATAATTTATATATTTCCCCCTTTTTCCCTCGCCATAAAAACCAACCGATTACTAGGATTAATATAAATATAAGGGTATTTACTAAAAATCCTGATAAAGTAGCAGATTGAACAACAATTACCATTAAACCGATTAATGACAATATCGCCAGGAAGATAACTTGTTGGGATAGCTTAGAAATACTAAAAATTCCGGCATCTTCAATACGGTTATTTTCAAAAATCTTCAGGGCAGCCAGAAAGCAAACTAAAGTGATAATAATTAATAATATAGATTCCAGTCTATAGTCGGGAGCAATATTACCCATATTAGCCATCGAATGACTGGCCGTACCTATCAAAAGCGGCCCGGAAGAATAATCAATCGAATCAATTGTTTGATGACGATTAGCCCGGGTTAGATAATTACTAAGGGTAAGGTAACTAGCCAGCTTATAATTACTAATTAAGTACTGTTGAGAGGCAGCCCAATATTTAAAGGCAATAGTATTATAAATATTAATAAAAATATAGGGCAGTTGCATGAAGATCAGTGTTGCTATAAAACTGGTCATAGTAGAATTGATAAAGCTGGCTATCATTAGTGCCAAGGTAAATAAAGCCATATAGGCACCCGTACTTAACAGGAACCAATTAAATACTTCGGTAAAACTATAATGATTATTTTTTACGATGATAAGAAAGACTGCGGTAACTAACATTATTAATACTATTGCTAAGGCCCCGTATAAAAACTTGCTGATGATTATTTGTCTGCGGCTTACCGGCAAGCTTACCAGATAAAGCATAGTTTCCTTACGCTCCTGGCCTAGCAATACAGCCCCCAGTAAAATAGCAAACCCCATAGAGATATTGCTGGCAGCAGCATCAAAGGCTAGTTTGTCGTGTATATTCAGCCAGTTGAATGAATCATTACCCCACTGAAATGAAATATAGGGTACCATAAAAGGCATTACTGATAATACTAAAAATCCCAATAATAATAAGCCTTTATTTTGCTGCCATTCCTTCCACAATAGACCTTTGCTTATATAATCCTGCATATCAGTTTACCCCCTATTTAATGCCAACTCTTAAATAGCTTAACAACCAGTATATTAATCCGATTACTATATAAACCATAAGGAAGTAGAAAATAAATAGCAGAATCATATTCAAAATTGATTCAGCATTAGTAGTGGCATGAAAAAATGCGGACATAAAGGCGATAAATATTTGTCCCATGTGTTTGAAGTTTCCAAAGAGGAACAACTCACCTTTTTTCTCTAAAGGATTTATAGTAAAGATTTTTATGGATAATAAAAGAAATAAACCTGCAAGAATTAAGAGGAGCAATATCCCTAAATGATAATTAATTTGGCTATGTGCATCTAAATAACTGGTTATATAAAGATAAGAAAATATCTTTTCTGTCATCCCGGCAGTTTTATATGCAGGTCCAGTTAATGACACTATATCCATTAATATAGTTTGAATTAAGGTAGGCAACAGCATCAGGAATCCCGTGAACACTCCCGCCGCCAACACGTTACCACTAAATGTTGAAACCATAAAAGCCAGGCTATATATAGCTATATAAAGTGCGCCTATCACCATTGCCCACCACAGTACTTCTTCATATTGATAAGCAATAGAGCTAAAAAAACCCCACTTAAGTAGCAAAAGGAACCAGGTATTAAGTAATACCGCTACTACAACTGCTCCTAACCCTAATAAATATTTATTTATAATGATTTCTGCCCGGCTAACCGGAGTAGTTACCAGATAGTCAATACTCCCCTTACGCTCTTCTCCCAGCACAATTGCCCCTAATAATACCAGCCCGACAATGGTTACAGGGATGAAACTATTGGAGCTGGTATTGGCCATAATCATTTGCATATCATTAGACCAGCGGTAAAGCTCATTATAAGTGACAGACATTTGCCTAACCGGCAATGATATTAATCCCTTAAAAAATATTATGCCCAGCGGCTTAAAGAGGGGGAAATAAGCTAAAAGGATAAAGGCGGCTAAAAGATAACCTTTATTCTGTCGCCATTCCTTCCACAATAAGCCTTTATGAATAAGCTTATTCATACCGGATTCCTCCCGTTTCAGCATAGCCCCCTAAATAACCCGCTTTTCTTAATAGAGTAATAAATATATCTTCCAGGCTTATATTGCGGGGTTCGATATGCTCGGGATTAAAGGACTGAATTTGATTTAATATTTCTTCTCTAGGGCCATGCATAGTTACAACACCAGATTTTCCGGATTTCTGCCACCCTAACAAACCAGGCAATTCCCTTATTTGCCCCAACACATAGTCAGAAGCAATTATATGAAAACAATGTACTGATTCTTTTAGCTCATCAACTGAACTGGTAAAAAGCAGCCGACCCTGATAAAGTGCGGCAATATGGTCAGCACTTTGCTCCAAATCGCTAATATTATGAGTTGAATAAAATACCGTAGTACCATAGGCCGCTACTTCATCTACAATCGTGTATAAAAAATCTTTCCTTATTACCGGGTCCAGTCCGCCGGTGGGTTCATCTAAAATAATAAGGTCTGGACGGGTAGATAAAGCCATTATTAATGCAGCCTGAACCTTAACCCCACGGGACAGGTTGCGGATACGCTGGTTTAAGGGAATAGAAAAGGCCTGGCTTAAACGCTTGCATCTTTCCCAGTCCCAGCCTACATATAACTTACTGGCTAAAAGGAACATCTCATTTACTAAAAAGGATGGATACATATGAGGTACATCCGGTACATAAGCCACCTTTTGCCGTATATGGCCGCTCTTTTCCCTGATGCTTCTGCCTAATAAGTAGGCATCTCCGCTGTCCGGACGGTAAATTCCCATTAACATTCTGATTAAGGAGGATTTACCGGCTCCATTAGGGCCGATTAAGCCGAAAATAGACCCTCGCGGTACCGTCATAGTAAGTTCTTGAACAGCCGCAACTGTGGCAAAGCTTTTGCTTAAGTTCTGAATATCTATAGCATTAGTCATTTATTTTCCCCTCCCCTTTTCCCATTCAGTAAGCTTTTGGTTCAAAATATTTTGCACTTCGGTATGAGAAAACCCCATATGATAAGCGTCAATCAGCAGATTTTCCAGCATTTCTTCCAGTGCTTTATATGAAGCTGCAGTTTTTTTATCCAGATTAGTATCTGCTACAAAAGTACCCCGGGAGCGCATAGTAATAATAACCCCTTCTTGTTCAAGCTTTTGATAGGCTTTGGCTATCGTATTGGGATTAAGTGCAGTTAGAGATGCCAGCTCTCGAACAGTAGGAATTTTTTCTCCCGGCTCTAGTAAGCCATGGGCAATAGCTTTTTTTATTTTTTCGATTATTTGTTGATAAACCGGAGTGCTTAAACGGGGGTCAATATCAAACCACAAAAAACCACCTTCTTGTACTACTTGTTATAGTACAAATATATTAAACCCCTAACCTGCTGTCAAGTAGATAATGGTTATATTTCCTTATAATGCAAAAAAGGAAGCTTCCATAAATTCATCGGAAACTTCCTTGCTAAAATGTCTATATGAAAACTATTTTATAATAATGATTAGGCCATTTTATATAACCTTTCAATAATATCAGCCCAGTTATTATTGATTACTTTAACTTTAGTTTTTAAAGTGGGAGTTATTTCGTCATTTTCCAGTAGGAATTGGCGAGGCAGTACCGCCCATTTTTTTATTACCTCATGGGGCTCCAGGAAGCGGTTTTTCTCGGCTATTTCAGCCTCAATTAATTCTTGCAGCAAAGGTTGTTTTATAAAATCATCCCCTACCTGTACACAAACCCGGTCAGTGCCTTCACCTTGATAAATTACTTTACTTTCATCAAATTCAATGCCTTTTTCTTTAAACTGCTGTATAAACAAGGCGAACTTAGGTACTATTAAAGCTCCTAAATATTTGCGGTCATCTCCTACGACAAATATTTGCTCTATGTAGCGGCTGGTGGAGTAAGGACTTTCTACTTTAGCCCGGGGGACTTTTTTGCCGGTATTAAGCACCATAATAGCTTTTTTCCGGTCCACTATTCTATAGTAGCCGGCTTCATCAACTTCTACAATATCCCCGGTTTTAAAGAAGCCGTCTTCGGTAAAGGCTTCTTTAGTTTCATCAGGACGGTTAATATATTTTAGGAAAATATTATTGCCCCGGACCAGAAGCTCACCATCTTCGGCTATTCTAGCTTCAACTCCGGCAGCTACCTTGCCGATGGAGCCCGGCTTTATAGAACGAAGATCATTATAAATTACGGAGTTACAAGTTTCAGTCAGACCGTAGCCCTCGTTAATTCTTATGCCCATAGCTAGAAAAGCTTTACATAAGTCAGCAGATAAAGCAGCGGATGCCGAATAGCAAATACGGAACTGGCCGCCCAGCATGCCGCGGATGCGGCTAAATAGCAATTCATCTACTTTTAAATATTGTTGTTTAAGTTCTTCAGGTAAACCATCAGTTAAATCAACATCAAAACCCATGTTTATTGCGCCATTAGCATCAGCCCGGGTTTCAATGACCTTAATACCTATAGCTAAAGCCTTCTCAAACATTTCCTTGCTTTGTTCATTTTGGGAGGCCATTTCCCGTAAGGCCATAAAAATACGTTCAAATATTCGCGGCACCGACACAAAATAGGTAGGTTTAAATACTTGCAAATCTTCCATAATAGTAGAAGCTTTTTGGCAATAAGCAATTGTCGAGCCGAAGAAAATAGCCATCATTTGGCCCATTTCTCGTTCATAAGTATGGGAAAGGGGCAGGAAGGATAAACATATATCAGTTTCATCGAAACCATAGCCGCTTATGTTAGCATTATAATTATCCCTATAAATAGAAGCCATAATACTTTGATGAGTATGAACCGCACCTTTAGATTGTCCGGTGGTACCGGAAGTATATACTATGGTAGACCAATCCCAGGGTTGTACCGAGTTCCAACGCTCATCATAAAGGGTACGGTTGGAGGCTAAAAAGCGGGCACCTTTTTTCATCATATCATCCATAGAAATCACTAAAGGATGGTCTATGGTTATATCAGGGTCCATGGCCACAATTCGTTCTACCGTAGGCAGAAATTCCAAACAACTGACGACCCTATCCAGGATTTCCTGAGTTTTAACGAAAACTACTCTACAGCCCGAATCATTAATAATATAAGAGAGTTCATGTTCCGAAGAAGTAGGATAAATAGTAACGGTTACTCCTCCAGCATTTAAAATGGCAAAATCAGCCCATAACCACTCCGGACAATTAGGAGCCATAATGGCCAAACGGTCACCCTTCTCAATCCTCATCTCCAATAAAGCTCCGGCGAGATCCTTTACTTTGAATCCCACTTCAGTAAAGGTGAGGGACTGGGTAGTTTCCGGGCCGGTTCGCCACCATTGACAACGATGATGTCCGCGACTGGTTACTGCATCATTGAACATTTTGGTTAAGGTATTACATGCTAATACATCCATAATCTAATCCCCTTTTATGGCAATTTACCCCGGAGAAAAAAATCTCATTAAATTGCCCTATTTTGTCATAATTATAACAAAAAATAATTGATAGAAGGGAATATTTATTACGAATATTTATAAAGCGTAATTTTCATTACGCTTTATAAATAACTAATCACTAAACTAATCCGCCCTAAGACTCCCACCGCTATAAGCGGAGAGTGCCCCAGGGCGGTTAAGTTCAGTATTCATTCAGCTAACCTTCAGTGAGGATTGCGCCTCCACTAAATGAAGTCTTATTTAATCAGCAAACGTCTTTGGAAAAAAATAAAGACTGGCAAAGGAATAACGACCCAGCCACAGCTCTTGATTAAACTATTTTTAGCCCTGGCAATTTGGTTAGCTTTTTGTTCAGCTATCATAGTATTATATTTTTCCCTTAACTCGGACTCGGAAAGCTTAGTATCCGTAGTTATCTCCTTATCGGGATAATTATTTTTCCATTCCATATTTTTATAATCCTCAAAAGTTTGATAATAAGGGGCCGGGGCTATTATATCAGCCGCCGCCATAAATATTCCTACACTTCCGCCGATAGTCATCATTAAAGTAGCAAATAAAACTAAATAAACATACACATTTCTAATCAACTCATCTCCTCCTTCCCTGGTTTCCACCCTTATGCCTGCAACTATAAGTACAATAACCGCCAGTATTACTACCGGTATAATAATAGATATCGCCATATACCTCACCTCCTGCTGGCAACTATAAGCACAATAAGAGCTAGTACTACTATTGCTATAATGATAGTTATCCTCATATGTTCCACCTCGGTTATGCTATATTTTTATTCTTTTTATTAATACGAAATCGGGATGATTTAATTGCATTAGTCTGGATTATTCTTAACTATAGCTAGCTGAATGGCCAAATAACTAATATGATCAGGAAGTAAATCTTTAATCGGTCTAAGCTTGCTTACCCCGGTTTTTTTAACTACATCTAAAATAGCTGCTTCATCTTCGGGGCTAATAAACTCCCGCCAATTAATTTCGTATCCTTCCTGAGCAGCTTTAATTAAATGGTTTTCTATAGTAATTTTGGTCAATTCACGTTCTTGAGCTATCTTATTTATATTTTGTCCGGCTTGGTAAAACTGCCAGGATATAATATGGGTAGGAGTTTTTTGACTTTTTTTTACTTTAGGCCTATCTGAAATTGTAATAATTTTAGCCTCGGTATCTGCTTCTTTATCTGCATATTCTGGCAGCGTTTCATTCTCTCCCTTAAAACGTTTAATAACTTCCAAGAAGGCTTGCCCGTATTTTTCAAATTTTACTTCCCCTACCCCGGAAACTTGTAACATTGATTCGCGATCTACAGGTAATTTAGCTGCCATATCTTTTAAGGTTTTGTCTGAAAAAACTACATAAGGAGGCAAATTTTCTTTTTGGGCGATATTTAAACGCAGTAAACGCAATTTCTTAAATAAATCATTATCAGTTACTGGGGGTTCCGTAGTTTTAGGCAAGCTAATAATGATTTTCTCCTGGCCTTTTAAAACCGGCCGCGCTTTATTAGTTAATTTGAGAATAGGGTATCCTCCGCCGGTAATAGTTAAGTACTCTTCAGCGGTGAGGATATTAATATATTCAACAATCTCTGCTGTAGCAAGATTATCCATTATTCCATAAGTAGACAAGCGGTCCAAGCCTAGTTCCAGTATGCGTTTTTGTTTAGAGCCTTTAAGAACCGCCGCTATCAAATTACTGCCATATTGCTGATTCATTCTTAGAATGCAAGAAAAGATTTTTTGTCCTTCAATAGTTATATCCCTATTCTCTCTTTCCTCACAATTAGCACAATATGCGCAATTATCAGGACCCTCTTCCTCCCCAAAATAAGTTAACATAGTCTTTCTTAAACAGCGGGGAGTATGGCAAAAATCTATCATATTCTGCAGTTTTCCATATTCCATTTCTTTCTTATATGCAGATAAATTACCCATTTCTATTAAGTATTTTTGCACCTGAATATCAGCAGCATGGTATAGTAAAATACACTCGGCCTGCTGACCATCACGCCCGGCTCTCCCGGCTTCCTGATAATAGGCTTCCAGATTCCCCGGCATATTGTAATGGATAACAAAGCGGACATTGGATTTATCGATTCCCATTCCGAAAGCATTAGTAGCTATCATGACCTGAATGCGGTCATATAAAAAATCTTCCTGAGCATTAGTACGTTCTATAATACTTAAACCGGCATGGTATTTACCTGCAGAAAACCCCTTTTTGCTTAAATATTCATATAGGTTATCTACTTCTTTACGGGTACTTGCATAAATTATTCCCGGTTCTTCAGGATGTTTTCTAATATAATCTTGGATAAAGGCCAGCTTGTCTTGTCCCTTACTTACCGCAAAATAAAGGTTTTCCCGATTAAAGCTGTTAATTTGAATAGCAGGATTATTAAGGCCCAGATAAGTAATAATATCATGGCGTACAGTTGCAGTAGCCGTAGCCGTAAATGCTGCTACCCGAGGCCGGTTGGGAATGGACTTTATCCAGGGACCGATACTCATATAGTTAGGTCTGAAATCATGTCCCCATCTAGATACACAATGAGCCTCATCCACAGCTACCAGCGACAATGACAAGCCGGACAGCAGTTGGACAAAATCTGGTGATTCTAAACGTTCCGGGGCAATATATAAGAGCTTTAACTTATTCTGTTTGGCTAAATATAACCGCTTATTTATTTCCGCTATGCTTAAGGAACTGTTTATGTATGAAGCAGGTATACCTTGATTATTAAGAGCATCAACTTGATCCTTCATTAAGGATATTAAAGGAGATATAACTAAGGTTAGTCCCGGCAAAAGCAGGGCGGTCAGTTGATAACAAAGAGACTTGCCTCCGCCGGTGGGCATTATGGCTAAAACATCGTGATTATGTAAAAGTGCCTTAAGAATCCGGGCTTGACCAGGTTTAAAGCTGGTATAGCCAAAATATTTAGACATCATTTTATTAATATTAGTATCCAATATAAATTCTCCTCACAGTAAACAGGTAATAAAACTATAGGGGGAAGGGCGGTTATGAGTCAAGATGGGAAATAAGAGTTTGCACCGGTATAGCCAGAGCCTTTTTAACTTCTTGCTCATTTTCGGTCATAATTATAGAAGCAAAGATAATTCCCACTACCTTACCTGCATCATCAAGAACCGGGCTGCCGCTATTTCCAGGGTTAATCGCTATATTAATATCAAAAACTATACTATCATCTATTTGGTGAAAACTACCTACCTCACCCCGTTGGGCAATTTTATCAATTCCCAAGGGGTTGCCGATAATTGTGACTATATCTCCCGCCCCGACGGTTTTATCTTTTTCCAGTTCCAGATAAGGTAAATCCAGTTTGTCTACCTTAATAATGGCTAAATCGTGATCGGGTATTACTTGTATAGAATTACTGAAATGAACTTCATCATCATTAAAGGTAATTTGCACTGAGGAAGCATTTTCAACAACATGAGCATTAGTCACAATAGTTCCGTCTGCAGATATGATAAACCCGGTACCTTGACTGCGCTTAGCCGATGAATCCACTGCTTGCAAAGCTACAATAGCCGGTCGGGCATTAATTACTATATCATCTGTTTTAAGCTCTTGGTTTTGGTCCATAAAATCAAAGGTTTTATCAAATAATTGGTGTAACCAGGGAAAGCTTAAAGCGAGAAAGGCAACAAGCAAAATAGAGGCCAGCAATTTATAAATCCAGTGAATCTTGCGTTTATATATTATTTCCTCGGTATCTTCGTCTTCATTAAAGTCCCAGTTATAATCATTCATATATGTAATCCCTTTTATGTAAATTAAGCGTAATATTCTAAATGACCCGGTCTAAATATCGATAACACGCCAATTATTTTCTTGGACATGTAAAAATAGCCCTTCATCAGGATTAACAGCTACCGGCTGCCCTACTATAGTCATTACCGGCAGGTCGGAGTAGCTATCCCCATAAGAACGGCTCGCATCCCAGTCCACATTTTGATCAGCATACCGTTGCTTAAGCAAGGTTAGTTTCGACTTGCCATCTATAAACGGTACTTCCCTATCATGGTCAAAAACACCATTTTTATATGACATCTCTACTGCTATGACCGTATCAATTTGCAGCTCTTCTGCTACCAGATTTAGTAAATTAGCATAAGCCCCCGAAAGCAGTACTAAATGATAACCTTCTTTTTTAGCTAAATTAATTTCTGTTACTACTTGGGGATTAAAATTCTCCCGAATATACGGATAAGCTGCTTTAAAAAAACTTTCCACCTCATCTTTAGTCATATTCATAAATAGTTTATCAAACCTTCTTAAAGCAGCTATCTTCATTTTTTCCCGCGGTATGACTCTAATTTTATATAGGAAAAGAAACGGGGCAATAGCAGCATAAATTTTTATATAAGTAAATAAAGAGCGTTTTTGGCGTAACCATTCTTTACCTATGGCCGGCAGGGTATCTTTTTTTAATAAGGTCCCATCAAAATCAAAAATAGCTAGTTTCATTTAACCTCCCAGAAAAGAATTGTATTACTATTATACCAATTAATTCCTACATTAACCTCATTACCTTCCAAGTTAAATAAAAACAATCAAACATAAGCAATAAAACTATGGTTAAGATACCGGAGCCTAAACTAATTGCTTGCCCCAATGCCACCATTACTTGATTAAAAGTAATCATTAAAATCAAAAGAGCAGTTAAAAGTAAAATAATCAGTAAGTGCAGTATGGTAATCCGGCGTATTTCTTCCGCCGTTTCTATAGTCATTTTCTCTAATTTTTGCTTGGAAGTATTAATTATTTTTTTAGGGTCCTCGACCTTAGCCATCCACCAGGTTAAAGGCAGCATCAATATTAAGGTTGCACTTAATATAATAGGTCCCAGTAAAACATTTATTAAACTTTTGGATGACCATCCGTCCGGCTCTCCGTAAATATTAAAATGAGTAGGTATGGGGTCAGGCAATAAATCATAATTAACCAAAGGCAAATAAAAGGAAAGACCAATACAAAAAATAATAAGTATAATCATAAGCCAATGGTGGTTTTCCAGCTTCATACCTACTCTCCTATCTTAATATTAATCTGCAATCCGGTTAGTCTTTTTCCAAATGCCTAGTTTTTGCGCTTCTTTAATCAAATCATCTCTAAAATCAGGATGGGCAATGCTGATTAACAGTTCGGCCCGCTGCCAGGTTGATTTGCCCTTTAAGTTAATAGTACCATACTCAGTAATAATGTAATGGGATATGGTACGGGGCACGGTAACTATAGTACCAGCCGATAAGGTGGGGCGAATCCTTGATACCATATGGCCGTTTTTATTTGTATAGGTAGAAGACATACAGATAATCCCTTTACCACCCTGTGACATATAAGAGCCCAACATAAATTCAACCTGCCCTCCGGTGCCTGATATTTGCCGAGGCCCGGAAGATTCAGAATTAATCTGGGAAAACAAATCTACCTCTATGGCATTATTAATAGCAATAACTTTAGGGTTTTTAGCTATCATATGTGGAGTATTTACATAGGAAACCGGGTAAGAAGCACAAGCCGGATTTTGGTGGATAAAATCATAAAGAAACTGCGAACCCATAGCGAAGGCAAAAATCATTTCTCCCGGATTAAGAACTTTGTTTTTACCAGTTATTCTGCCCGCTTCGTACATTTTAACATGTCCGTCTGCTAACATTTCCGTATGTACCCCTAAATCTTTTAAGTCCGACTTTGCAATTAACTCCCCTACCGCGTTAGGCAGACTGCCAATACCTAGCTGCAAACAAGCTCCATCTTCTATCTCTTCCATAATATGCTTAGCTATAAGTTCATCGGTGGGCTTAGTAGGCACTACCGGAATAGTAAAAAGATCAGGGTTTTCTCCTTCTACAATATAGTCAATCTCGGAAATATGAACACTGGCTCCTTCTCCCCGCACCACCGGAAACTTTTCGTTAACTTCTAAAACTACTTTAGCGGCAGCCGATTCCATGATGCTGCGTCCATGAGCAACATTAGGGCCTAAGTTGAAATTACCCTCAGCGTCCATGGATGAAACTTGCATCATTATAACGTCCATTTGTGGATATCTTTGAAAGGTTATAGGCAGTTCATAGTAAAGAGCCGGGACATAATAATAATTACCGGTCTCCTGGCTTATTTTACGGTCATGAGCCGAAGCATGCCAGTTATCGTAAAGAAAATGTTCACCACTAGGGTCACAAGTAACTGTATGTAAAGGAAACAAGGTTATGCTGGTGTTGATAATAACCCCGGTTAATTCATCACGACGGTTAGCCAAGGCCTTATCCAGCGTAGGAGGTACCCCATTATACGAATTGTATTGCACCATATCGTGTGATTTAACTATTTTTACCGCTTCTTCAGGTGTAACAAGTTTTTGCTGATACAATTTGCTGATATCCAAATTTAATTCCCCCAATTACATAAATTCCTATGATGTAATATTATTATACATACATTTGTTTTTTCCTGTTGAATTTAAAATAAAACCGAGGACTTTTGCGTTCCTCCAATAAGGATGTTTATGGAAATCAAAGTTGTTCAGCATACAGCAGAACGATTACCGATGAATTGTAAATAATCCTTATTGGAGGAATTTCTTTATGGCAAGGTTTGAATTTGAATATAATGAGATTGATGGATTGTTGTACCCTAACATTGAAATTGACGGAAAATCTGAACTGGATAGCTTAGGGAAATACGGACGGCTTCGTTTAAGCTATCTGCACGAGCAAAAGCCGGGGAGGTATCGAGAACTGCTTCTCACCGGCAAACTGGCAGAGCATTGTGCTAAAGTTGACAAGACAGCCTTTGAGATGGCAGAGCATATCCGTGAGGATTATCTGAGAGCATATCCGTGAGGATTATCTGAGAGCACATCCCATGCCGGAAGATGATACACTGGAACGCATTCGTATCTCTATGCAGGCTCAGATGATTGCGGATGAAATTGTCGTAGACCAACTGGTTTGTAGTTAAATATGGAAAACGCCAGACACAATCAAGTGACTGGCGTTCTCCATATAGCGTTATATGCGCCGTAGACCCTGTGACGCGTTCCGCCCTTTCAGACGGTTTGTCCTTGGCTGTATTTATTTGGTCTTTCTCACGCCGTTTTTATCCACCTCATACCCGTCAATCTTGGTATTCTTGGCAAGAGCTCCATCTGCGTAAAAGTAATACCACTTGCCGTCGATCTCCAGCCACTTGCCGGACACCATCAGACCGTCCTTGGTAAAGTAATAGCGTTTGTCGCTGATGTCCAGCCAGCCCATAGCGGCCTTGTTGCCGGAATAATAATGCCAGTTGTCGCCATCTTTCACCCAGCCTGTTTTCAGCGTTCCGTTTGTTTCAAAGAAATACTTCACGCCATCAATGGTTTGCGTCCCGGTGAGAGCCTTGCCGTCCTTGTAGTAGAGCCACTGTCCGGCATCGTTTTTCGCCCAGCCCTGTGCGGTGGTGGGATCAATGGTCAGCTTGATATAGCGGTGGAGCATGGAGGAAACCTCTGCACGGGTGGCATTGGATTTCGGATTGAACTTATTGCCTGTGCCGCCCATCATAATGCCCGCCTGCTGCATGGCCGTTACCGCTGTATTGTAGGTGCTGCCGATGCTGGAAACGTCCGTGTAGGCGGCGGCTTCACGGGTCACGGGCAGTTTGTAGCCGGTGGCTTTGGCGTAGTTTGCGAAGATAACCGCAATTTCTTCACGGGTGATTGCCCGGTCGGGCGCAAACTGCTGATTGCCGATGCCCTGCACAATGCCTTTCTTGTACGCCCATTCGATATAGGGACGGAAGGCGCTGTCCGTTTTCACATCGGTAAAGCTGTTTGCGGTGTATGCCTTCACATCCATGCCTGCCAGTCTGCCGAGGGCTGTCACCAGCATTCCCCGTGTCATGGCGGTGTCAGGTGCAAAAGTAGTTTTTGATGTACCGGAGAGAAGTCCTCTGCCGACTACATAGTCAATGGCTTCCTTGCCCCAATGGGTGCCTATGTCGGTAAACTTGGCGCTTGGAGCCGTATAGCCCACGCCGTATACCGAGAAGTGACCGGTGGGGATCAGCAGGCTCCCGCTGTTTGCGTCATATGCGGAACCGTTAATGCGCTGTGCTTTTCCGTTTGCGTCCACATACACGCCGAACAGATAGCCGACAGCTTCATTCTTACCCGGTGTATAGGGGATGGAGAGGGTTGCTAATCCGCTGCCGAGGCTGGTGATGGTCTGTGTTTTTCCGTTTTTATCAACATAGCTGATGGTGACGCTGTATACCGGCCTGTTTCCGAGAAGGGCTTTTGCCTCTTTGGAGAGCTCTGTCGCCGGGGCAATGGTGATGGTGATATCGCCGCTGCTCTGCTTCTGAATTTCCTTTAGGGCGTTCAGATCAAGGCTGAGGGAAATCGGCGCCCCATCCAGCTCAAGCCGGGATACCCCTGCGTTCACAAGGCTGTTCAGAGAATTTTGCGTCAGCGTTGCCGTCAGGGAAGTCGCACCCTTTGGCATGGTGACATTCAGCCCCACGGAAATACCGTTAGCAGTTTTGCCCTGTGCCCTTGCGTCAGCCTGTGCCTTGGCGATGGCATCGGTGATGGCTTTATCCGGAATAGCCGCGCTGGCTGTGCCGTTTGCGCCCGCTGTTGCTATGACGGAAGCCGTTACCGTTACCGGCTGGTCGGGCTTCTTTTCCGGTATAATGGTTGCAGGAATATCCGGTGTATAAGAACCGCCATCACCGCCACCGCCGCCGGAACCGCCGGTAAAAGCTGTCAGGGTAATGTTCTGATTGTCTGATGCCAGCGCCGTACCGTCTGCTTTGATACGCACCAGATAAGTGCCGGGGGCAAGGGTCGTATTGCCGCTGGCAGGAGTCCATGTGCTGTCAGCTTGGGATTGGTATTCATGGTTCGTTGTCATGGGGATGCTGCCGTTCCCTCCTATGGTGCTTGGCTGTGTTGCTGTCAGAGCAGGGGTATCCGCCTTTGTGACGGTTATTTCCTGTGCAGAAGAATCAACGGTAGTCGTGTCATTTCCTTTCTTTACTACTTCGATGGTGCAGGCGGAAAGGTTCGTAAGGGGAATTGCTGCACTGCCCGTAATGTCTATCCATGACCCACTATCAATCCGATACTTCATGCCGTCAGTCACATTGGACAGTGTGCCGGTATTCCCTCCGGTGGCGGTAAAGATTGCAGCTGGGGTGGCTTCCTCGTCAGGCACATAAGCTGTGAGAGTAATGCTCTGGCTCTCTGATGCCAGCAACGTGCCATTTGCTTTGATACGCACCAGATAAGTGCCGGGGGCAAGGCTCGTATTGCCGCTGGCAGAAGTCCATGTGCTGTCAGCTTCGGATCGGTATTCATGATTCGTTGTCATGGGGATGCTGCCGTTCCCTCCTATGGTGCTTGGCTGTGTTGCGGTCAGAGCAGGGGTATCCGCCTTTGTGACGGTTATTCCCTGTGCAGGAGAATCAGCGGTAGTCGTGCCATTCCCCTTTTTCACCACTTCGACGGTGCAGGCGGAAAGGTTTGTAAGGGTAATTGCTGCACTGCCCGTAATGTCTATCCATGACCCGGTATCCACCCGATACTTCATGCCGTCAGTCACACCCGACAGTGTGCCGGTATCCGCTCCGGTGGCGGTAAAGATTGCAGTAGGGCTGGCCTCCGCCGGGAGTACCCACTGTGCGCTTAAACTTGTGACGGTATGCGGAACAGCCGCACCCGAAACGTAGGTTGTGGTACTATGATCGTCTTTCCAGCCAGAAAACAGCTTGCCAGTGGGCGCAGTTAGCCCCTCACTGCCCGGTGCGGTA
The DNA here is from genome assembly GCA_023395515.1 of Bacillota bacterium. GTDB lineage: Bacteria > Bacillota > Syntrophomonadia > Syntrophomonadales > Syntrophomonadaceae > JAAYRQ01. The sequence goes on from JAEWZB010000004.1 coordinate 19,317, forward strand.
GAACTGTTTCCTGTATAGACGATGCGAATGTCATCTGTGCTATCCTTCAGCTTCCCGCCGTTTAACTTCAAGGTCACGGTTTTCAGTCCATCAGAGCCCAGGGTGTCAGGGTTCAGGATTTCAAGGGCGGGGCGGAAACCGGAGAGCGGGGTTGCGCTCGACGCGGAATAGCAATTCCAGAAGCGGGCCGAGGAGTACCCGCGAATCGCACGGTACGACGCATGACCGAGATATGCATATGTATCCTGCCCCCAAGAATCAATCCCACCCCAATTTTTAATGTAAGTGTCTTTGTTCAAAATCTGATCCCATTCGTTGGTTTCGGGTGTTCCTCTCCTAGCCTCACCGGAGCCTGTGTAATTGCTTCCCACCGACAACGAGCGCAGTGTATAGGCAACACCGCCCGAAGTGTAGTTTTTTCCAAAGATAAGGTTATCGGTATAAAGATTATTCCATGAAACTGTATGGGTTATATTATAGTCCGCCACAAACAGGCTGCGGTCTGACAATAGCTCATCTGCCCTCGCTTCTGTGGTCGCTGTTCCGTTGTCGGCAGGTTCAAGGGTATACGCATTCACCGTACCCGCATAGGTAAAGGGCACCCATTTCAGGCTGCTGTCCGGCAGGGCGGTATTCTTCGTCCCCGGAATGGTTTCTCCCGACAGATCAAAGTAATAGGTTCCGCCGGGGGTAAGAGTGAACTGTTCTGTTGCCGCACTAAATATCTCTCTTGCAATCAGGGCATTTGGCAGTACGCTGTCAGCCTCCACCGCCACTGTGATGACAGGTAACTCAACCCCATCCGCCGCAGTATAACCACTTGGGAGTATCGGGGTAAAGGTATAGGTGTCCGCTGTATCAGCGTCATAGTCCGGCGAGGAACCCCATGTGACAGGCAGGGAAACAGTGGTTTCCGTCACGCTGTCCACGGTTTTCTCCATTGGTTCAGCTTCAAAGTAACCCCCATCTTCTTGTGCATCGGAGGGGGAGGCAATTTGCGCCCCTGCTCCAGCTTCGGTATCACCTATTTCATCCATGCCTATCGCTGAGCCGCTTACCGGATCGGCACCGGCCGTATCATCTTTCGTTTCCCCTGAATCCAGCACCGGTTCTTCCCCCGAAGCCGCAAGCCGTACCGTTGCTGTCAAAGTATCCGGCAGCTCCAAATCCGCCTCAGATGTGCCAAGGGGAAGGCTCTGCTCCGCAATCTCTGATTTCAATGCTTCAAAAGCAATAATCTCGCCGCTTGCGCCATCAGAAAGCATACCTGTATCCGCCGATGCTGGCACAGGTGTCATTCCCACAACCATGATTGCAGACAGCAGCATGGCTGTGATTTTGTGAAACGCTTTTCTTCTGCTCATACCATTTCCTCCATTTCGTACTATAAAAACTCCTATTGAATCCACAACTGCTCCCGCACACTTCGCCAAGCAAAATTCCAAGAACTGTGACCGTTTTGGCTCGGCTGCTTGAATTTGAGACTGGCGGACGCTATACTAAAAGTGAAATAACCTAAATTAGTGAACCGGGTTACTTACTTTGATTATTATACTTTACTTTTTTAAAAAAATTCAATAGAGGAGAGGAAACATGAGAGAGAAAAAGCCTGATAAAAGAAAAGTGCAAGGAGCAGAAACGAAAAAGAAGCTGTATGAGATTGCGAAAAAGCTGTTTGCAGAGCGCAACTTCTCTGACGTAAATGTAGAGGATATTACGGATGAAGCCGGTATCACCAAGGGGGCTTTTTATGTGCACTTCGAGTCTAAGGATGCGCTGATTGCCAGTTTAATTGCAGACTACGTAGCCGGCGCCGATACGAATTACAAAACCTTTGTGGAAGCACTGCCCAATGAGATGCCAGCCTCAGAGGTGATCCTTGCCCTGACCCAAAAGATAGCCGATGAACTTGCGGATACCGTCGGCTGTGAGAATATGAAAAAGATCTATCAGATGCTGCTGGCGGGAACTGTGGACACCGAAGCGGTCAAGGGCTATGGCAGGGAGCTTTATTTGCTGTTTTACAGCATATTGGACAAGGGCATCCGGCGCGGTGAGATCACATCTTCATTGCCGCCCGAGGCTCTTTCCCGACATTTTGTGATGGCGATAAGGGGCGTTAGTTATGAAT
>JAEWZB010000030.1 GCA_023395515.1 Bacillota bacterium
GGGATAAATACTATATTAAGGATGAAAAAGGGTATGCTTTTCCTATAGAAACCGATAGGAACTGCCGTTTTTACGTGTTTAATTCCCGGACTTTGTGTATGGTGGAGAATTTAGATAAGCTAATCAGACGTGGTCCTTGTGCCTTAAGAATAGAAGCCTATCGCCTGGATAAGGAGCAAATAGCTAAAACCGTCGGTATTTACCGGAGAGTTCTAGACCAATTATATAAAGAAATTATCCCAGATTTATCCAAGAGTAAACAGGAACTTGAACAAATTAGTAATTCCGCCTTAACTAAAGGACATTATTATCGTGGGGTATTATAGAAATGGATATTAATACATTAAAAAAACTCGAATTTGATAAAATACAGGCCAGATTAGGGAAGTTAACCCATTTTGCCGGTGGTTTAAAACATGTGGAAAATATGCAGCCAGCGGCCGATTTACAAGTAGTGCAAAAGCGCTTAGATGAAACGGCTGAAGCTATGGAATTTTTGCGTTACGGTGAACCGGCTTTTTTAAGTGACTTGAAGTTAATTGATGCTCAAATTCAAAAAGCTAAAATTCAGGGCATACTATCCTCCTATGAGCTCTTGGATGTATATCATTTATTAAGAGCCTCCCGTTTAGCTAAAAAGAGTATCACTGCAAAATATCAACAATTAAGTCATATAGCTTCAACCATGGATGATAACTACGAGTTGGAAAATAAGATTATCCGGGTAGTGGCTGAAGATGGAAAAATAAAAGATGATGCTACTCCGGAATTAAAAAGTATCAGAAATCAAATTAATACCTTTAAAACTAGAATTAGAGAATTTCTGCAAAATTTCATCCGTTCCGAACATAATCAAAAGTTTTTACAAGATGCTTTAATAACTGAACGGGATGGCCGATATGTTATTCCGGTTAAACAGGAATTTCGTAATGAAGTTAAGGGCATTATCCATGACGAATCAGCTAGCGGAGCTACAGTATTTATAGAACCTATGTCAGTAGTAGAACATAATAACAAAATACGTTTGCTGCAGCTGGAGGAAAAAAGAGAAATAGAAAGAATACTGGCCTTGCTAAGCTTAGAAGTGGCCGTATTTGCCGATAGCCTGACCCACAATTTACAAATACTATCTCTGCTGGACTACATTTTTGCTAAGGGACGATTAGCTTATAAACAAAACGCTTTCCGCCCGGAGGTAAATAATAAAGGAATTATTGAAATAAGCCGGGGCAAGCATCCTCTGATAGGGGATAGTGCGGTACCTTTAAATGTGGAGCTAGGTAAAAATTTTGATGTGTTAGTTATTACCGGTCCTAATACGGGAGGAAAAACCGTAGCCCTTAAAACTATGGGGTTATTAACCATTATGACTATGTGCGGTTTATTTATACCGGCGCGGGAAAACAGTAAAATCTCCATTTTTAAATCTATTTATGTTGATATAGGTGATGAACAAAGTATTGAACAATCATTAAGCACCTTTTCCTCTCATATGAAAAATATAATCAACATAATTGCTCAAGCTGATGATAAAACCTTAGTTTTAATTGATGAGTTAGGAGCAGGCACCGACCCGGCGGAAGGAGCTTCCTTAGCCCGGGTAATATTGGAGGAATTACAAGCCAAGCAGGCTAAAGTGGTAGTCTCCACCCACCAAAGTGAATTAAAAAATTATGCCTACCAAACGGAAAGAGTAGAAAATGCCTGTGTGGAATTTGACCCTATTTCTTTAAGGCCAACTTATGAATTAACTATCGGAACTCCCGGGCAAAGTAATGCTTTTGAAATTGCTTCGCGCCTAGGTTTAGAAGCTACTTTAGTTAGTAGGGCTAAAGAGCTGGTACCCAAGGCCGATAGAGAAATAAGCCATATGATTAAGGAATTAAAAGAAAGCCGCTATGAATATAAAACTTTAGTTGAAGAGCTGGCCCGGGACAAAGAGAAGTTGGAACAGGAAAAGCAAGACCTGGCTAGTCAAAAACAAAACTTTTTGCAAAAGCAGGACCAGATAACCAGGAGAGCCCAGGAAGAAGCTAATTTCTACCTGAAACAAATTAAGGCTGAGGCTGATTTAGCCGTAAAAGAATTAAAATCGGTCTTGAAAAATCAGGATGAGGTTTTACGCTGGCATGAAATAGAAAATAGCCGGCAAAAGATTAAGAACCTATCCCTGCCTATAACTAAAACTGAGGATGAGGCTCAATATAAACCTACCGGCAGCCCCGAGCTTAAGCCGGGGGATTATGTATTTATAAAAAGCATCAGCCAAAAAGGTTATATATTAGAGATTAAACCGGATGAGCTGCTGGTTCAAGCCGGAATATTAAAAATAAACGTGAAAAAAACTGATGCAGTAGCTACAATATCACCGGAAGAAAAGCAGACTAAAATAAGAAATAATACCTTCTTACACAAAGCTAAGCATATTTCCAAAGAAATAGATTTGCGGGGAAAATTAGCTGAAGAAGCTATTGAAGAAGTTGATAAATATCTGGAAGATGCCAATTTGGTAGGACTAGATTCAGTAAGAATCATACATGGTAAAGGAACCGGAGCCCTGCGTAAAGCTATAAGGGAATATTTAAAAGATCATATCTATGTGAAAAGTTACCGGGATGGCTTATATGATGAAGGCGGATTAGGGGTAACGGTGGTAGAGTTTAATAAATAGGAGAATTTAAGAGGGGGCTCAAGCCCCCTCTTATTTTTATCTATCTATCGATTATTCCTTCGATTATATCCGTAGCGTTTTTCTTCTTAAGTTTATGATCATCTAAAGAACAAGAGGGGATTTCCTGGCCCGGTTGGATTACAATATTTTGAATATATTCGGCCGGGCAGCCTCCGGTTTGTAGGGGACCGGGAACATTAGCCCGGTACAGTTTTCCTTCATGTCTGGGGTCAGTACAAATCGCGATTTCGTTTTTAAACATACCGGGAATTGTGAACTCAGTATGGATATCACATTTCTCGGTAGGAATACTACCGGGAGTGGCACTGTTTTCCCCCGCAATAACTAATGACGATAGCTGAGGATTAGGACAATACCGGCCTGCTAATTTGCCCGATTCCGGGCATATTAGAACTTCTTCATGTACGTCACATATTTCCGTGGGAACAATATTTTGCAAGGTGTATTCCATTATAATGTCCTCTTCAGGACATTTGTCAGAAGGTAGTTTACCTGATTTAGAACATACTGATACTTGAGTTATACCTGAAGGCATACCCCGGGGGGCGGGATTTTTGGTTTCATGTCCTTTGGTTAACACCGATTTGAAAATCCGGGCCGGATAACCACTGCCATAAACTTTATTCATAGTGTGGTCTTTATCGTAGCCCATCCATACTGCTACCGAATAGGCGGGAGTAAAACCGCAAAACCAGGAATCTTTATATTGCTCGGAAGTTCCGGTTTTACCGGCAGTAACTACTCCGGGTACTTTAGCACTAGTTCCGGTACCGGAACTAACTACCGATTGCAGGATATTTCCCATCAGCCAAGAGGTCTGTTCGGTTAAAACCCTTTGATAAGTTGGTTCATAGCTATATAACTCTACCCCATTAACATCAGCAATACGGGTAATAAAGTGAGGTTTAGTATAAACCCCGCCATTAGCTATGGCTCCGTAAGCTGCTGCCATTTGCAGGGGAGTAGCACCTTTGGTAAGTCCCCCTAAAGATAGTGGAGCTAAGCCTAAATCATTAGTTCCCGGGGAATCTACCAGTTCTAATCCCATGGACTTAGCATAGTCAAATGCGGTTCTAATACCTATCTGATCTAATAACTGAGCGGCATAGGTATTAATTGACCATTGTACGGCCGTGCGCATAGTAACCAAGCCACGGTGGGTTCCATCATAGTTGCGGGGTTCCCATACATCTCCTCCAATTTTAAAGGAAACTGGTGAATCATCTAAAACATAATAAGGCATTATGCCTTTTTCTAAAGCCGGGGAATATACGGCTATAGGTTTTATAACTGAACCAGGTTGTCTATAAGCTGAGGTAGCACGGTTAAAACCGCGCCGTTGTTCATATTTTCTGCCTCCCATGATAGCTTTGACATCACCATTAGAATGATCCATTACCACCAGGGCTGATTGGATAAGCTCTCCGTTAGCACTCTGATTAGGAAAATTCTCGGGGTTAGCGTAGATATTTTCGGCATGGGCCTGAATATTTTTATCCATAGTAGTATAAATTCGCAGTCCGTAACGGTATACGGCATCACTGGGATCATCGTAAAGCTTAGCCGTTTTAATTATATCTATAGCTTCCTCAATTACCGCATCAACAAAAAAACCATATTTTTGTTCAACTGATGAGGTTTGCCTAAAAACAAGTTCAGCTTCATAAGCCTCTTTAGCAGTAGCTGCGTCAATAAAACCACAATCCACCATGCTATTTAAGACAATCTTTTGTCGGGCTTTGGCCCGGTCATAAAATTGAAAGGGGTTATAACCATTGGGGCTTTGGGGTAAACCGGCAATTAATGATGCTTCGGACAAGGTTAGATCACCTACATCCTTGCCAAAATAAGTATTGGCTGCAGCTTGTACTCCATAAGCACCGGCGCCAAAGTTAATTTTATTAAGATACATGCTTAATATTTCATCTTTAGAAAAATTAGATTCTAATTTAAAAGACAAGAGCATCTCTTTGATTTTGCGTTCCCATTTTTTATCAAAGGATAAAAATGCATTACGGGCTAACTGCTGGGTAATAGTACTGGCGCCTTGCCCAGTTGAATCTCCCGAGGTAATATTACTTACTACCGCCCTTAAAATACCTTTAAAGTTGATACCGTGATGTTCATAAAAATCCCGGTCTTCAGTAGCGATAAAGGCATTAATTATATTGTCAGGAACCTTATCCAAGCTGATTTCGGTGCGGTTCTCCTCGGCGTGCAATCTAGTTACAATTTCATCTTTATCGTCATGGATAAAAGTAGTCTTAGCCCCGGAAAGCTGCTGGGTGTCCCAAGACGGCATATCTTGTGCAGCATATACCAGTACTCCTACTCCTGCGCCTACCCCAACCAGGCCTAAAATAATCAGTAAAGTAAAAACTCTTTTCCAATTAATGCGTAGTTTCTTGTTATTTGAGTTAGTTTTAGCCATACTATAATAAAGCCTCCTGGATTAATTCTTTTTTAGATTAAATCCTATATTGAATTATACAACCTTAGGTCTTTTTCCTGCATGTGCACTAAGGCATACAGCCTTTATATAACTTATATACGCTCATATTACCTAATTATTGCACATTGTAAAACTATTGTGCTATTATTTTTTATGGCAAGGAGGTTATTTTGTGGAAGTTAATATTAAAAAACAAGTAGATGACCAAATGGAGTTTATACGTCGAGGGGTGGCAGAAATTGTTCCGGAAGAGGAACTTAAACAAAAGTTATATAAATCCCTTAAGGATAATAAGCCTCTAAGAATTAAACTGGGCTTAGATCCTACGGCCCCTGATATTCATTTAGGCCATACAGTTGTATTAAATAAACTCAGGCAATTTCAAGATTTAGGTCATGAAGTTCACCTTATCATTGGGGATTTTACCGGGAGAATAGGTGACCCCAGCGGTAAATCTGAAACCAGGAAACAGCTTACCGAGGAGCAGGTAAAAATTAATGCAGCTACCTATCAAGAACAGATATTTAAGGTCTTAGATAAAGAAAAAACGGTTATGCACTTTAATAGCGAATGGTTAATGAAGCTTAACCTTACCGATGCTTTAAGCTTAGCCGGAAAATATACTGTAGCCCGGATGCTGGAAAGAGATGATTTTAGTAATAGATATAAAGAAGGGCTGCCTATCAGCATACTTGAATTTATGTACCCGTTACTGCAAGGTTATGATTCGGTGGAATTAAAATCTGATGTTGAAATGGGTGGAACTGACCAGAAATTTAACCTTTTAGTGGGCAGAAATCTGCAGAGGGAATATGGACAGGAACCGCAAGTAGCTTTAACTATGCCCATACTGGAAGGTACAGATGGCATACAGAAAATGAGTAAGAGCTTAGGAAATTACATCGGTATTAATGAAGAAGCTTACGAAATGTTTGGCAAAACCATGTCAATTCCTGATGAGCTGATTATTAGATATTTTGAATTAATAACCAGGACTCCTATGGAGGAAATAAATGCCATTAAGGAAGGTATGGCTCAAGGTGAGCTAAATCCTCGGGATGCTAAGATTAGATTAGCTAAAGAAATTATTACCATGTACCACAGTAAAGATGAAGCAGATAATGCTGAAGAAAGATTTCTGCTAGTATTCTCTAAAGGCGACATACCTGATGATATTCCGGTAGTTGCAGTTCAAGAAACTGAAGTATGGTTACCTAAATTTCTAGTGGAACAGGATATGGTGCCTTCCACCAGTGAAGGGCGCCGAATGTTAAAACAGGGTGCAGTTAAGGTTAATGGCGATAAATATAGTGAAGAGAATATAATCCTGCAGGATGAGATGGTAATACAGGTAGGAAAAAGGAAGTTTTTAAAGGTGAAAATTTAAGCTGGCCAAAAGGGAATAGCCATTAAAATACCAATCTAAATATTATATTTAGATTGGTATTTGTTACAATAATGCATTATTACATGGTTAGGGTTGCCTATATAGTTTAAGTATTTTAATAATCTTTCATATTCTTTATAGTTCAAGTGCTTTGACCCTGGCGGCGACAATTTCGAGAAGTAAGGGAGACACTCCCTTTTTATTTATCATAATAAATAAACTGAAACCCCTGATAAAATTATCTTTATCAGGGGTTTCAAGTTATGGAACTTATGCAAATACGTGAATAATACTCAACTCATTTTGATCAGGCAGCGGCGGTCTCGGGCTTGGTTATATTTCTATTGGTCATATTTCTATATAACAAGGTTAGTAAAATTCCCACAACATTTACACCGATAGCAATCGTCAAGCCTAGAGTATAGTCACCGCCGCTGGATTCTTTTAGATAGGCGGCCAAAGTGGGGGCAATAGTTCCTGCTATACCATAAGATACAAATAATATACCATAATTTACTCCCAGGTTTTTAACGCCGAAGTTGTCGGCAGTAAGGGCGGGGAAGATACCAAAGAAACCGCCAAAACAGGCTGCAATCCCCATAATGGAAACAACATAGAGCCCATAGGTGGATGCACCAACTAGTCCAAACAGTGCTACAGCAGATAGCGAATACATTATCATTAAGGTGCTGAAGCGTCCTATCTTATCTGAAACAAAACCCCAGAACACGCGGCCCAAGGTATTCCCCAGACTGAGGAAGGCAACTGCCCCTGCAGCTACGGCAGCTGTTAAGCCCACTTTCTCCTGACCAATAGGAGAAGCATGGCCGATTATCATGAGACCGGCAAAACAAGCTAAGGTATACATGCCAAATAGAACCCAAAATATTGGAGTTCTAAACATTTCCCCCGGGGATAGATTCACTGCGCTAGTGCTTGTAGCGCCCGGGGCTGGTGCGGGGGGATTCCAACCAGCAGGCTTATAGCCAGCCGGAGGAGCTGAGATATATAGAGCTGCGAGACCAACAACAATGATATAAATTATACCTTCATAACGGAATGTATTCAGAACTCCCATACTACTAATCAGTGCAGCCGAGACCGGGCCAAAAATAACGGCACCTATCCCAAAACCGCCGGCAATCAATCCACCGGCCAGACCTCTTTTGTCGGGGAACCACTTTGTAGTATTGGGGATTGTACATCCGTAAACACAGCCGATACCTATTCCACCCATTAATCCATAAGTTAAATATAACCAGGGCAAGCTGGTGGTGAAACTTACTAAGATCGCGGCAATGCCAAAAAGAACTCCTCCGCCAAAAACTACCCATTTAGGACCATATTTATCCTGTAGTTTTCCGGCGACTACCATGGCTAACGGAATCATTCCTAAACAGATCGAATATGCTAAATTGACTTCTGTAGCCGTCCAGCCAAAAGTTGCCTGTAATGGCTTGGAGAATACGCTCCAGGCGTAAGCGGAACCAATACAAAGGTTTGCACAGATACTAACGGCTAAGAGAACCCATCTGTTTTTTTCCATTTATGACACCTCACTACTTATATTTTTTTTTGTAGAATAAAGGTAAAAGATTGTTTCAGACCGTTAAAACTCTGCCCCCACTTTCCAAACCAGAATTGACCCCTGTTGTCAAGATACGCTCAGATGATTTCCAAGTTAAGCTCCTGGCCGGTTTTAATATTATCAGGCAGCCGGGGTAAGCTTGTCATAACCAACCTGATCTGAGCATAAGGCTTCAGCTTTTTGCAGAAGCTCGTTATAGTCAGGATTCGCAAAATGTCCGCATAAGCGGCCAATTCTTTGGGTACTGTTTCACCCAGGGTCAATAAGTTTGACTTGGTCTTGGAATAAACTACAAATAGATAGGGGCTATTGCTGCTGCCTTTGATTGGATGGCATTTTAATTGAGGTTTTTGGCGAACAATTAGAACCAGTGGGATTCATCACATGTCTTATATTTGCAGGTTAATGGCACTCCCTTCCTGATCCATTATGACCCCATTGCAGTATCTTGAACTTGTCACGTTGGCGATTGCAGAATACAAATAGGCTGAGCTGAACATCTCCTCGTCATGGGTTCAGGATATTGTCACACGTTCTATGCTGCATCAACAGGTGTGAATTTTTTGACAAAACAATGGGGATTTAAAATAGGCGGGAGTCCATGCTAAAAGCGTTATAGTTGAAGCTAACCATGCCCATCCATCAATACGGGCATCAACCGGCCATCCATTTAGTCCGGCCATATACTTAACCATAAACGCCATACCTCTTACTAGCATAAAAAAAACGGCACAAAAAGGTAATACATTACTACCGGTTGTATTACCTTCCTTAATTCTAAAATTCCAAGCATAATTTGAATGACAAAGCCCCCTATTAACCAGCAACCTAACAATGGAATCGTCAAGTACTCAACTTTCCCGCTAAGTAAAGCAAAAAAAGTAAAACATGCCATAGCTAATGCTAATAATCCCGCGGGAGCAGGGTTAGCCCATTCATGATTACTTGACACACAATCTCTCCTTCATAATCAAAATACCTGGTCAAGTTCTGGTTTCCCCCCCTTTCTAAAATAATGTTAGTTAGGCTGATCGTATAAATTGCTTAGTTTAAAAGTTTAAACTTCTAATGATCGCCAAAACTAACCATACTCTTTTACCAGGTTAAAAAACATTATGCAAAAGATGTGCCAAATTAGGTGAGGGAGTTATCTTTCAATTTATGGGCTGGGAGGCTAGTATTTATTTATGTTTTTTAAAGCTCGGCTCATTTCATCAATATGACCTTCGAAAAAAATAGCATATCCTCTTACATTAGGAAATTCAGGAGAGTTTAGTTTAATAAAAGTAAACCCTAAAGCTTCTAATTGTTCATTAGGAGTATTTTTTATGGTTTTAAGCTGTTCTTCGGATACTTTCTTAATGGTGCAGTAAACTTCTTTACCTTTAGAACTATATAGGGCCGTGGCTATTAATGTACGCATTCAATTTTTCACTCCAATTATTCTTTTTTTGTTTACATGTTGGTCTTACCCAAGTATGTCTTACTTTACTTCGGTTGATACATATCTTCCTATACTATGGCTTACTATGGCTAGAGCCTTTAATTCATAAATGAATTAACTTTGTATACGTCTAAATATTTTGAATATTAAGGAAATTAAAGGCTGGCTATATACTCGGAACTTAATTAATGCATATTTGAATTAATTAATGCAACTATGAATTAATTAATTAGCTGGCCTCAATTTAAGGTGTAGGGGGCAAGAGCCGACTAACCTTTAAAATCAATATATTTCATCAAAAAATGCAGCTAAAAAAATGTTGGTATGATATTTGCATTTAATATATTTGAGACGCCAAATTCGTTCTTAATTTAAGATTCTCCCTTTTAAAGTGTTTTACCATTTTATTCAATTCTTTGTACTGCGTATAGT
>JAEWZB010000102.1 GCA_023395515.1 Bacillota bacterium
ATCCCATTTTTAGCACCGCCATTCTTACTCTTTTATGTTTATTATAGCTTTTTTTCCGTTTTCTCGGTGCCTGTATACTCTTTTTTTCTTTGATTTTTTTATGGTTTTCGGACAGTCTGAGGCGACCAAAGGTCGCCCCTACATTACGTTTTACGCCTAACACCTCACACCTTACGCCTCACGTTACTAAACCTTTTCCTTAACATAATTAATCAGGCCGCCTTTAGCCATTATGTTTTGCATAAATTCCGGGAAAGGTGTAGCTTGATATTCTTCACCAGTACGCAGGTTTTTAACCTTACCAGCCACTAAATCGACTTCGATTTCATCACCTTCGTTAATGGCATCTACCCCGGCCGGGCATTCCAAAATGGGCAACCCGATATTAATACTGTTGCGGTAGAAAATACGGGCAAAGGATTTGGCTACTACACAGCTTACTCCCGCCGCTTTAATCGCAATAGGAGCATGCTCTCTAGAACTTCCGCAGCCAAAATTCTTATCTGCTACAATAATGTCTCCCGTTTTAACTTTAGCCGGAAAGCTGGGGTCAGCATCTTCCATGCAATGTTTAGCTAATTCAGCCGGGTCCGAAGTATTTAAGTAACGAGCTGGAATTATAGCATCAGTATCAATATCAGCTCCAAATTTATATACCATACCTTTTAGATTCATGACTCTAACCCTCCTACTATATTTCCCAGGGTGGTGTTATTTTGCCTTTTATAGCACTGGCAGCCGCTACTGCCGGGCTGGCTAAATAAACTTCACTTTCAGGATGTCCCATACGACCTACAAAATTACGGTTAGTAGTAGCTAAAGCTTTTTCTCCTTTAGCTAATATACCCATATGTCCACCTAAACATGGTCCGCAAGTAGGAGTACTTACTATAGCTCCCGCCTCAATAAAGCTCTCGATAAATCCCCTGCGCATAGCCTCCAAGTAAATCTGCTGGGTACCGGGGAATATGATTACTCTAAGTTCGGGATGTACTTTTTTACCTTTTAAAATATTAGCCGCGATTTCCAGGTCTTCAATTCTGCCATTAGTACAAGAGCCGATCACTACCTGGTCTATATTGACATGAGTAGCTTCACTGACCCGCCGGGCATTTTCCGGCAGATGGGGGAAAGCTACTACCGGTTCTAATTTAGATACATCATATTCTCTAACCTCAAAATATTTAGCATCTGCATCTGATTTATACAGCTTATAAGCGCGTTTGGCTCTCTGGTTTACATAGGCTAAAGTTATATCATCCGGCTCGATGATACCGTTTTTGCCTCCCGCTTCAATGGCCATATTAGCCATAGTAAAACGGTTATCTATAGAAAGATTCTTAATGACTTCCCCAGTAAATTCCATAGACATATATCTGGCTCCATCAACACCTACATTCCCAATGGTATGCAGAATTAAATCTTTACCACTTACCCACTCAGGCAATTTTCCATAATAAACAAACTTAATGCTTTCCGGTACTTTAAACCAGGCTTCACCCGTAGCCATAGCAGCGGCCATATCCGTAGAGCCTACCCCGGTAGCAAAAGCCCCTAAAGCTCCATAAGTACAAGTATGGGAATCAGCTCCTATTATCAGGTCCCCGGGCAGAGCTAAACCTTGTTCAGGGAGCAGACAATGTTCTATGCCCATTTGACCAATCTCAAAGTAATTAGTTATACCATGTTTTCTAGCAAAGTCACGCATTATTTTAGCCTGTTCAGCCGACTTAATATCTTTATTAGGAGTGAAATGATCGGGAACCATTACGACTTTATTCTGGTCAAAAACTCCCGGCATTTCCAGTTTATTAAATTCCTCAATGGCTACCGGGGAAGTAACATCATTGCCTAATACTACATCCAGCCGGCAATTTATTAATTCCCCAGCTTCCACATAATCTTTGCCGGCATGATTAGCTAAGATTTTCTGGCTAATCGTCATTCCCATGGTCTTAACCCCTCTCTTTTGGTTCACTCAGATTAATATGTTTTTCATGATAATATCTGTTTATGGCATTAATATATGATTTTACACTAGCCTCAATAATGTCGGTGCTTAAACCCCGGCCAGTGTAAGCCTTGCCATGTATTTCAATAGTGGAGATTACTTCACCTAAGGCATCTTTGCCGCTGGTAACTGCGTTTAATTTATAACCACGCATTTTACCATAAATATCGGTTATCTTATCTACCGCATGACAGGCTGCATCTACTGGCCCATCACCGGTGGAAGCTGATTCAAAAGTCTTATCTTCAATAGCCAGCCGTACTGTAGCCGTAGGTATAATATTAGTTCCACTGGAAATGTGCAGATAATCCAGGCTAAACCTCTCTGGAATAGACCAGGCTTTATCAGCTACTATAGCTTCCAGGTCACTATCAGTAATCTCTTTTTTCTTATCGGCGGTATCCTTAAATTTAGCAAAAGCTTTATCTAATTCTGCATCAGATAATACAAAGCCCAAATCTTTTAGCCTTTCTCTAAAGGCATGGCGGCCCGAATGTTTGCCTAATACAATATTATTAGTAGTTATACCGATAAGCTCGGGGCTCATTATCTCGTAAGTAGAGCGTTCTTTTAAGACCCCGTCCTGATGAATACCAGATTCATGAGCAAAGGCATTTTGCCCTACTATGGCTTTATTGGGAGCAATAGTCATCCCGGTTAAGCTGCTTACTAAACGGCTGGTACGATATAATTCTCCGTAATTAACATTAATGGCCTTATCAAAAAACGCCTTTTTGGTATAAAGGGCCATAATTATTTCTTCTAAAGATGCATTACCGGCTCTTTCTCCGATACCGTTTACGGCACATTCAACTTGCCGGGCTCCATTTACTATGCCGGCTAAAGAATTAGCTACGGCCATACCTAAATCATCATGACAATGCACACTTATTATAGCCTTATCCAAATTAGGCACTTTGTTGGTTACAGCTTTAATAAACTGTCCAAATTCCTCGGGTACCGCATAGCCTACCGTATCAGGTAAATTAACCACGGTAGCTCCCGCCTCGATAACCTTTTCCACTACTAAAGCTAAAAAGTCTACATCACTGCGGGAAGCATCTTCCGCCGAAAACTCTACATCAGAACAGTATTTTTTCGCATACTTCACGGTTTCTATAGCTTGTTCCAGCATTTGTTCCCGTGATTTTTGCAGTTTATATTTTAAATGAATATCTGAACTGGCCAGAAATACATGAATTCTCGCCGCTTCGGCACCTTGCAAAGCCTCCCAGGCCCGATCTATGTCGCCTTTATTGGCACGACACAACCCAGCTATAGTTGGCCCTTTTACATTATCTGCTATCTTTTTAACGGCTGCGAAATCCCCCGGTGAAGCAATAGGAAAACCGGCTTCTATTACATCTACACCTAATCTAGCCAATTGGTAAGCTATTTCCAGCTTTTCCTCCGCATTCAGACTCACTCCGGGTGATTGTTCTCCATCGCGCAGGGTAGTATCAAAAAGATAAATACGATTACTCTTAGACATAATACTCCCTCATTTTTAATTCTTATTCCAATTTAGTTGGCAGCAGCGGATAATTAAGCTCCGCTGCATTTTTATTTTTATGTTTAGCAAATAAACATATGTTTATTTAGTATTTTTCAGCCAAGGCATCATTGCCCGTAGGTCACTGCCTACTTCTTCAATCAAGTGTTCCCGGTTAATGCGTTTTAAAGCGTTAAATTGAGGACGACCTACTTGATTTTCTAATAACCAGTCTTTAGCAAATTTACCTTCCTGAATCTCTCTTAGAATTTCATACATGGCTATGCGAGATTCTTCCCCAATTACTCGAGGCCCGGAAATATAATCGCCCCATTCGGCAGTATTGCTGATGGAATAGCGCATCAGGCTCATGCCGCCTTCATACATTAAGTCTACAATCAGCTTTAGTTCATGTAAGCACTCAAAATAGGCTATTTCTGGTTGATAACCGGCTTCCACTAAAGTTTCAAAACCAGCTTTAATTAATTCGGTAGCTCCTCCGCATAATACAGCTTGTTCTCCGAATAAATCAGTTTCAGTTTCTTCCATGAAACTAGTTTCAATAACTCCGGCTTTAGTGCAACCAATGCCACAGGCATAAGCTAAAGCGATATCATAAGCCTTCCCGGTAAAATCTTGTTCAATAGCGATCAGACCCGGTACTCCTGCTCCTTGTACATACATTCTTCTCACTAGATGGCCCGGGCTTTTAGGGGCTATCATAAATACATCTATATTAGCCGGCGGTACTATTTGACCAAAATGAATATTAAAGCCGTGGGAGAAACCAAGAGCATCCCCTTCTTTTAAATATGGCTTTATTTCATTTTCATATACTGCTGCTTGAGTTTCGTCCGGCAGCAATATTTGAACTATATCGGCCGCCTGAGCAGCTTCAGCCACAGTCATGGGAGTAATACCTGCCTCAATTACCGCATCCCATTCTTTCCCCGTTGCTTCATCAAAAGGTTTTCTAATTCCTACTACTACATTAAGACCACTATCCTTTAAGTTTTGAGCTTGAGCATGACCTTGAGAACCAAAGCCCATTACGGCTATAGTCTTTCCTTTCAAACAATCTAGATTTGCGTCTGCATCATAATACATTTTGGCCATTTTATATTTCCTCCTTCAAATTATTGTTTAAGGGCACCACGTACCATGGCAATTTTGCCGGTACGTACCAGTTCGACAATTCCAAATGGTCTTAATGAATCTTCTATAGCATTTATTTTGCCGGAATCGCCGGTGGCTTCTATAATTAAAGTATTGCGGCCGATATCTACGATCCGGGCTCTGAAAATATCTACAATCTGCACTATTTCAGCCCGTATATTATTATCAGCTCTAACCTTAATAAGAACTAATTCTCGTTCAACTGCTCTGTCCTCAGTAACATCAACGATTTTAGTAACTTCAACTAATTTATATAATTGCTTGGTAACTTGTTCAATAACCCGGTCATCCCCCTCAACTTCAATAGTCATGCGGGATATCCCCGGAGTTTCAGTAGCTCCCACGGCCAGACTTTCAATATTATAGCCCCGGCGCCTAAAAAGGGTAGTTACTCTGGTTAAAACTCCCGGTTTATTTTCTACAGTTACGGCTAAGGTGTGTTTTTTCATTTTAGTCACCTCCCAACATATTTAAAAGCGAAGTTCCGGATGGAACCATCGGGAAAACATCAGCTTCTCTTTCCACCCAAAAATCAATTACTACCGGTTTATCGGTACTGGCCAAAGCTTGTTTTAAGGCCGGCTCCACTTCGGAATATTCCTTGACCCTGATGCCTACGGCTCCATAAGCTTCCGCTAATTTTACAAAATCGGGCTGGTGGCTCATATCCGTATAAGAATAGCGTTTCTCGTAAAATAGGCCTTGCCATTGTCTGACCATACCTAAGAAATGATTATTCAAAATACAGATGATAACCGGCAGCTTATTTTCCACGGCTACTGCCAGCTCCTGAATATTCATCTGAATACTGCCATCACCGGCTATATCAATGACCTTTTTATCCGGGCAGGCTATCTGGGCTCCGATGGCAGCAGGAAAACCGTAGCCCATAGTACCTAATCCGCCGGAAGTTAACAGAGTGCGGGGATTTTTAAATTTATAATAATGCGCTGTCCACATCTGGTTCTGCCCGACTTCCGTAGTAATAATAGCTTCACCCTGAGTAAGATCATATATCTTTTCAATAACATGCTGGGGCATTAAGCGGTTATCGGCTGACTGGCCATAACGCATGGGATATTCGTCTTTCCATCTTTCAATAGCTTGCAGCCATTCACTGTTATGATCATCCTCTACCTTTTCCAGCTTGGCATTAATAGCTTCCAGCACTTCCCTGACCTGTCCTACTATAGGAACATCTATATCCACATTTTTCCCAATCTCGGCCGCGTCTATGTCAATGTGGATAATCTTAGCATGGGGGGCAAAGGCATCTATCTTACTAGTAACCCGGTCATCAAATCTGGCTCCCACCGCGATTAGTAAATCACATTCACTGACAGCATAATTGGCATATCTGGTTCCATGCATACCCAGCATGCCTAGGGATAAATAATTAGTGGCCGGAAAAGCTCCCAGTCCCATCAGAGTCATAGTAACCGGAATCTTCCTTTTTTCGGCCAGTTCGCGCAGTTCCTCGGCAGCTCCCGAAGCTATTACTCCTCCCCCGGCATATAACAAAGGCCGCTGGGATTGCTTGATCAAATTTACGGCGGTGACTACCTGACCGGCATTGAAGCCCTTCATGACCCGATAACCGCGAATACTAACCTCTTCCTGATTCGGTTTGAAATCTATAGCTCTATCCATAACATCCTTAGGCAAATCAATTACTACCGGCCCCGGACGGTTAGTTGTAGCTATGTAGAAAGCTTCCTTTATTATGGGGGCCAAATCTTCGGTTCTTTCCACCATATAATTATGCTTGGTGATAGGAAGGGTAATCCCGGTAATATCAGCTTCCTGGAAAGCGTCTTTACCTATAAGCGAGGACCCTACCTGACCGGTAAAGCATATTAAGGGAATAGAATCCATATAAGCCGTAGCAATGGCCGTGACTAAATTAGTAGCTCCGGGACCGGATGTAACTAAGCAAACTCCTACCTTTCCGGTCGCTCGGGCATACCCGTCAGCCGCGTGTCCGGCGCCTTGCTCATGGCGGGTTAGTACATGTTTAATATCGGAACTATATAAAGCATCATAAATAGGTAATACTGCTCCTCCGGGGTATCCAAAAATAGTGTCGACTCCTTCTTCTTTCAAACAATGAAGTAAAATCTCGGCACCTTTCAACTTCATATGCTCACCTCCATCTAATCTACTCCCCTGGCTAGGGAAGGTTTTGGTTGCCATTCTTCTGGTTGATGCGGACTTCCCGCTCTCCCGTCTATATCCAAATAAATAGCGGGCTTTTTCTTAATTAGCCCGCTAAAATGCTTAAATCTTTATTTAGCAAATATGGCTCCAGTACTTGCTGACTGCACCATTCGGGCGTATCTGTTCATATATCCAGTTTTAATTTTAGGTTCAGGTACTTTTAATCCACTTCTCCTGGTTTCCAAAATTGCTTCATCTACCACCAGGTCCAGCTTACAAGCCGGAATGTTTATTCGTATAAGGTCATTGTCCTCTACTAGAGCAATAAGTCCTCCTGCTGCTGCTTCAGGAGATACATGGCCTATGGAAGCCCCTCTGGTGGCACCAGAAAAACGTCCATCAGTAATAAGAGCTACTTCTTTATCTAATCCCATTCCAGCTATAGCAGCAGTGGGGGTTAACATTTCCCTCATACCAGGTCCTCCTTGAGGACCTTCATAGCGTATAACTATTACATCCCCTTTTACAATCTGCCCGGCTAGGATAGCCTCGACGGCTGCTTCCTCAGAGTCAAAGAC
Organism: Bacillota bacterium; assembly: GCA_023395515.1. Taxonomy (GTDB): domain Bacteria; phylum Bacillota; class Syntrophomonadia; order Syntrophomonadales; family Syntrophomonadaceae; genus JAAYRQ01. The sequence goes on from JAEWZB010000102.1 coordinate 7,415, forward strand.
TCGGGCCGGTCCTTCGTGAACCATCATCTCGGGAGCCACTGCACCTTTTTTAACTACCGCACCTTCTACTGCTAAATTGCCAAAGAGCATAGCTAATCCGCCACTTTCACTATAGGGATTATCAATAGGTCTAATTACCTCATAGTCCTGAACCGGATAATTAGCAATATTTTCTTGCACGGTTTTTCCGGTTACGGTTAAACAATCCGGGTCAAGCAAATCCTTTTTGTTTAATTCATTATAAATAGCTTGCACTCCCCCGGCTCTATATAAATCTTCCATATAATGATTACCCGCCGGGCTAATTTTACACAAGTGCGGAGTTATAGCACTAATTTCATTAAACAGATTAAGGTCTATTTTTACTCCGGCTTCATTAGCTATGGCCATAAGGTGAAGTACCGAATTGGTTGAACATCCAATGGCCATGTCGGCATGCATAGCATTACGAAAAGCAGCGGTCGTCATAATATCCAGTGGTTTAATATCAGCTTCTAATAATTCCATTATTTTCATACCTGCTTTTTTGGCTAATCTTATGCGCTCCGAATAAACTGCCGGGATAGTGCCATTACCTGGTAATCCCATACCTAAGGCTTCAGTCAGACAATTCATAGAATTAGCCGTAAACATACCGGCACAAGAACCACAAGTCGGGCAAGCATTCTCCTCTAAGTCACATAATTCCTGGGCATCCATATTACCTGCCGCCGCTGAACCTACTCCTTCAAATACCTGGGTAACACCCACCATTTGCCCGTTAAACCTTCCGGCTAACATAGGGCCGCCACTTATAAAAATGGCAGGAAGATTTAGTCTAGCAGCTGCCATTAACATACCGGGAACTACCTTGTCACAATTAGGTATAAAAACTAAAGCATCAAAAGCATGAGCGGTAGCCATAATTTCCACCGTATCAGCAATTAACTCCCGGCTAGCCAGCGAATACTTCATACCAGTATGATTCATAGCTATGCCATCACAAACGGCAATAGTGTGAAACTCCAGAGGTGTACCTCCCGCCATTCTGATTCCGGCTTTAACGGCCTCGGCAATTTTATCGAGATTAATATGGCCGGGCACAATTTCATTATGGGAGTTGACTATACCGATCAGGGGTCTAGCCATTTCTTCATCAGTTAATCCAATAGCTTTAAAAAGCGAACGATGAGGAGCTTTTTCCAGCCCAATCTTAACCAATTCACTTCTCATACCTAATCTCTCCTCTCCGTTTTTATTAGTAAGGTGTTAGGGGTGAGGGGTTAGGAGTGTAACACCTTACGCCTCACTTATTTTAAAATACAAAAACCCTCTCGTTCCTAAAATCAGGGACGAGAGGGATTTCCCGCGGTACCACCCTGCTTGTTGTATATAAAAATACAACCTCTTGCAGCTTGCATATGATTATGCTTACTTGTTAACGAACTTTTACGTCCGGCTCCACCTACTAAGTTTACACTTTTCAGATAGCAACTCCGGGATGACTTCCTGCGAAATATTGATACCGGTTTTCAGCTTCCCCCGGCTCTCTGGACTCAAGTGACTTCACAAGTTTTTCCCTTCACAGCGTGATATTATTGATTTTGTATTCTATATAGTATATTTTATGGTTTAATAGCTGTCAATCATAAAATTATGGTTTTTCTTTTCTTTTTTCTTCAATCATAGTCAGATACTCTTTGAGCTTGATAATATTGCGCTTGCCTCTTCTTAAATCACGCAGTTCACTTTGATGGATGTTCTTAATCAGACTCCATAGTAATTTCTTACCTTCCTCAGTTTCGGAAGCTTCCGAAGGACTCATACCCCCTAATCCATTTAAGCGGGAATTATACCACTTATTAAGATATAACTCCTTTAATAGCTTTTCCAGATTAGGATAATCTTTTTTCATTTCTACGGTTAAAATATCGAAAAATCCATCTTCACGGATTTCCATGCCATCTAGTTCCAAAGAATCGCATAGTTCAGGTTCAAAGCTTTGTCTAACTAAGGTCATATCCTTATAACCAAAAGTAGATAAGGTCAACCAATCAAGACCCAGCACATATTCAGCTAATAAAACTTTATCCTGGCCTTTATATTCGTATTGATAAAAAATACTATATTCCTCATCAACTACACAGGTAGAATTAGGTGTATTCCTAAGCTTCTCTAAAACTTGCCCGCGGTCTTTAACCAAATATATGGTGCTCATAAATCTCAAATCTTTTTCTATGGCTAAATTATCAGTATCAATTATCAATACATCTTCAAAGCTTATATAACTGCCTCCCACATAGTTATAGGCATTAACTAAGCTAATTTCATATTCTCCCCGGGAAATCAGAACCGGCACATCACTGCCCAGCAGCATATTATGAAGATCTACTAAATTATCATGATCCCGGCAAATTATTACAAACTCATCTCCATTTATAATCAAATCGGCTAAAATCCCATTTAGACAACAAACTCCCGCATTTAAATCATCATTATAATTGGTAATCCTCATATGCAGACCATAAGGTAATTCCTCAACTTCACGAATATTATCTATCTTTTCCAGATTTTCAAAAAGTTCATCTAAATCTACTACTTCGTAAACCCGGCAATAAACATTGATATTAAAAGGATTTAAATCTGAATCCTTTTTAATCAGGGCCTTATTTTCCAAAGATATACCATTTATTAGCCAGGTATTTTCTTTCTTCATCATAGAAAAACGATAGTTAAGATGGTAACAATCGTTATCATAAACAACTACCGCATAAGAAGTTACCTCACCATTAGCTTGATTGGCAAAAACCTCATCAGCCTGCCCTTCCAGGATAAGCGTACCGAGCTGCAGTAAATCCTCACACTTTTCTTCTAAGAAGCCAGGAGACATGTCGCTGCAAATAGCATTCAAATAGGTAAAATCTCTTTGTTTTATAGCATAATAAAAGCTGTTTACCGTCTGGCGGGGAGTTAATTTTCCGCTTAACTTATGGACTAAGCTCTTCTTGTCGGCGGGAGTAAGCTCTTCGCCAAAATCAAAGTACTTATTATACAAAAACTTTCCTACCGCCGGTCTCGTCATTTTACGCTGGTTCCAGCTATAAGCTTCCATTACCAAAAAAGCCGCTTCTGCTGCTGAAATCTCTACCATATTACTGGTAAGCTTACGGTCAATATTGTATTGATTTTCCGGCATATTAGGGATAAGAAAAAAACTATGCACCCCATCGGCATTATACGTTAAATAAAAACATTCTACATGGAGGCCGTCCCCTTCTGTCTGCCAAGCTATATCTACGGTTATCCGGCCGGTAGATCGACTGCAACTGGCATAAGCCTTATAAAATACCCCGGCAAAATAAGAATGCTTGGCTATATTAAGACCAGCCATAGTATATTTTTCTAGAGCCCTATCACATATGGTTTCTACTTCTTTACCATACTCATCTTTAATAAGGTGAAAAAACTGAATCATTTCATCGGAATAAAAAGCAGATAATCCTTCAAATATTAAAGGTCTGATATCAAAGGGCAGTTCCTCTATTATTTCCAAAACTATAATTCTACCTTGATTAGTAGGCATTAATCTTTGTATATCATCAGCTAATCCCTTCAAAACTGGCTTGGGAATATTAGGCTGTTTTCTTCTCATGTCTATCTCCCTGTACTCAAATTACACCTGTAAATTTATCATTTTACCTGCCAAATAGCAAATGACAAGATTTCTAGAACTATTTTCCACCCTACTAATATATTAAATGTACCTTAACTTAGTTGCAAGAAATGCAAAAAAACTTTTCAGAGCAGGAAATATGAGAAAAATGCAGAAATGTAACGAAGTATGTATACACAACCATTATCATAATATGGAAGTGCTAGGTGATATAGTGATAAGATTGTCAGTTGAACAATTAGAACCAGGTATGCTAGTGGCCCGTTCAATATATGACGGTGATGGCCGCGTGCTTCTGCATGATGGAATTTCTTTAGATGAGATATATATAAAACGCCTGAAAGAGATGAACATTCATTCAGTCTATATTAAAAATGAATTGACCGATGATTTGTATATTCCTGAAATCATCTCGGAAACGACTCGCATCAAAGCCGTAAAAGATATTAAACAAAATTTCCTCAACCTGGAAAAAAGCCGTAAATTAAATATAAGATCAGTAAAAACTTTGGTCGATAATATTTTAGATGAATTATTGCTCAACAATAAAGTTTTAATCCATTTAACTGATATACATTCCTTTGACGATTATACCTTTGCTCATTCGGTAAATGTCTGTGTTTTATCCATCGTAACCGGGATTACCTTAGGCTACCATGACCTGAAATTAAAAGAATTAGGGTTAGGGGCTCTTTTACATGATATAGGTAAAACTAAGATTGATAAAGATATCTTAAACAAGCCGGATGATTTGACTAAAGCAGAATTCGAGGAAGTAAAAAGGCATCCCCAATACGGATTTGATATATTGCGTAAATATGACGAAATACCGCTTTTATCTGCTCATGTAGCACTACAGCATCATGAGCGCTGGGATGGTAAAGGCTATCCCCGCAATCTGGCTGGTGAAGATATCCACGAATATTCCCGCATCGCGGCCGCAGCTGATGTCTATGATGCCCTCCTGGCCGACCGGCCCTATCGTCCTTCTTATACGGTAAATCAAGCTTTAACCGTATTAAACCGTATGGCCGGGGTATACTTGGATAAAGATGCTGTATGTGCCTTAGTTTCTAATATTGCAGTTTATCCTATCGGTACTATAGTAGAATTAAATACCGGAGATATAGGGGTAGTTGTTGATGTGAACCGAGAATATCCTACCAAACCTATCCTTAGAATAGTTTATGACAAAACTACCAGAAAAATATGCTCTCCCCATGAAGTTGATTTATCTAAGCTAACTACCATAGTAATCAAAAAACCCCTCAGCCAGGAGGAATTTAACGTCTTTAGGAAAATGTGAGGGGTAAAACGTAAGCGCAATAACGGGGAAGATAAGCATACCTTTTACCGGAATGAAGGGGAAAGGCGAAAAGAAGTCCCTAAAGCTTACAAATTTAATTAGAATAACGTCACTTAACATGAATAGAAAAAAGCTGTCAGAAAGTTCCAGGCTGGCAAGTTTATTAGGAATACTGGGGGCATGAAAAGCCCCGGCTGACCAAAACCTTAAGACCGGCCCTGAATGGAGATAAAAGAGTATGCATAGCTTCCTCCACCGGGATAAAGGGTTGAGGGATGATACAGTAATAGCCCTTTGCTCCTTACGGCTTACATTATAATCGTATTCAATTCTAAATTAGAAATTTAAACTTAAGATTAAGCATTATAAAAATACAAGGAGGTTTTAAAATGTTTTTTGAAAAACCGGGTCAACATAATACTGATAAGACTATCGAATTAGCTTTAAACCGGGCTAAGGAGCTGGGAATTAATTATATCGTCGTGGCATCTTGCCAAGGAAATACGGTAAAAAAGTTACTTCCGTATAAAAACGACTTTAATATAGTGTGTGTTACTCACCATGTAGGCTTTGCAGAGCCGGGCAGTGATGAAATGGACCCAGCTACCCGGGAATTATTGCAAAACGAAGGTATAAAAGTTCTTACCACTACCCATGTATTAGCCGGTGTAGATAGAGCCGTACGCAATCACTTCGGCGGAGTATATCCGGCCGAGATTATGGCTCAAACCTTAAGAATCTTTGGCCAGGGGGTTAAGGTAGGAGTAGAAATATCTGTCATGGCTTTAGATGCGGGACTTATTCCCTATGGTGAAGAAGTTATAGCTATAGCCGGAAGTGCTACTGGTGCAGACGCGGCTTTGGTACCCCTTCCCGCCCATGCCAACCGATTTTTCGATACCCAAGTAAAGGAAATAATATGTATGCCCCGTAATAAGAAAAACTAGTTTCTTTTATATTATCAAAATTAAAATTAGCATATTTTCTAATCACATAAAAAATGCATAAATTTTTCCTGGATAGCGCAAATTATTATGGGTGATGAATATGTTTGTAAAAATAGTAAGTCTATTTTTAATTTTGCTCTTAAGCGGTTCCTTATTATATGTATTGGTAATAAAAGTTTTTCCTGCCATAACTAATAAGAATTGATAATATAAACCGGATATAATTCTCTGCTTTATGCTAAAAATAGCATCAAAGGAGGGATTCTTATGAGAAGTAACAGCCGGGAAAAATTTAAGAACAATTTTCATTTTGAAAAACTGGTAGTTCCTTTAGCTTTTATTAATGGCTTATTTTTTGGGGGTTATGCTCTCCGTAAAATTCGCCGGTACTGGGAAGGTGGTCCCATGGATTAACTCTTTCCTCCTTTAAGAAACTAATGGTTCACTGTTAAACAGTGAACCATTTTTTACATACTACAGACTTAAACCCGTAAAGGTAACTTTAAGCTTATTGGCTTTCCATCTCTTACGATTTGAAACTATCTGTTATGTCCTGCATCTTTTTAGCCAGATTATCTAATTCTTGACTAAAATCTATTATAGTCTGGACTGCCGCTACCTGACTTTGAGTTATAGCAGTTACTTCTTCCGCCGAAGCTGCCGATTCTTCCGTAACTGATGAAATACTTTCTATAGCATTGGCTATTTGTTCAATAGAAGCTAATACCTCTTCAAAGGTAGATGATACTTCTTGAATCGAAATATCAATCTGACCGGCCCCGTTTTCAATTTGGCTAAAAGCACTAACTCCTTCATCTAACGAAATACCTTGTTCCTCCACCAGCTTTTCTACCGTGTTAACTTCTGCCACAGTTTTTTCTACTTGGACTTGTACTTCCTTAATTATCGTAGAAATATTTAAAGTAGCTAAACCCGTTTCTTCAGCTAACTTGCGCACTTCATCAGCAACTACGGCAAAGCCTCGCCCGGCATCACCGGCCCGGGCTGCTTCAATGGCAGCATTAAGAGCTAGAAGGTTAGTTTGTTCCGCTATGTTGGTTATGACGGTTATTATATTGCCTATCTCTTCCGTTTTTAAATTAAGGTTATTAATAACCTCGCTTACTTTGCCGGTACTTTCCATGGTGTTTTCCATTTTTCCCCTTTGCTCCAGCAAGAGTTTGGTAACATCAGTCACTACATTTTTAAAAGATGCTGATTGCTGGGAAATTGCTTCGGTAGTATGACCTATATTCTGCATGACCAGACTTACTTGACCGGCTAATTCACTTGTTCTTTGGGTGTCCCGGGCTTGGGAAGCAGCCGCATTAGCTACCTGCTCTGCACTGGCACTGATTTGTTCAGTAGCAGAGCCGGTTTGATCAGCAGTAGTAAGCAGGTTTTCTGATACCGCAGCTAACTGTTTTGCACCTTGGGTCATATCCCCAATAACTGATCTCAAGTTATCCCGCATAATATTAAATGAATTAGTTAAAAGGCCATATTCTGATTTACTCTCATAATCTAAACGTTGGCTTAAATCACGCTTAGCTAGTTTATTGGTCATATCAACCATTAATAATAAAGGTTTAACAAACAGGTTAGATATGAGCCAAGCAATTAAGGCAATTACTAATAAAATTATTAAATTTATGACAAATAAGTTTCGTAACATTTCCTTAAGGGGCATAGTTACTTCGGCTACCGGAACATTTACGGCTACCGACCATCCCGCTACTGGCACCGGGGCAAAAGCCATATATTTGGGTTGGCCTTCCCACATATATTCGTCTATACCAGTTTCCATAGCTATCATCTTTTCACCAATAGCAGCCATTTCCTCTCCTAGTTCGAATTGATTTAACTTAAGAATATAATCAGGATTAGGATGGGCTACACAATTTCCATTTCTATCAATTAAGTACGCATAGCCACTATTACCCACTTTTACCTCATTAATTAGTTCTGCTATGGCTTGAGTTTTAATGGAGCCCCCCATAACTCCTACTACTTTACCTTCTTCATAAATCGGCACTGCTACCGATGCCACTATATTTCCCGTACTCTTAGAGACTAGTGGGTCACTTATATTAGCCTCTCCCCGTAAAGCTATTTGGAAATATTCCCGGTCCGCTACATTAACCTTATTCCCTGTGTCAGTAATAGCCCCCCCATCCGGCCATACCACATACAGATTATCAAAATCATCAGATTTAATAGATGCTAAAAACTCCGGTATTTTAGAAGCATCCATTTTCACTATCTGTTCCAGCTTAGAAATAATTTTTACTTCTTCAATTTTATTTTGGAAATAAATATTAATTTCGTTTCCGGTACTACTAGCAATACTGTGACAGCCTTGAGTAATTTCTTTGATCAGGAATTGCTTCCCACTCATATAAGAAGCAGTAGTTTGCCCTAATGAAGCCATAAAAAAGACTAAAACGATATAAAATACTAGCTTAAACCTGATACTATCAGTCACCTTCATTTCTTCCATTCCTCCCCGCTATTAACCGTAAATTCCATTTATGGATTGTTCGACTAATTATTATATTTTCCTGCTAATTGAGCCAACAAATTCGATTTTTCGCCTCCAAAAGTCCTAATTGGCTAAATATCATCCCTAAAAAGTAGGACCAGCGAAAAATCCCCTAAAGACAGGCAGAAAAAAACCCCCGCTAGGAGGGTTCATAAAACAGGATATCTATCTGATAAATGAAATGAAGGTTAATTCTATTATTAAACTTATTTATAAACATCACAAGACTTGCTGGGGATTATATTATTTTATGACAGATAAAACAATTAATTATATTACCGAAACTTCCCGAATTTATTAAGCATCAGTTACTTTAGTCACATATCTGTAACTTTACCCCAAGAATTTAGATTATTTAAACAGGAATATTAATCCAGATGTCGAAATAAAGCCATAATAGGATAATTGTCTGATTTTTTACAGGAAAATTACATTATTTAGGAGGTAGATGGGTATGAGAGCAATACCTAGAATACGCGTTAAACTGCCCCAAGGAAAATTTAAATTAGGTAATATTTTTAAAATGAATTCTATCAGCACCAAACTAGTATTTGGTTTTGGTACGCTCTTATTCATAGTTTGTTTAATCTTCGGGGGGATTTCCTATGTTACTTCTTCCAATGTATTACTCCATGAAGTAGAGAAGAATTTACCCATAAAAGCCACTGATGCAGCTACCCTGGTTGAGCGTGAAGTGCAAAGCACCCTGGATATACTAGATACTATCTCCAAAATACCGGATATAACGTCTATGGATTTCGAAGAGCAATTGCCTATATTACAAAGTGAAGCCCGGCGCCTTGACTTTAAAAAACTGGGAGTAGCTACTCCTGATGGTATGTTAAAAGACAGCTACAATGATACCGTAAATATATCTGACCACGATTATTTTCAATTGGCCATTAAGGGCAAATTGAATGTAGCCGATCCTTTTAAAAGCGCAGTCGATAATACAATATTACTGCCTATCGCCTCTCCTATCCGTGATGAATACGGAAATCCAGTGGGGGTATTAGTAGGATATTATGATGTTAGTATTCTTAGCAAAATAACTAATCAGATTTCCTACGGTGGAATCGGTTATGCCTTTATAATAGACCAGCAAGGTACTACTATAGCCCATCCTAATTTTAATTTAGTCTTTACTCAGGATAATAACCTGGCCAAAGCAGAAAATGAACCTTCTTTAGCTAGTCTGGCTAAAATATTGGAAAAGATGATAGCCGGGGAAGCAGGCTATGGGGATTATACATTTGATAATCAAACTAAATTAGTAGGCTACGCTCCTATTTCGGGAACTACCTGGTCGGTAGCTGTAAGTGCAGAAAAGCAAGAAATCTTAGCCTATTTAGGTGAACTGCGAACTTTAGTTGCTTCCATTACAGTTATCATTGTAGTATTAGGAATCATAATTGCCTGGATTATAGGCCGCCGTCTGGCTAAGCCAATAATAATAGCCTCTGAGACTGCCCAGACCATTAGCCGGGGAGATTTAACCGTTAAAATACCTCCCCAGTATTTAACCCAAAAAGATGAAGTAGGAGAACTAGCCTCGGCTTTAGATGTCATGATCACTAATTTGCGCAATATGGTAGATAATGTAGCAGAAGCGTCCCAGGAAGTAGCCGCTTCCTGTGAAGAATTATCTATATCTGGACAAAACGTGGCTTCTACCATGGAGGAAGTATCCGCTTCTACGGAAGAAATAGCGGCAGGAATGGAGGAAGTGTCGGCTTCTACTGAACAGGTTAATGCTTCGGTTCAGGAAATAGGCCTGACCCTTAATACCGTAGCGGAAAACGCCGGACGGGCCAACAATAATGCAGCGGAAATTGAATTACGGGCCCAGCAAGTACAGAAAGAAGCCCTAAACTATCAGGAACACGCCAACCAAGTTTATAAAAATATCCAGACTCATGTTTTAGCTGCCATAGAAGAAGCTAAAGTGGTAGACGAAATATCTCATTTAGCCCAAAATATTGCCGGTATAGCTGCTCAAACTAATCTCCTGGCTCTAAATGCAGCTATTGAAGCTGCACGGGCTGGAGAACAAGGTAAAGGGTTTGCGGTAGTTGCGGAAGAGGTACGAAAATTAGCTGAAGATTCTTCTAAAACTGTAGGTAATATTCAACAACTTACCCATTCGGTGCAGGGGGCCATTAATAATTTAGTTAACAACTCCAATGAATTACTGGAATTTATTAATTCCGACGTTAATAACATTACAAACTTTATGGTCGATATAGGCAAGCAATACAAAACTGATGCAGATATGATAAGTACTACCACAGGTAATTCGAAACAAAGAATCAGCCAAATATTACCCTCTATGCAGGAGATTATTTTGGCTGTAGAAGGTGTTTCAGCCACGATTGAGCAGTCTACGGCAGGTACTCAAGAAATTGCCAAAGGCGGCGAAGTAGCAGCTCAGGCCGCCCAGGAAATTAATGACAGCACCCGCAAAATGGTAAAATATGCGGACCGCCTATTACAGCTTATTGACCAGTTTAAGTTGTAGAGCTTGCCCTATTAATAAAACAAAACACCGGTATCCCCTATAGTGGATACCGGTGTTTTTGCCTTATTTGACTACTGGGGATTATACATCCCGTTACTATTCATATAGTTAAAGATACCTTCACCATGTTGTTGCTCTTCTTTTTGAATGTGGTTTAAAACTTGCCTGACATTAGCATCAACAAATTCAAAAATAGCGGTGTCATAAGTATTGGAAACGTATTTTTCAGTCATTAGCATATCATTACAAAGTGCGGCATCAGCCTGGTTCCCCATGGCCCCCTGCATAGCCCCTCCTTGCTGGAACTGGGGTGCAATCTGCGGACTTTGTCCAGAACCTGAGCTCTGGCTCATATCAGGAACTTGCCCGTTTAAAATTTGATTAATAGTATTTAAGTGGGACTGCTCTTGAGTGGCATAGGACTGGAAAAGCTGCTTAAGATTGGCATCTGTTGCCTGGCTAGCATAATTGGTATATTTCTCAATACAAATTTCCTCATGCTTTTTTTGATCTTCCAGCAGCATTTTTTCCTTTTGGGTTAATTGAACTGTCATTTTTTATACACCTCCTGCTAATTATAGTGGCTAAAGTGTATAAATATTATGCACCAAAACAAAAAAAGAGAGCACGCGCAGCTCTCCCGTATTGCTAACACTTATCCAAGTGAAGGGAAGCTAATCATACTCTTTTGTCTCCATTCAGGGCCGGTCTTAAGGTTTTGGTCAGCCCAGGCTTTCCATGCCTGCCCTATTCATAATAAACTTGCCAGCCTGGAACTTTCTGTCGGCTTTCTTCTATTCATTTAAGTAACGTTATTCTAACTTAATTTGTAAGCTTTAGGGGCTTCTTTTCGCCTTTCCCCTTCATTCCGATAAAAGATATGCTTATCTTCCCCAGTTATTGTGCCTCACGCCTTGCCTCTAACGCTTTCCCCTTCCTCTCCGCAAAAACCAAGGCGACCAAAGGTCGCCCCTACATCGTCTTACGTTTTCACCCCTTACTCCTTACGCCCCAAAACTACCGGGCCATTAAAACCGTACTCAAAAAGGCTGATGTTCTTTCATGCTGAGGATTAAGTAATACTTCTTCGGCCTTGCCTTGCTCTACAATTAAGCCTTCGTCCATAAAAAGAACCCGGTCAGCTACTTCTCGGGCAAAACCGATTTCGTGAGTTACTACAACCATAGTTCTTCGCTCTAAAGCCAGGTCTTTCATGACTCGTAATACTTCCCCGGTTAATTCAGGGTCCAGAGCCGAAGTAGGCTCATCAAAACACATTATATCAGGATCCAGAGCCAAAGCTCTGGCTATGGCTACCCTTTGCTGTTGACCACCGGAAAGTTCAAAAGGATAGCTTTCCGCTTTATGGGCTAAACCTACTTTATCTAATAAAGCTTTAGCCGTTTGTTCTGCCTGAATACTATCACTATTTTGTACCAGCATAGGGGCTATCATAAGATTTTCTAAAACTGATTTATGGGGAAATAAATTAAAATTCTGAAATACCATGCCCATTTTACTCCGCAAGCGGGTTATATCTTTTTCCTCCCCATAAACCGCCTTGCCCTCCGGGCCGTTTTGAGCCATTATTTCGCCTTCTATTTCAATTAAGCCTTTGTCTATAGTTTCCAGGCGGTTTAGGCATCTTAAAAAGGTACTTTTTCCGGAACCGGAAGGTCCTATAATAGCTATTACCTCCCCGGTTCTCACTTGGAGGGAGACACCTTTTAAAACTTCGGTATGTTGAAAATTTTTATAGATATCCAGAGCTTGTAATATATACATCAGTTTCCCTCCTAATGATAATAATCGTATTTGGATTCCAGCCATTTAAAAAACTGCTGGATTACTCCGGTCATAATTAAGTAAAAAGCGGCTGCCACTATGAAAGGCGTAAAGCTAAAATCCCTGACTGCATCGTTTTTGGCTACCCTTAATAATTCAGTAATACCTATCGCATAGATTAAAGCCGTATCCTTGACAAGATTAATGACTTCATTACTAATGGGAGGTAAAACCCGTTTAAATACTTGAGGCAAAATTATTTTAGTCATAGTTTGATAACGGTTTAAGCCTAAAACATCAGCAGCTTCATATTGACCTATATCTATGGACTGGATACCGGCCCGGTAAATTTCCGCTAAATAAGCCCCATAATTAAGAACAAAGGCTATTACTGCCGCCGTAAAGCGGTCAAACTTAATGCCTACTATGCTTAAGCCAAAATAAACAAAGAGTAATTGCAGCAAAAGCGGAGTGCCCCGAAAAACCCAAATATAAATTTGCATGAAGATATTTAACGGTTTGAATTTAGAGAGGCGGGCAATAGCTAGTATTATGCCTAATGGTAAGGCCATTATTAAAGTTAAAAAGAATAATTGCAGGGTAACAGAAGTTCCTTTTAGCATTCCAGGCAGCAACAGAAGCAAATATTCCATAATTATCCCCTTTTACCAGTACTTGTGCTAAATGTAGATAGGCTAACAGATTTCCTGTTAGCCTATATCATTATAATAGATTTTCTAATCTAAAGCTATTTAGTTATATCTTCCCCAAACCATTTTTGAGAAATCTCAGCCGCAGTTCCATCCGCTTTAATTTCATCTAAAGCCTTTTCCAGCTCGGCTAAGAAGGCCTTATCAGTTTGTCTTAAGCCTACACCAAATTCTTCTTCACCAAAATTGTCTGCAATTACTTTATAATCATCCGGCTTTTTAGCAATATAGTATCTGCCTACTACTTCGTCAACTACTACTGCATCAAGTCGGCCCGAAGCCAAGTCTAATAAAGCTTCATCATTACTGCCAAATTCAACTAATTCACCTAAAGACTCATAGGTAGCCGCATCTCTTTTAACCGCTTCTACCGCACTGCTTCCAGCTTGTATACCTACAGTTTTATCAGCTAAACCGGCTTTATCTTTAATATCAGAAGATTTTTGTAAAACAATAATCTGCTTGTCTTCAACATAAGCATCGGTAAAAGCTATTTTAGTTTTTCTTTCTTCGGTAATGGTTAATCCATTCCATATAACATCGACTTTATGTCCATTTAGTTCTTCAATAATAGTATCCCATATTACGGGCTGGAACTGCACTTCTACCCCCATTTTCTCAGCTACTGCTTTAGCTAAATCAATATCAAAGCCAATAATCTCATTGGTTCCTTGTTCTCTAAAGCCCATGGGCGGGAATGCGTCATCTAAACCCACAATAAAGTATCCTCTGTCCTTAATGTCAGTCCAAGAGGTATCTTCCCCGACTGGAGCCCCGGCATCAGAATCTGTTTTGCTGCATCCGGTCATAAATAATCCCAAAGATAAACATAAAATTAAAATAAGCGCAAGTTTCTTTTTCACTGTCTTTTCCTCCCCAAAATTAATTGACGTGTCTATTTTACTTTAATAAGTTAAATTAGTAAATAGGTAGAAGAATAAAAAAGACTGCTGGGGAAAATAGATTTGTGCTGTTACCGTATTTATGGTATTTTTAGTATTGGATAATTTAATAACAATCATTGAACAATAGACTTCTTGGGCTACATATTGATAAACTAAGTTGCAATAAAAAAGAGAATAACTTAAAAGCATTTAAATTATTCTCTGCTGATTTTAAACTATATTAAGTTTACTTAAAACAAGTGTCGATATCTTTTACAATATCGTCTGTTACTTGAACCTGTAAGGTTTGGTTATCTTTCATAAATTTAAATACACCGTTATTAAAGTCGGTTCCAAACTCCTTAAAAAAGATTCCTTCAAATTCAACATTTGAGGCATGATTAAAAATTACGCGGTAATGATTGCCTTCCTTAACCAGGTAAGCCCGCACACCTTTTTCATATTTCTCATCCTGGTTTCTAATATAACGGGCGACGGAAATAATATGTAAATCAACAAACGGGATTTCACGTAATAAGGCGTTAATTATGGAACCTTTAGTAATCTGTTCCCAACGGCTTTGGGCAGTTTGCCCCAGAACAATTTGGGTAACACCTTTTTCTCTTGCTACTTCGGCAATTACTTTAGCAATGGGACGATTTTCATTATCTTTAATAATTAATGTGGCGGTAGGAGTTTGTTCAGCTATTTGCTCCCATTTAGCAATATAATCAGATTTTTCAGCATCTAGTTCATCAAAAGGTTTAGCATCAATGGTGAGGATATAAAGCGGAGCATTAAACACATTGGCTATACTACAGCCCCGTTGAATAAGACGTTCTCCATTAGGACCATAATATACACATACTAATATGCTTTCAGCCATTTGTGATTTTGCTTTTCTCATTTTCTTATCCCACCCCACTTTAAAATTGCAGCATTATATAATACAAGATTGAAAATCATGTAATGACTATAGCTTAATGAACTACCGCAGTCAAATAATTAAATAAGTAAAATTAACTACCAGGAGGCGATTAATTGTCTGGGCTACCTATTGTGATATTAATACCTTTCATTATGGCCTTTATAGTGCCGTATTTATATAAAAAATTTGTCCTTCACATACATACCGGTTGGTTTGTTTTATTATTGCCTCTGGGCATGTTTTTATATCTCACTACCTATATTGGGGAAATAGCCGGGGGAAATACTATCATCACTACCTTAGCCTGGATTCCCTCTTTAGGTATTAACTTTGTCACTTATGTGGATGGCTTATCATTAACTTTTAGTTTATTGATTACGGGAATCGGTACCTTAGTAGTTCTTTATTCAATATTTTATTTAGCTAAAGAACGCGAAGCCCTGGATAATTTCTATGTATATTTATTATTATTTATGGGCTCTATGCTGGGATTAGTCTTTTCCGATAATATAGTAGTTTTATATACTTTTTGGGAATTAACCAGTATTTCTTCATTTTTGCTTATCGCCTACTGGTATGAACGTAAAAAATCCCGCTATGGCGCCCTGAAATCACTTCTTATTACGGTACTAGGCGGACTGTCGATGCTGGCCGGCCTCATCATGCTCTCTATAATATCTGATACTTATAGTATTCGCGAAATGTTTACTTATACCCAGCTAATTACAAATCATGCTTGGTTTATTCCGGCTATGGTCTTGGTTTTGCTGGGGGCTTTTACGAAATCCGCCCAGTTTCCCTTTAGTATCTGGCTGCCGGATGCTATGGAAGCACCTACCCCCATTAGTGCTTATATACATTCTGCGACTATGGTCAAAGCCGGTATTTATTTAGTAGCCCGTTTAACGCCTATTTTCGGCGGCAGTGCCGAATGGTTCTGGCTAATATCTGGTGTAGGTCTCTTAACTTTACTGTACGGCGCTTTTAATGCGGTTAAGCAAATGGATTTAAAAGCTTTATTAGCTTACTCAACTATTAGTCAGCTAGGACTTATTATGTGTCTCTTAGGCTTGGGTTCCGCAGCCATGTACTATGGCAGCGGGGATGAAGCCAGGCTTTACGCTTTAGCCGGTTTTACCGCTATTTTTCATCTAATAAATCATTCCACCTTCAAAGGCTGTCTATTTATGGTAGTCGGTATTATCGACCATGAAACCGGCACTCGAGATATCCGCCGCTTAGGTGGTTTAATGCAGATTATGCCTATTTCGTTTACTTTTATGGTGGTAGGTGGCTTTGCTATGGCCGGTCTGCCTCCTTTTAACGGATTTTTAAGTAAAGAGATGTTTTTTACTTCAACCTTAAACATTCTGCAAATGTCAGCTTTTAATATGGATTTATTAGGAATTATATTTCCTTGCCTAGCTTGGTTTGCCAGTATATTTACCTTTATATATAGTATGATTTTAGTTTTTCAAACTTTCACCGGGCGATATACACCTGAAAAATTAGAAAAGAAAGCCCATGAAGCGCCTATAGGCATGTTAATTGCGCCTATGGTATTGGCTGCACTGGTAATAGTATTTTTCTTTTTCCCCAATCTATTATCTAACTATTTTATAAAACCGGCTTGGGCCGCTATCTTCCCTACTCTTCTGGAAAAAGAATTAAATGTATCAATTACGGCCTGGCATGGATTTAATCTGGAATTGTTAATGACTATAGGAATTGTTCTCCTCGGTACTTTAATGTATATTTATTTGCCTAGATGGAGAAAGATCTATACCTTTTATCCCCCCAGCCTGACCTTAAATAATATTTACAATGAAAGCTTAAGGATAATAGAGACCGCCTCCTACAAACTGACTAACAGCTACATGACGGGCCATATTCGGGATTATATTATTTACATTTTCACCTTCTGGATTATTATAATAGGCGGCTCCTTATGGTTATTGGAGGGATTCTCTTTTGATTTTTCAAATAAT
>JAEWZB010000114.1 GCA_023395515.1 Bacillota bacterium
CCCATATACCCCCTGCTATACCGCCCTTTTTATCGGTTAAAGATTGATATTCGGTTAAAACTACCAATGCCAGAGCAAAGTTATAAGCTACATATAATATACTGGATAGGGCCCAAAACTTAATATCGGCCGAAGATAAAAAAGCCGTATATATGGCAATTTGGTCATTTTCAATAAAAAATGCGGCATAAGTTGTAATTATTATTAATAAGAGCAATTTGATTGGAACTAATAAGTTAAATGATAAAACTAACCCTCTTTTTCCCATCAAAAGAAACATTATTACTAAGCCATACGCAAATAAAATACCTAAGTATTTTGATAAAGATAGGTGTTCTGCAAATACCGCCCCACTTGCAGATAACATGGTGCTTATTCCTAAAAATAAAAATATGGCTAAGGAAAAATCAATAAGGGCGGCGGTTTTAGTCCCAAATAAGTGTACTAAAAGATCTTGATAAGATGATACCTTTTGTTGATGGGCTACAAATAATAACATTCCCCCTAATATAGCAAAAAGAACGGTGGCAACTATAGCCCCTTTAAGCCCATAGAGTCCATAAGTTACGAAAAATTGCACTATTTCTTGACCCGAGGCAAAGCCTGCTCCGATAACTGCTCCAATATACCCCATAATAACTAGTAAACGGTACTTAATTTTACCCATCTCCTCCCTCTAAGCCCTTACCATTTATATTTATTCGCTTATTAAAGGAAATACAGCATAAAAATATTCCCAAGTGGTCAAAATTAAATAATAGATTATATTAGGGAGGTTATGTCTTGAAGCAAACCCTGGAAAAGCTCGCCAATAATCAATACTCTTACCACTATGATGAACCACTTTGTTTTAGTAAATTGGAGAAAGTAATGTTTGACTTTATGATAGAAATGAATAATGACCATATTAGAGATATAGTTTATCTTTGTATTGGTACGGACCGTGCTACCGGTGATTGTTTGGGGCCTTTGGTTGGTACCAGGTTTAAATCTTTATCCCCTTATGCCCACATATATGGAACTTTAGAATCACCCACTCATGCTACTAACTTATCCGATACTTTAGTCGCCATTAATAACAGCTTTAATAATCCCTTAATTATTGCGATAGATGCATGTTTAGGCAATGCTGACCGGATTGGATTTATAAATGTTAAGAGGGGGACTCTAAAGCCAGGGACAGCTTTAAAAAAGGTTTTACCTGAGGTGGGTGATTTTCATGTATCAGCCATAGTTAATGTAGCCGGTTTTTTAGAACATATGGTTTTGCAAAACACCAGATTGCATATTGTTTATAGAATGTCTGATATTATTGCCAAAAGTTTGTACTTGGCTAATTACAGATTTGAGCGGTACAAACGGGAAAGCCTTAAAACCAGTGCCATATATTAAAAACTAAAGGGGAAAGCAATGCTTTCCCCTTATCCAATCATATAACCTGTTACTCCGTTCTTATTTCTTTTTAAACTCGGTAAGTTTACCGGTATCATTTTTTTCACCAGATTTTATCATCTTGGAGTTACCGTCCAGAATGCCGCCTTCTTCTATAGTTAGGACACTACAGATAACATCTCCTAATAATGCTCCGGTAGGTGTAATTTCTAAACGTCCTTTAGTATTTATATTTCCTTCGACTTTCCCGGCTAAAATCATGTTTTCTACCTTTACTTCAC
The DNA here is from genome assembly GCA_023395515.1 of Bacillota bacterium. Classification (GTDB taxonomy): domain Bacteria; phylum Bacillota; class Syntrophomonadia; order Syntrophomonadales; family Syntrophomonadaceae; genus JAAYRQ01. The sequence continues at coordinate 1,674 of JAEWZB010000114.1, forward strand.
CTTTAATAAGGCCTCTTTCCCCTAAAATCAAATCCCCCTGAATATTAAGCTTTCCTTCTATTAACCCATCCAGCCTAATGGAACCTTTAGAGTTTAATTCGCCTTTAAACTCAACTCCATTAGCCACAAAGCTTTCAATATTTTGGTGTTTATCATTCCGCTTTTTCAATCTTATCACTCCTATTACTCCTTTTACGGTAAATAAATAAGGGGGTCTTGGGTGCTTCCCGACTTAGTTACCGTAAAGTGTAAGTGTGGACCTGTACTTCTCCCGGTGTTTCCTAGCCGAGCTATTTTATCCCCTTTGGCAACTTTTTCCCCTGCTTCTACTAATAGGGCAGAATTGTGGCCGTACATAGTAGTAAATCCATAGCCATGATCAATAATGACGGTGCGTCCATAAACTGCTTGCCATCCGGTAAATATTACTTTTCCATCGGCAGCTGCCAAAATATCAGTTCCTACATCATTAGCTATATCTATGCCGTCGTGGAAGGAGCGGCTATTTCCTCCGAAAGGTGACTTCCGCCATCCATAGGGTGAAGTTATCTCCCCGGTAACCGGCCATTGATTAGGTATAGAGCGGAAATATTCGGCTCTGTTATCTACTTGGGCTAATAACTCGTCCAATTCCTGTTCCTGCCGGTTTAAATAAGTTTTTATATCTTGAACCCGGTTAAAAACTTCCTCATGTACCGTCAGATGCTCTTGCAACTTATTTTCGGCTCCACCCTGGCCTCCAGCAGCAAGATTTATCTCAATGGCCGCATCATCCTTGATTCCCATTAGCTTTTTTATCTCATTCTGCTTTTGAATTATTTGCTCTTTTTGTTGTTCAATTTGTTTTATTTCTTGATCTAAAAGTTCAATAGCTTCTGCTTTGCGCAAATTCTCTTGCTTTAAATTATCTACTGTTTGTATTTCTGACTGGGCACCATAAAAAGCTATTCCTACCCCTATAGTAATTACCAGCAATATGGCGACGGATGTGGCCATAGCTTTTATAGTTCGGGTAGAAATATTAATTTTATATGATTTACCGGCGGTTTCAGGTATTACTAATAAAGTTAACCGCCCCGACTTAACTTTTTTCTTTTTGGTTGGTAAAGTTTTTAGCTTTTTCATTATCATTCTCCATTATATATAAATGGCTACTATAATAATTATTGACAACTTTTCAGATATCATATCATAAATTGCTTTTTTGTAAAACTTAACATTTAAATATGTCTCAACCCTACTTAAAAGCGCCCCTTGCTGCCAAAATTTAGTATAATACATAAATTCGTCTTTAGCCTTTCTAGGAGATGAACTATTTAATGTTTCACGTGAAACATTTAGCGTTTATCTATTTTCATATGCAACTTATTCCTCGTTCTTTATCTATGTTTTATAAACCACATCTTAAATTCATGTTGCGCCGCTAAAAGATTCTCTATTTCTAACCATTGTTTCACGTGAAACATTAAACCTGGTTAGGGGTAATGGGTATTGAGTTATTTCTCCCTACTCCTTACCCCTAACTTCTCACCCTGCGCCCTTTAAATAATTCCTAATAAATCCAGAATGCGCTCTAAATCATCTTGGTTATAATATGAAATCTGAATGGAACCGCCTTTTCTTTTACTGGTAACTTCAGTTTTAGTGCCAAAATGTTTTTGCAGTCTTTCTTCTATTTCTATTATCTCAATAGGTTTGGGGTTAGATTGTCCCTTTCTTGATTGAGCTTTTCTTTCTGCTTCTCTAACCGAAACTTTGCCTTGAGCTATCTGCTCAGCCAGTTTTATTTGTTCTGCAGGGTTCTCAATAGCTAATAAGGTTCTGGCATGACCGGCCGTAATTTGTTTAGCTTCTATCATTTGTAATATCTCTTCAGGCAAGTTTAATATTCGTAAAGTATTAGCTACATGAGCCCGGCTTTTCCCCACCTTTTCGGCTATGATTTCCTGGACATAACCAAACTTATTAATCATCCCTTTATAAGCCCGGGCTTCTTCAATAACCGTTAAATCTTCTCTTTGTAAGTTTTCTATCAGAGCTATTTCCCAAGCCTCATTATCGTTTACTTCTTTTATGACTACAGGCAATAAATCAATATTGGCTAATTTAGCTGCCCGGTAACGCCGTTCCCCGGCAATAATCTCGTATTTATCTTCCCAGGGGCGGACTAGTACCGGCTGTAGAACTCCATGCTCTCTGATTGATTCAGCCAGTTCTTTTAGAGCCTCTTCATCAAAGTTCCGGCGGGGCTGATCTCTTCTAGCCACTACGGAACTAATCTCCACCTTGCTAATTTCTTCAGTATCATATGCCAAATTAGAAGTTGGAGAGAAAAGTGCATCTAAACCTCTTCCTAATCCTCTTTCCTTTTTAGACACGCTTTAGCACCTCCATAGCTAAGTCACTATAGACCTCTGCTCCTTTAGATTTTGGATCATAAACAACTATTGGTTTACCATGACTAGGGGCCTCACTTAAACGGACATTGCGGGGGATAATAGTTCTATATACTTCTTTGCGAAAATGGCGCTTAACTTCATCAACTACTTGTATAGCCAGATTAGTCCTACCATCAAACATGGTAAAGACAATTCCTTCTACTTTTAAATCTTTATTCAACCTTTTTCTAACTAGCTTAATGGTATCCATTAATTGACTTAATCCTTCCAAGGCGTAGTATTCACATTGCAGAGGTATAATTACAGAGTTACTGGCGGTTAATGCATTAACCGTAATTAAACCTAAAGATGGCGGACAATCTATAAAAATATAATCATACATTTCATTAATAGGCTGGAGAACTCTTTGTAAAGCTTTCTCGCGATCCTGCTTTCCAGCTAGCTCTACTTCCGCACCTGCTAATTGAATCGTAGACGGTATAACATCTAAGTTGCGAAATTCGGTATGAATAATACCTTTATGGGTTTCCAAACCTTCAATAATCAAATTATATAAACAGTTTTTAATCCTTCTTCGATTTATGCCTAATCCGCTGGTAGCATTTCCTTGAGGGTCGGCATCTACTAATAACACCCGATAGCCATAATTGGCTATACAAGCTGCCAGGTTAATAGCCGTAGTCGTTTTTCCTACCCCACCCTTTTGGTTAGTTATGCTAATAATCTTTCCCATTACTTTGTCCACCTTTCAGAAACCTACCTAAATATTTTCTCTTATTGAAGGGGGAAATCCTTCCTGTAAAAACATACTAGATCAAATTCCCGGTAAAAACTTAAGCTAAACTTTTTAGAATACATCAACATAAACAATTAGTTAAATATTTAACCAATATATACTAATCTTTTGCAGTGAAATCAAATTTTCCAGCTTAGAATTTTGATAATATTACACTTGTGCATTTTACCCTTTCAAATTATGTGTTTATGCAATATAATTAAATTAATTTTAGATTTTTATGTCATAGTGCCACGTTTTATGTCGTTACGTAAAACCCTAGTGACATCTATTCTAATTAGAAAACTTCTCAGCAGCAAATATCTGGTAAGGGGGGATTAGAATGGACATCAAATTTGAGTACCATCAAGTTGCTCGCCTAAATCTGCCGATTGAAGACCTATCTATACTTGATCGGCTCATTGACACCAATCATCCCGCAAAGCTTATCCGAAAAGAGCAAGCGCCAGGGTTGACCAATGCATTTCTTTAAAAGAAGTGGTAGCCGAATTTGTATCTGATGAAGGCATTTACGCAGATAGAGGGGGTTAGTCAATGGGTGTACTTCATTCCGAGCTTTTTTGACGCTATAAAATAAGGCCAACAGGTCTTGCAGGTATTTAGCTCACCTAACACCAATCACAGTTATGGAATTCCTTAGGCGTATTTAGTTATCCCATAACTCCTATTTAGGTGCGGATCTTTTTACTCTTGCTTACATTTTCCATAATTATATAATCAAATTTTAAACTTTTTCATTTAGTATATTGGAATATACTCCATATCCACTTATAATAGTGTTATTACGAATAGCCATATTTGTATAACTATTTGATTTATTATTGTAATATTCGTCATTATTTTAGTGGATTCGTTGTTTTATACTTTAAATGCCAGGAGGTGAGACCCTTTAATTGTATATGTGCCCCAAAAAATGAAATGTAAGGAGGCTTTGTTGAATGGCTTATATGTATGCTACAGAAGAGCAAATGACCCGTCTGGTAGACTATAGAAGTGCTCGTGAGTATCATTTACATAAGGATCGTTCTAAAAGAGATAAAAGAATGTCCTTGAATGAAGCAATCGCTGCCTATGTTAAAGATGGAGATATATTAGCGGAAACCGGTTTTTCCTATGTTAGATCTCCTATTCAAGCGTATTTTGAAATCATAAGACAAAAGAAAAAAAATATGGTTAGTATTGGCTCACCCATGTCTAATACTTCATATTTAATGGCTTTTGATTGTGTAAAAGCTATCCATTTATCCTATATAGGTGTAGAAATGCGGGGTAATGATAAAAACTTCGCCCGTATGATTAAGACTAAACAAGCCGAACTGTTATCTATATGGAGCCATGGTTCCATGGCCTTAGGCTTTAAAGCTGCCCAATTAGGGTCACCCTGCATAGCTTCTAAGCAATTAATCGGCTCCGATATGCTTAAACAAAATCCTTATGTTAAGGTAATAGATAATCCGGTCGGCAGTGATAGCTCCCCGGTTGCCCTTATTCCAGCCTTATTCCCTGATGTTTGTATAATCCATGTACAAAAAGCAGATCGCTTTGGCAATGCCATTATTGAAGGCCCGGCCATTAATGATATAGCCTTATCAGCTGCCTGTCGCAAAGTTATACTCACGGCGGAAAAAATTGTTCCCGAAATGAACTTAAGGGAAAATAGTACCGCTACTATTCCTTTCTGGTATGTTGATGCAGTGGTAGAAATGCCCTACGGCGCATTACCAGGTTGTTGTCCCGGCCATTATTACTGGCACCGTGAATGGTGGGAGTGGCTGGTTCGTATTGCTACTCCATCAGTGGAAAATATTAACGATTTCTTTGAGCACTGGGTATTTGGCTGTAAAGACCAGTTTGAGTTTATTGAAAAACTGGGTGGAATACGTTTTATAAATGAGGCCAGACGCCAAATGGAAGCTGCCCAAGGTAACATTGATGATAGCTTGGTTACCTTCAATTACCAAGAAGTAATACCAAAATGGGAGTAAAGGGGGTAAATTAATGAGTACAGTAGCGCCAGCTAACCCACTAGAAATGTTAGCTTATAATATATCCCTTCAGATTGAGGATGGACAAATCGTTTATGTAGGTACTGGTCTTCCTATGGTAGGTGCAATGTTAGCTAAAAAGACTCATGCTAAAAACATTACCATGGTTTATGAAAGTGGTGGGCAAGATCCCCTCGAAGGTGATATGCCTTGGTCGGTAGGCTGCCCCTTTACCTATAGAAAATCCCCGATGTCCATGGAAATGTCTATTTCTTTCGGGCAATGTGCCTTAGGATATGTAGATATAGCTTTCCAAGGCGGGGCTCAAATTGATATGTATGGAAATGTAAATACTTCAGTAATAGGAAGCTATGAAAATCTGAAATCAATTTTGCCCGGTAGTGGCGGAGGAAATGACATAGGCTCCTTGACTGAAAAATCAGTTTTAGTTGGTTTACAAACTCCTGACCGTTTTCCGGCTAAAGTAGATTTCGTTACTACCCCCGGTTATTTAGAGGGTGGGGATTCCAGAGAAAAAGCCGGCCTTTTAGGCGGCCCCATTGCCGTTGTAACCCAGGTAGGAGTTTATGATTTCGAACCGGTCAGCAAAAAAATGCGTATTAAAGCTTTAAATCCAGGTATGACGGTCGAAATAGCTCAAGCTTGCAGTGGCTTTGAACTAATTGTTCCCGATGAAATACACTTTGTACCTGCTCCTAGTGATGAAACCCTGGAAATACTACGTAATGTAGTTGACCCTCGGGGAGTATTTACTAAAATGCCCGGTATGTAAAGTAAAAGTTAAAAACCGGGGCTGCAGCAATTGCAGCACCGGTTTTATTTTTTGATGATAGCAACTTGCCGAATAGGCTTCGTCCACTGTAACTACACGTCTATCTGAAGCCAGGAGCTGGCCGACCAAACACCCCATGCTATCCAATCTGGGTTTAATTACTTTACTTGCCTGATATTCCTTTTACTCTTGGCAATTGTAATTACTATCTCATATTCCTCGTCACTATCCTTTTCGAACATAAATATATCTACCCCGGTTTGCTGAGCCCTTCTAACCGTTTCTTTTATAGTATTTAAAAATATACGGGCATCTCTGATAATCATGGAGACATTTTGGCTGTGTTCTTTAGGGATAATTTCAGGGGGAATATTGTTGTGGCTTAGCTTTTCTACTAATTCTTCGGTCTCTTTGACGGTTAAATCCTTGCTGCCTATTTCTTCAATTACTTTTAATTGTATTTCCGCATTATTAAGTTTTAATAAGGCCCGGGCATGTCTTTCCGTTATTTGTTCCGGACTAATTAGATTTCTAACTTCAGGGGATAATTTGAGTAACCGCAGCTTATTGGCAATAGCTGATTGACTGCGCCCTACTTTCTTAGCTAATTCATCCTGGGTTAAACCAAAGCCATTAATTAAGAGGCTGTAAGCCGAGGCTTCTTCAAAATAATTTAGTTCTCTTCTTTGCAAATTTTCTATTAAAGATACGGCCGCAGCTTTCTCATCATCCATATCCTGAATTAAAGCTGGAATTTCTTTTAAGTTTAATATTTTACTAGCTCTATAGCGGCGTTCTCCGGCAATAATCTGATAGTTTTCACCATCGGCTCTTACAATTATAGGTTGAATAATTCCATAAGCTAAAATAGATTGAGCTAATTCTTTAAGCTCTTCTTCATCAAAATACTTTCTCGGTTGATAGGGATTAACACTAATTTTGTCCAAAGGAATATTAACAATCCTATCACCCTGATTTTTTCCCCAGAACTTTTCCAATTGTTTACGTACCATTTAGACCCTCCTTATAATGGCCGTTTGGCAGGTATACCAACTCTACGCGGGTATTTTCCCAGTGTCTCCTCCTCTTTTCTAATTACCACAATAGCCCGGTCTCTTTCTTCCATTAAAGTATATAAATAAGTTTGGACCAACCTGCCCTTCAGCAAGCTCAGAGCATTATTAGCTTCCTCTAGTTCATTAAGATAATTTTTACCTTTCCACAACCACATTAAGCCGCCTACCCTTAATAAGGGCAAACCATATTCCAGCATTACATTAAGGGGTGCTACTGCTCTACTGGTACATATATCGAATCCATTTCTAAAGTCCGCATCGTGACCTATTTCTTCCGCTCTTTTCCTTATTACTTTTACATTAGATAAATTTAATTCTGCGGCCACCTTAGCTAAAAAGGAACTTTTCTTTAAATCCGATTCGATTAAAGTAAAATTACTATCCGGGCATTTCATAGCTAAAATAAGAGCAGGAAAACCAGCACCACTTCCGATATCCACCACATTGTTATTCAGTAACTGTTCAAACTGTAAAACCGCCAGGCTATCTTTAATATGCTTATCAACCTCTTCGTTAAAGCTTTTCCTGCTAACTAGATTATGATGTTGATTCTCCTCAGCTAAGGATTCAATATACTTATTTACAATATATTCCATATTCGTTTGCTATTTCCTCTTTTCTTTTTCTAAAAAAATTAATAAAACATTAATATCGGCCGGATTTACTCCAAAAAGCCTAGAGGCCTGGCCTATAGAGACAGGACGAATTTGCTTGAGCTTTTGCAGAGCCTCATTGGATAAACCATAAACTTGATGATAATCAATATCATCTGGTATTTTGCGATTTTCCATTTTCTCAAATCTTTTAACTTGTTCCTGTTGTTTTTTAATATATCCTTCATATTTAGACTGAATTTGTAACTGCTCCTTAATATCAGTGTCATCAAGCTTTACCAAACCGGCTTGGATTAAATCACCTATAGTTATTTCCGGCCTTTTCAGCATTTCCCACAAAGAAGTGCGGTCCTTTAGAGGTGCACTTCCTTTTCCTTGCAGCAGTCCGCTTATTTGCTCATCACTAGGAGTAAAAGTCATTTGCTGCAAATTACTAATTTCCTTATCTAAAATCTCTTTTTTCTCCTGGTAAAGGTTCCAGCGGTAATCATCAACTAAACCTATTTTTCTTCCTATTTCCGTAAGTCTTAAATCAGCATTATCCTGCCTTAATATTAATCTATACTCAGCCCGGGAAGTTAAGAGCCGGTAGGGCTCATCAATTTCACCAGTAACTAAATCATCTATCATTACTCCTATATAAGCTTCACTTCTTTTTAAAATTAGAGGTTCTTTTTCCTGAACCTTTAAGGCGGCATTAATCCCGGCTATTAAGCCTTGAGCAGCGGCTTCTTCATAACCGGAGGTGCCATTGATTTGTCCCGCCGTAAACAGACCTCGGACCGCTTTAGTCTCCAGAGTCAGTTTTAATTGGGAGGGCAGGACATAATCATATTCAATAGCATAACCAGTTCTAATAATTCGTACATTTTCCAAACCAGGTATACTATGTAAGACTTTAATTTGCACATCTTCAGGCAAACTAGTATTTAAGCCCTGAATATACATTTCATCAGTAGCCCGGCCTTCTGGCTCCACAAATAACTGATGGGAGTCTTTATGAGCAAAACGTACTACCTTATCTTCAAAGGACGGGCAATAACGCGGTCCCTTGCCTTTGATTAATCCACTAAACATGGGGGCACGATGAATATTATCCTTAACAATGGCATGAGTCTCGGCCGTACTATGAGTTAACCAACAATCTAACTGTTTCCTGTCACTAGCCGGACTAATAAAAGAAAACCTTAAATCCCGGTCATCCCCAGGCTGAGGTATCATTTTGGAAAAATCTACACTCTTTTTATCAATCCGGGGAGGAGTTCCCGTTTTAAATCTTCCTAAAATAAATCCTAAGTTTTCCAGACAATCCGATAATCTTACCGCCGGAAATTGATTGCCCGGACCGCCGGGAAAAGCCAGATCACCTACAATAATTCGACCTTTAAGATAAGTCCCGGAAGTAATAACTACCGTTTGGCACTTATATTTAGCCCCGGTTTTAGTTACAATTGCTGTTACCTTATTATCATTAGTCTCTATTTCCTCCACTTCAGCCATGAGAATATCTAAATTTTTAACCGCTAATAAGGTTTTTAACATTTCTTTATGATACTCATATTTATCTGCTTGAGCACGTAAAGCTTGAACAGCCGGGCCTTTGCCCGTGTTAATAATTCTTACCTGCAAATTAGCTTTGTCTATATTAATTCCCATTTCCCCGCCTAAAGCATCAATTTCCCTAACTAATTGAGCTTTAGCCGGCCCTCCTATGGAAGGGTTACAAGGCATTAAAGCTATATTTTCCATACTAAGAGTTACTAACAGGGTGGAACATCCCATTCGGGCCGCGGCCAGGGCTGCCTCACACCCGGCATGGCCCGCACCAATTACTATGACCTCGTAAGAACCAGCATCATAACTACTCATGTTCTCCTCCTCAACTTATACTACTTGCCAATACAAAAATCGTGAAAAATACGCTGAATCACATCTTCTTTTAAGCTCTTGCCGGTAATTTCCCCTAAAGCTTCTAAAGCCCCCCAAACATCTACCCCTATACAATCTAAAGGAGCATTATCTATGGAACTTATAGTATCTTCAATATGTTGCTGTGCTTTCAATAAGGCATTTTTTTGTCTTAAATTAATCATCAATTCCAGATCATCATTTTGCACTTGTCCGCTTAAAACTAATTTTTCGATAGTTTTTTCTAATTCATCTAAACCTACCTCATCTTTAACCGAACCCCTTATTACATGGTACAGGCCGAATATATCCTGCAGCTCGGTCTCGGTAATCTTTTTTTCTTCCAAATCCTCTTTATTAACTAAAACAATAATATTAGCATTTTCTATGCTGGTAAAAATGTCTAAATCTTCTGCAGTTATACCAGTTTCAATATCTAATAAAAAAATTACTACACCTGCTTCCTTAATTACCCCCCGGGATTTTTCTACCCCGATTTTCTCCACAATATCTTCTGTAGCCCTAATACCGGCCGTATCCATTAATTTCACCGGAATACCTTTAACATTAATAAAATCTTCTATTACATCCCTGGTAGTACCCGGAATTTCAGTTACAATCGCTTTATCTTTTCTAAGCAAGGCATTTAGCAAACTGGATTTACCCACATTAGGCTTGCCGCAAATAGCTATCTTAATTCCATCCCGGTAAATTTCCGCTCTTTGTCCGGCTATTAATAACTTCTCAATTATGTCTAAAATCTTATTTAACCGGGCTTTCGCCTCCTCATTATCCAGGTCTCCAACTTCATCAGAAAAATCTATACTAGCCTCTACCATAGCGTTAACTCCTATGAGCTCATCCTCTAACTTATTAATAATCTCGCTATTTTTCCCAGCCAGTTGTTTCATGGCTAATCTAAGTCCTTTATCAGTCTTAGATCTTATCACCTCTATAACGGCCTCAGCCTGGCTGACATCCATACGCCCATTTAAAAAAGCCCGCTTGGTAAATTCCCCCGGTTCGGCAATGCGTATTCCGGTCTTTAAGACCTCTTCCAAGCATCTTTTAGCCGGCAGAGTTCCACCATGACAATTAATCTCTACTACGTCTTCCCCCGTATAACTATGAGGGTTTCTCATAATGGAAACTAGAACCTGGTCAACTATATCGCCATTGGCATCAATTATCCAACCCAAGGTTAAAGTAAAACCCGGTTTATGCCTAAAATCTATCCCGGCCTTATAAGGTTTAAAAATGCTATGTACCTTATTAATAACCTCATTGCCGCTTAAGCGCACAATTGCCAGGCCGCCTTCACCGGGAGGAGTAGAAATTGCCGCAATATCATCGTAAAACAATTAATTCACTTCCATTTAATATTAAATTATTTTCATTAGTATCTTACCAGAATATCCTAACAATTACACAAACTCAGCCCAGAAAATTAAAAAAAGGACCTTTTTAAAGAGGTCCTTGGAAATATTTCTATTTTTTTAACGCAATTACTACTTTCCGGTTAGGTTCATCACCCATGGAATATGTAGTTATCTGGTTGTCCCCTTGTAAAGCGGTGTGTATTATTCTGCGCTCTTGGGAAGTCATAGGTCTCATTACTACATTTTTTCTAGTCTTTTTAACTTTATCCGATAATCTTAAAGCCAAGGCTTCCAATGATTCTTCGCGTTTTTTCCTATAGTCTTCCACATCTAATACAATATTAATTCTTTCTTCTCTATCTCGATTTAAAACTAAGCCCGCTAAAAATTGAACAGCATTTAAAGTTTCACCCTTATGACCGATTAAGAGTCCCATATCTTTACCGGTAATATTAATTCTCACCCGGCCCGCATCCCATTCGGTTCGGTCTATTTTATAATCGAGCTTCATCTTTTTTAATAACTCTTCTACTATCCTTTGGGCATCTTCCTCAGGTCTTTCTCTTAGAGAAACTCTTACCACCGCGGGTTTCTTCACTAACCCTAATAAACTTTTAGTAGGTTCTTCCAACACTTCAATCGCAACATCTTCAATATCACAGCCTAATTCATCCAGAGCTGCTTTAATTGCTTCATCAACGCTTTTTCCCTTTTTTTCGACTATTTGGAGTTCCATTCCCATTCTTTCCTCCTTTTTCCCTCCCTGCTGTGTGAACCTTCGTGGTATTTTCAGCTTTTTCGTCTTTTTCATCTTTTCCATCAAAATCACTTAGTACGGACGTTTCTACCTGTAAACCTGTCCCTGTATCAAGTTTAGCTTGATTACCGCTCCAATTAACATATAACTGTTGAAGTATTCCTAAAATATTAAAAGTTACCCAGTATATAGGCAGTCCGGCCGGCAATGTTGCCGCTATCCAAGCCATAAATAATGGCATCATGTATAACATTGATTTTTGGGTAGGATCTTTAGTATCAACCATGGAAACTCTTTGTTGAAGATAAGTGGTAACTGCTGCTAGTATAGCCAATAAGTATAAACCATCAGGTTGGCCTATATCAGGAATCCATAGAAATCCAGCATGTTCCGCCACGGAAAAATTAAATTTATATAAAGATTGATAAAATGCAATAAAAATAGGCATTTGAATTAGTAATGGCAAGCAACCCCCAAAGGGACTTACTCCATTTTCTTTATATAATTCCATAACCTTGGCTTGCATCTTTTGCGGGTCCTCTTTATATTTATCTTGTAAATATTTTATTTTAGGTTGGAGTTCCTGCATTCCCCGCATAGATTTCATCTGCTTCTGGGTAAGGGGAAATAGAATAAGTTTTATTGCAATAGTCATGAAAATTATGGCCAAACCATAATTAGGCATACCCAGACCTGCGGTTAAGCCATACATAAATTCTATTATACTAGCAAACCATTGTACAAAAGACTGCCACAAATTAAACCCTGCTCACCGGTAAGCTATAGGTAGCAGGTTTCACCTCCTCATTTAGAGTAACTAATTTTCACCTAGTTACTCCGTTTCTTACTGAATAACTTATTAATCCTAGCATAATTATTGGTATAAAATCAGGAGTTTAAAACTATAACCAAAAATTCACGGAACAGGATCATATCCTCCCGGGTTAAAAGGATGACATTTACATATGCGTTTAGTGGTTAACCATCCCCCTTTAATCACACCATGTTTCTCAATTGCCTCCAGGGCGTAATTGGAACAAGAAGGGTAGAAACGACACGAAGGATTTTTAAACAGGGTAATTTTTTGATATCCTTTTATCGTCAATAAAATTAATTTTCGCACCATAAACCAGATTTCCTCATAACAATTGTGAAATCTTTTTCTAATAAATCAAATGGGGTTCCACCTATTTTATACCTGCCTACCAAGACAATATCAAAACTAGTTTTAAGGTAAGGCATATTAACCTTAATAATAGAACGTAGTTGGCGTTTAACCTTATTCCTTATTACGGCATTGCCCACTTTTTTACTAGTGACTAAACCATAGCGATTATAACCTAAATCATTTTTTAATATATAAACTATTATATACCGTCCTGGTACTTTTTTTCCATTTTTATAGATAGTATTATAGTCCGCCGAATTACTAATTCTGTAATGTTTAGCTAACATTAATAATCCATCCATCCCTAAATATGTGAAAAAATAAATGTAAAAATAAAAGGTCGCTGGTACGACCTATGCAGATAATACTTTTCTACCTTTTTTTCTTCTAGCTGCTAAAACTTTTCTACCACCGGCAGTGGACATTCTTTGTCTAAAACCATGAACCTTTTTTCTTTGCCTATTTTTGGGCTGAAATGTTCTTTTCATTAATTATTTCCTCCTTAAAGATCCGATACCTTATAATATTATGCTTTATTTAGTACTAATGTCAAGACAGGCCTCTTTCTAAATACTTCTAATTTAATATTTTATTTGATATGATTGTATTATATTTTTATTAATAATTAAAACACAACTCTTACTTAACTTATCCAGATATCCACAGTCATATTAAATATCAACAATCTTTTTTTCCACAAAGTAACAGGAGGAAGTTTTTACATGTCTTATGACCAAGATTATTCTACAGTTTGGCAAAAAGTATTAAATTTAATTCGGGAGGAGATTGGTTCTACTAGCTTTGATATTTGGTTTCCCCTGGTGAAATACAACACTTTTCATAATGATAAGGTTTATATAACCGTTCCCAACAGCTTAACTAAAGAATGGATTGAAGCTCGTTATATAGATGTTATACTAAGAAATTTCAGATCCTTAACTAATCAAAATATTCAAATTATCCTTACTACCGATCATATCGTAGAAAAAGAAGGATCTAGTCCTCCTTTAAACTCCAAATATACTTTTGATACTTTTGTAGTGGGTAATAGTAACCGTTTTGCCCATGCGGCCTGCTATGCCGTAGGGGAATCACCATTTAAAGCCTATAATCCTCTATTTATATATGGAGGAGTAGGTTTAGGCAAAACCCATCTTATGCAAGCGATTGGACATCACATATTACAAAAAAATCCCTCTTATTCTATTATGTATGTTTCTTCGGAACAGTTTACTAATGAATTAATTATGTCTATTAAAGATGATAATACCTCGGGCTTTAGACAAAAATATAGGAACATAGATGTATTATTAATAGATGATATTCAATTTTTAGCAGGGAAAGAAAGAACTCAGGAAGAGTTTTTCCATACCTTCAATACTTTATATGAAGCTAATAAACAATTAGTTATTTCCAGTGACCGTCCTCCCCGCAATATCCCGACCCTGGAGGACCGGCTAAGATCCCGTTTTGAATGGGGTTTAATAACTGATATTCAAATCCCGGACTTGGAAACTAGAATAGCTATACTAAGGAAAAAGGCGCAAACTGATGATTTGAATATCCCTTATGATGTTATAGATTATATTGCTAATTACATAGACTCTAATATTAGGGAGCTGGAAGGAGCCTTAATTAGATTAGTAGCTTTTGCCACGGTTAATAACAAGCCTTTAAATATGACTACCGCCAGTGAGGCCCTCAAAGATATACTGCCGCCTCCCCGACCTAAGAAAATAACTATAGAAACGATTCAAAAGACGGTGGCAGAATACTATGGCATTCAGATGAACGAACTATTATCTAAAAAAAGGCATAAACAAGTGGTTTTTCCCCGGCAAGTAGCTATGTACCTATGCCGCCATTTAACTGATGCATCTTATCCCCAAATCGGTGATCAATTCGGGGGCCGGGATCATAGTACAGTTTTACATGCCCATGATAAAGTGGCCAAAGAGCTGCCAGAAAATAATGAGCTTTTTTTATCCATAGAAGAGTTATGCAAAAAAATTGACCCTAATTATACAGTTTAAAGCCAGCTTTCAACAGGCTTATTAACTGCTATAAACTATGGTCAAAGGGAGCTTACCATAGCTTATCCACATATTAACTCTCCCTACTACTATTACGACTAACTGTTTAATAATTAATAAATAAGGGACATGGAGGAAAGAAAATGAAATTTCAGATTGAAAAAAAAGATTTATCGGCATTAACTACTTTAGTCCATAGAGCTGCTTCTAATAAGCATACTATACCGGTATTATCCGGTTTGTTAATAGAAGTCAGTTCTACCAACGGTTTGACTATGACTGCCACTGATATGGAAATAGGCATTAAGGCTTCCACCAGACAAGTTAATGTAATTCAAGAAGGATCTGTATTAGTAAATGCCCATTATTTTGCTGATTTTATAAAACTACTACCTGATACTACTATCGCCATAGATTTGAATACTGAAACTTCCCGCTTGAATATAAATTATGGACGATCATCAGGTTTTATTAATATTTACCGTGACCATGAATATCCCAGCTTACCTTTAAACAAAATGGTGGACAAATTCTCTATACCTCAATTTATTTTAAAAGAAGCCTTGAAAAAAACTGCTTTTGCTTCCGCGGTAACCCATTTTAGACAAGTCTTTACCGGAGTTCTTTTTGATATTTTAGCGGAAGGACAGCTGCGCATAGTCGCATCAGACACCCACCGTTTAGCTTATTATAGTTATAGTCTGTCTGAAGCTAATTTAGAACCTTTTAATTTTATTATTCCTACTCGTACCGTTAATGAATTATTAAGGCTGTTAGATGATAATGAAGAACCTATTAACATAGCTTTTAGCGAGAACAATGTAGTTTTTTACCAAGAAGATTTTATTTTGCTTTCTCGATTAATCGAAGGTCAATACCCTAATTATGAGCAGGTAATTCCTAATAGTTTTAATACTAAGGTAAAACTGAATACTAATACTCTAGTAACTACTTTAGAAAGAGCTAAAATAATGCCTACTGATGATAAAGTCAAGATTCAACATGTACAATTTCAATTCCAGGAAAATGAGGCCATAGTCAATACTTTCTCAGAAGTTATGGGAGAAATTGAAGAAATTATTGAAAATATTGCTATGGAAGGAGACCAAGAGCTAAAGATATCTTTTAATACTAATTATTTTTTAGACATAGCTAAGATTTATAACTTAGAATGTGAGGAAGTAATTATTAAATTATCCGGGGCTTTAGGTCCAGCTTTAATTAAAAATCCCGATAAAGATAATTATCTTTATGTTCTGGTACCTTTACGTACTATAAACTAAAGGAGTATGTGTGATATACTTTGAAAATCGACCACTTAAAGGTTAAGAATTTTAGAAATATTAAAAATATAGAATATACCCCCAGTCCAGGTTTAAATATACTGATGGGTAAAAATGCTCAAGGAAAAACTAATTTACTTGAGGCTATTTATATAATGTCAGGTAATAATTCCTTTAGATCCAATACGGATAAAGATTTATTAAGCTATGGTGCGACAAATTTTTCTATTAGATCTAAGTATAATTATGGGGAAAGAAATATAGATTTACATTTAAGCTTTAATCCTGAGGCAGGTAAATTAATAAAGCTGAACAATAAAAAAGCTAATAGAAACAATCAGGATTTATTAAAGGTAGTGCTTTTTACCCCGGATGACCTTTTTTTAGTTAAGGGCTCGCCGGCTAAAAGGCGTTATTTTCTAGATTTCATTTTAAAACAGATGACTAATGATTATAGTTTTCACTTGGATAATTTTACTAAAGTACTAAAAAAGAGGAATTTTATCCTAAAAAATGATCAGACTAATACTAAGAGTTTTAAAATTTTAAATGATTTATTTATTGAGAGTGCCGGTAAATTAATTTTATCCCGTTTAAATTATGTAGCTTTTTTTGATGAAGTGGCCGGTTCCATTTTTAAGGACATTAATGATGGCCTTAACCGGTTAAAAATTAGGTATGCTCTTTCCTTTCCAGTTAATAATGATAAAATTAATTTGGAAACACTAACTGATGCACTATTTAGACAATTACAAGAAAAATATGATGAAGAACAGCGGAAAAGGAGTACTATAGCTGGGCCTCATTTGGATGACCTGCATATTTATCTTGATAATAGATTAGCCCGACTTTTTGCTTCCCAAGGGCAGCAAAGAAACATAGTTATAACTATGAAATTAGCGGAAATTTATACCTTTAGAAAAATTAAAGAGTATTACCCCTTATTTTTATTAGATGAGGTCTTATCTGAACTGGATAATGAAAAAAGACAATTATTAATTAACCAGCTTAACCAAGCTAATTATCAAAGTTTCTTAACTTCGGTAAATATAGATAATTTAGAATTAAAGAAAGCTAAGGTTTACGAAGTTATAAATGGCGAGCTAATAGGAAAGGAGTAGGAAAATGTATATACATTTGGGCAACAATTATATTATTTCTGCTAATAGTATCATAGCCATTTTGAATATTGAGGCTCCCTTTTCTGAAGATGTGGAAGATATTATTCATATGGCTTTAGATAAAAGAAATTTAATAAAAATTAGTGAAAATGGGAAAGAAAAAGCTTTAGTAATTTGTGATGATAATGTATTTATATCACCCATTTCATCTACAACTTTATATAAAAGGTCATTTAACCAATATAAGGAGGTCTAAATCTTGAACGACATTCAAAATACCTATAACGCTTCAGACATCCAGGTATTAGAAGGACTCGAAGCAGTAAGGAAAAGACCGGGTATGTATATAGGGTCAACCGGGCCTAGAGGTTTACATCACCTGGTTTTTGAAATTGTAGACAATAGTATTGATGAATCTGTGGATGGTTATTGTGATAATATTTCGGTTACCATTCACCATGATAATAGTGTTACCGTATCTGATAATGGACGCGGTATTCCGGTTGATATTCATCCTATGGCTGGTATTCCGGCAATTGAAGTTATACTTACCACCCTTCATTCGGGAGGAAAATTCAGCGGCAGCAACTATAGCACTTCAGGCGGTTTGCATGGAGTAGGTCTGTCGGTAGTTAATGCTCTTTCTTCCCAAATGAAAATAACCATAAAAAGAGATGGGCATATTTATGAACAAAATTATGAGCAAGGTAATCCGGTCAGTGAATTAAAGGTGATTGGTGATACTGATGAAACGGGAACGGCTATTCATTTTTTCCCGGATAAAGAAATTTTTGAACAGACTATTTTTGAAAATGAAATTATACTGCAACGTTTAAGAGAATTGGCTTTTTTAAATAAGACTATAACTATTAATTTTACTGATGAAAGGGAAGATTTAGTCCAAGAATTACATTATTCCAACGGCTTAATTGATTTTGTCCAATATGTAAATAAAAATAAAGGGGTAATTAACGAAACTCCCATATATTTTGAAGAAGAAAAAGAAGATGTAATGGTCAAAGTTTCTATTCAGTACAATGATGGCTATAGTGAAAATTTATATTCTTTTGCTAATAATATTAGAACTCAGGAAGGCGGTACCCATGAAGTAGGATTTAAAAACGGCCTGACCAGGGTAATTAATGATTATGCCAAGAAAAACGGCATATTGAAAGAAAATGAGGCTAACTTATCGGGAGAAGATATTAGGGAAGGAATGGCCGGCATTATATCGGTCCTAGTTAAAGAACCTCAATTCGAGGGACAAACTAAGACTAAATTAGGTAATACTTATATTCGGGGTATTGTGGAGAGTTCTATTTTCGAAAATGTGGAAGATTACTTAAATGAAAATCCGCCCTTAGCTAAGCAAATCTTAGAAAAAGCTATTTCAGCCCGGCGGGCCCGGGAAGCGGCGAAGAAGGCCCGGGAATTAACCAGGAGAAAAAGTGCTTTAGAATCCACCACTTTGCCAGGTAAATTAGCTGATTGCAGTAATAAGAATCCCGCCGATTCAGAATTATTTCTGGTGGAAGGTAATTCCGCCGGGGGATCAGCTAAACAAGGCCGGGATAGAAATATACAAGCTATACTGCCCTTAAGGGGAAAAATACTTAATGTGGAAAAAGCCCGTTTAGACAGGATTTTAGGCAATGAAGAAATTAAAACCATGATTACGGCTATCGGAGCTGGTATTGACGAGGATTTTGATATTAAAAAGGCCAGATACCATAAGATTTTTATTATGACTGATGCTGATGTTGACGGTTCCCATATTAGAGTTTTATTACTAACCTTCTTCTACCGTTATATGAAAGATTTAATAGAAAATGGGTATATTTACATTGCCCAACCGCCTCTTTATGGAGCTAAAAGAGGCAATGAAATTCACTATTTCCATTCAGATGAGGCTTTAGCAGATTTTATTAATAGCTCTGATAAAAAATGGACTATCCAACGCTATAAAGGTTTGGGAGAAATGGATCCGGAGCAACTATGGGAAACTACTATGAATCCGGAACAACGGACTATTTTACAAGTAAATATCGAAGATGCCATTAGAGCAGATGCAATTTTCTCCGATTTGATGGGAGATAATGTAGAACCTAGAAGAGAGTTTATCCAGGCTAATGCAAGATATGTTTCTAATCTGGATATATAAGAGGTGATTTAAATTGGCAGAAAGAAATTTGTTTGAAAAAACTATAGGCATAGATATAGAGAAAGAGGTTAAAAAATCTTTCTTAGAATACTCCATGAGTGTTATAGTATCCCGGGCCATACCTGATATCAGAGATGGATTAAAGCCGGTTCACCGCAGAATTTTATATGCTTTATATGATCAGGGTATGACCCATGATAAACCCCATAAAAAATCAGCTAATATCGTCGGGGAAGTTATGGGTAAATATCATCCCCATGGTGATAGTGCCATATATGAAACTATGGTTAAATTAGCCCAGGATTTCTCCATGCGTTATCCTTTAGTAGACGGTCATGGTAATTTTGGCTCGATTGACGGTGATGCGGCTGCGGCTATGAGGTATACGGAAAGCCGTATGTCCCGTATTGCCGGGGAGCTTTTAAAGGATATTGATAAAGATACGATTAATTGGCGGCCTAATTATGATGACAGCCGGCAAGAACCCGAGGTTTTACCGGCCAGAATCCCTAATCTGCTTATTAATGGTTCATCTGGTATAGCCGTTGGTATGGCTACTAATATTCCTCCCCATAACTTAAATGAGGTAGTAGATGGGATCACCGCTTTAATAGATGATCCCGAGATCACCATCGATGATTTAATAAAAATAATTAAGGGACCTGACTTCCCTACCGCCGGGATTATTATGGGGACCGAAGGCATTAAAAAAGCTTATCATACGGGCCGGGGCAGCATAAAAATAAGGTCCCGCTATGAAATAGAGGAAAGAAAAAATGGACGTAATGCCATTATCTTAACGGAACTGCCTTACCAGGTTAATAAGGCCCGGTTAGTGGAAAAAATAGCGGAATTAGTCCGAGATAAAAAAGTTGAAGGTATTGTTGATTTAAGAGATGAGTCAGACCGTGAAGGTATAAGGGTAGTAATCGAAGTAAGACGGGATATTAATGTTAATGTCTTAATTAATAAGTTATTTAAACATACCCAGATGGAAGATAGCTTCGGTATAAACATGTTGGGTCTGGTTCATGGGCAGCCCAAGGTTCTAAATTTAAAACAAATAATGGAGTATTATGTTGAACATCGGCAAGATGTTATAACTAGAAGAACTAAACATGACTTGAAATTAGCCCTGGACAGGTTGCATATTGTAGAAGGTCTGCGCCGGGCTATAGATGTATTAGACGAAATACTCCATATTATTAGAAGCAGCAGAGACCGGGAAATAGCCAGAAATGCCTTGATAGAGAATTTTGGTTTTACCGAAATACAGGCTAATGCTATTTTGGATATGCGTTTAGTGCAGTTAACTGGTTTAGAAAGAAATAAGCTGGAAGATGAATTTAATCAATTATTGGATAAGATAGCTGATTTCGAAGATATTTTGGCTAGACCGGAAAGAGTTTTAGTAATAATTAAAGAAGATTTACAAGAGATAAAAGATAAATACGGTGATAAGAGAAGAACTGAGATTACTCTGGAGTCTACCGAATTTAATGTGGAAGATTTTATAGAAGACCATGAAATAGTAATAACTTTGAGTAACAGAGGTTATATAAAAAGGCAGCCTTTAGATACTTACCGGGCTCAAAAACGCGGAGGACGGGGTATAAGTGCTACCACCATCAGAACCGAGGATTTTGTAAGTAATATATTAGTAACTAGTGTGTTTGCGGATATATTATACTTTACGAACCAAGGCCGGGTCTTTTCAACTAAAGCTTATGAAATAACCGAAGCTTCCAGGCAGGCTAAAGGCTTGCCCTTAATAAACTTTATTGAGTTACGGCCGGATGAAAGGGTTACTACCATTATTGCCGCTAAAACGTACCATGATAAACAGTTATTAATGGTTACCAGAACTGGAGTTATTAAAAAGGTAGCTCTATCAGCCTTTGCCAATATACGCCGCAGCGGCTTAATTGCGGTAAGCCTTTTAGCAGGTGATGAATTAGTGGGAGTAGTAAGAGTAGAGAAAAATGAACAAGTAATGATTGTTACTGCCCAAGGGATATCCATTTCCTTTAAGGAAAGACAAGTCCGGGAAATGGGCCGAACTGCTACCGGGGTAAAGGCTATTTCTTTAGATATTGACGATTATGTCATAGGTATTGATAAATACCGGGAAAATGCGGATGTGTTGTTAGTAACTGAAAAAGGTTATGGCAAGAGGACTAACCTTAGTGAATTTAAGACCCAAAACCGGGGGGGCAAAGGCTTAAAATCTATTGATATAACTAATAAAAATGGGAAACTGGTAGGCTTTAAAATAGTTTTAGAAGGTGAAGAACTGGTGATTCTAACTAATGAGGGTCACATTATAAGATTGCAAACTGAAGATGTTTCGGAACAAAAGCGGTATTCACGGGGTGTTTTATTAATGCGGATAGATGAAGATGATAAAATAGCCGCCGTAGCCAGATTCAAGATAGAAAAAGAAGAATAACTTGTAAAGTATACATGTACAAATCATAGTTAAATGTATTACAATTTGTAACGGGATTTTTAGCTTCTACTGGAGGGAAGATTTATGAATAGCTTTAAGGAAAAATGTAACTTTATTGAGAGTTTAAAAGGCGGAGTAATAATGGATGTTACTACTCCCGAGCAAGCCCAAATAGCTCAGGAGGCCGGAGCTTGTGCGGTAATGGCCCTGGAAAGGGTTCCTTCGGATATAAGAGCCCAAGGTGGTATTGCCCGTATGGCTGATCCTACCGTAGTTTTAAGCATATTAGAAGCAGTAACTATTCCGGTAATGGCTAAATGCCGTATTGGTCATATGGTGGAAGCGCAAATATTAGAAAGTTTGGGTATACATTGTATAGATGAAAGTGAAGTTTTAACTCCGGCCGATGAAAAGCACCATGTTAATAAGCATAATTATAAGGTGGCTTTTGTATGCGGAGCCCGTAACTTAGGGGAAGCTTTACGCCGTATCGGTGAAGGTGCAGCTATGATAAGAACTAAAGGGGAAGCTGGTACCGGTAATGTGGTGGAAGCGGTAAGACATATCCGGCAAGTTAATGAAGAAATAAGGTGGGTGGCCAGTTTATCTGATGAAGAGCTAATGGCTGCCGCTAAAGAATTACAAGCCCCTTATGATTTAATATTAGAAGTTAAGAAATTAAAAAGATTACCGGTGGTAAATTTTGCGGCTGGTGGAGTTGCTACACCTGCTGATGCCGCTTTAATGATGCAATTGGGTTGTGACGGTGTTTTTGTAGGCTCCGGTATTTTTAAATCCAGTAATCCGCCTAAAAGGGCTAAAGCCATAGTTGAAGCTACGAAAAATTATAGAGATGGAAAACTTTTAGCCGAGCTTTCCCGTGATTTAGGGGAAGCTATGGAAGGTATAGATATAAATACCCTTAAACCGGAAGAAAGAATGCAGGAGCGGGGCTGGTAAAAGCTGTAACTAGTTGGCACAGCTTGTCAAGCCTTTAAATATATTATATAATGGCTTTAATTTTATGGAATAAATGCGATGCAAGGGCATAGTAGAAACTTAAACTGCTCCAGAGAGCTGATGGTTGGTGTGAATCAGTGCAGATAGGTTTTGAATCCACCCTGAAGCAGTACTGCTTAAAGGCAGTAACGGTAGTTCCGTTATAACTTCAAGCGGGTGTTTTACACCAACAAGGGTGGCAACGCGGGATTTAACCTCTCGTCCCTATTTTAGGGATGAGGGGTTTTTATATCTGTATTTTGTATTTTTAAGATAAGCTAGAGGAGGTTTAATTTAATGACAGGAGAACAGTTTTTGCTGATTCCTGGACCGACACCTATACCTAATCGGGTTTTACAGGCTATGAGCAGGCCTATGGTTAACCACCGGGGACCCGAATTTAAGCAAATTATTTTAGAGGTAACTGCCGGGATTAAAGAGTTTTATAAAACTAAAAGTAATTTGCTTATCTATCCTTCTTCCGGGACCGGAGCCTTGGAAGCATCTATAGTTAATTTTATCTCCCCGGGAGATAAGGTTTTAGCAATTTCCATAGGCGTTTTCGGGCGGAGATTTGCCCAAATTGCCCGTCAGTTTGGAGCCCAGGTAGAAGAAATTAAGGTGGAATGGGGAAAAGCTGCTGATCCGCAAATAATTAAGGATAAAATCAGGGAAGATGTTAATAAAGAGTTTAAAGCTGTAATAGTTACTCATAATGAAACCTCTACCGGAGTTTTTAATGATATTAAGCTGATTAAAGAAGCTATGGGAGACCATCCGGCCTTAATTATGGTAGATGCCGTGAGCAGCCTGGCCGCATTGGATTTATGTATGGATGAATGGGGCTTGGATGTAGTAGTAAGCGGTTCCCAAAAAGCTTTTATGATTCCCCCCGGACTAAGTTTCATAGCTTTTAATGATAAAGCCTTAAATGCCCATAAGTTATCCACAAGCCCTAAATTTTATTGGGATGTTACGTTAGGCTTAGAATACTTAGCTAAAGGTCAAACCCCATTTACCCCTGCCATAGCTTTATTTTTTGCTTTGCAGGAAGCTTTGCAGATAATGCAGGAGGAAGGCTTGGAGAATATTTTAAAAAGGCATTTTAACTACCGGGAGATGGTGAGATCCAGTATAAAAGCCATGGGGCTTAAGTTACTGGCTCCGGATAGCAATGCTTCCACCGCCTTGACTTCGGTAATGTCTCCGGAGGGAATAGGAGCTAATAAGATAAGGCAAGTTATGTTAGAGGAATTTAATATAGCTTTAGCCGGGGGACAGGAAGCATTAGATGATAAAATTTTTAGAATCGGCCATTTAGGATATGTACGCCAGCTTGACTTATTATCTGTCTTGGCCGCCCTAGAGATTACTTTAGTAAAACTAGGCTTGGACCTGGAGTTAGGCAAAGGGGTAAAAAAAGCTCAAGAGTTTTTATATTACCAGCAAGACTAGTAAGGTATTTTTGTAAATTTAAATTTTAATTAAGATTGGCAAAGGAAAAGGTGGGATTAGAGATGGAAAGAAAAAAGGTAATAGTTACGGAAAGAATTGCGGAAGAAGGATTAGCTTTATTAAGACAAGAATTAGACGTAGATTTCCGTGATGGGATATCCAGAGAAGAATTATTAGATATTATAGGTGAATATGATGCTTTAATAGTCAGAAGTGTTACTAAGGTTAATGAAGAATTAATCAGTAAAGGGACTAAACTTAAGGTAGTAGGACGGGCCGGAAATGGTGTAGATAATATTGATGTAGATGTATGCACCCGTTACGGAGTAGTCGTAGCTAATACTCCTGATAGTAATACTATTTCGGCTGCTGAGCAGACTATTAGTTTATTGTTGTCCTCTGCCCGTAATACAGCGTGGGCTAATGATTATCTTAAAGGTGGAACTTGGGATAGAAAGCCTTTTAGAGGAGTAGAGCTGTATGGAAAAACTGTAGGTATAGTAGGATTAGGTAGAATCGGCTCTATGGTGGCTACCCGTTTAAAAGCTTTTAATATGAGGGTATTAGCTTATGATCCTTATATTTCCGAAGAAAGATTTGAGCGGTTTGGAACCGAAAAAAGAGAAACCTTGGAAGAACTAGTTAAAGAATCCGATTTTATTACGGTTCATACCCCCCGCACTGAAGAAACTATGCATATGTTAGATGAAAAAATGTTTGCTTTAGCTAAAGACGGAGTTAGGGTAGTAAACTGTGCCCGGGGCGGAATTATTAAAGAAGAAGCCTTGAATGGGGGGTTGAAATCCGGCAAAATTGCTTCCGCAGGCTTAGATGTATTTGAAAAAGAGCCGGCCATAGAAAATCCTTTATTTAAGTTTAATAATGTAGTTGTTACTCCGCATTTGGGAGCCGATACCTTTGAAGCCCAAAAAAGAGTAGGTGAAGATATAGCCGAACAGGTTATTAAAGCCTTGAAGGGCGAAATAGTGCCTAATGTAGTAAATCTTCCCACTATGTTAAGTGAAGAATTAAACTATTTAAGACCTTATATTGATTTAGCAGAGAAAATGGGCAGTGTCTATTACCAAATAGAAAAATCCCCTATAAGCCGGGTAGAATTAACCTATAGCGGGCCTATTACTATGAATGAAACCGAAATGTTGACGGTAGCCTTTTTGAAAGGCTTACTGGAGCCGGTAATGTGGAATAATGTAACTTATGTTAATGCTAAACTATTAGCTGATGACCGGGGCATTAAAATTTATGAAAAGAAGGAAGCTCAAAGCACTAAGCGTTATAAAAATGTTATCAGTATTAAAATATATAGTCAGGATAAAAGCCTGGAATTGGTGGGAACCTTATCCAGAGCCAGAAATCCCCTGTTAGTAGAAATTAACGGTTTTGAAACGGAAACTGATTTACAAGGCTATGTAGTTATGGTAGAAAATCATGACCGGCCCCGGGTTATAGGACCCTTCGCCATAGTTTTAGGGGATGAAGGAGTTAATATCGCTTCCATGAAGGTAGCCCGCAAGACTAAAGGTGACACGGCCGTAATGCTGGTAAATGTGGATAATAAAGTTAGTGATGAGGTATTAGAAAAGCTTAGTCAAGTTGATGGGATTATTAGTAAGCCCAAGCTGCTACGCTTTTAAATGGAGGCCAAGTTATGTTAGATGCTAAGTTAATCAGAGCTAAACCCCAATTAGTGGAGGAGGCTTTAGCTAAAAGAGGTTTAACTAAAGTTTTAGACCAATTCATCGAACTGGATGAAAAAAGGCGGGAAATATTAATTCAGGTAGAGGAATTGAAAAACTTCCGCAATACTTCCTCCCAGGAAGTAGGGAAAATGAAAAAAGCCGGACAGGATCCCTCGGCTCTCATGGAAAAGGTTCGCCAGGTGGGAGAAGAAATTAAGGATTTAGATGACAGCTTAAAGGTTCTGGAAACCTCTATGGATAACATATTGCTGACTTTACCTAATATGCCCCATGAATCTGTACCGGTAGGAGCAGATGAACAAAGCAATATAGAAATAAGACGCTGGGGAGAACCTAGGTATTTTGATTTTACTCCTTTAGCTCATTGGGATATAGGGCCTAATCTGGATATACTTGATTTTGAAAGAGCGGCTAAGTTGTCGGGAGCCAGATTTACGGTGTATAAAGCTTTAGGAGCCAGATTAGAAAGGGCCATAATAAACTTCTTTTTAGATGTGCATACGGCAGAACATGGCTATAAGGAAATCTTGCCACCCTTTATGGTTACAGCGGATTGTATGCGGGGCACGGGACAACTGCCTAAATTTGCCGAGGATATGTTTAAAATCGAAGGCCGGGATATGTTTTTAATTCCTACCGCCGAAGTTCCTCTTACTAATTTATATAGGGAAGAAGTATTAGATGTTGCACAACTTCCTATGTATTTAACCGCTTATACCCCTTGTTTCAGAGCGGAAGCCGGCTCTCATGGCCGGGATACCCGGGGAGTAATAAGGCAGCATCAATTTAATAAAGTTGAACTGGTTAAGCTGGCCGAACCGGAAAAATCTTACGAGGAATTAGAAAAGCTGACCCTTAATGCGGAAAAAGTATTGCAGCTTCTAGGTCTTCCTTACAGGGTCATGCTTTTATCCAGCGGGGATATGGGTTTTTCTGCGGCTAAAACTTATGATATAGAAGTATGGATGCCTGGTTATAATGATTATAGGGAAATTTCCTCCTGTTCCAACTGTGAAGATTTTCAAGCTAGAAGAGCTAATATAAGGTACCGTCCCTCAGCTAAGGAAAAACCCCGGTATGTGCATACCTTGAATGGGTCGGGGGTAGCAATCGGCCGTACCGTAGCTGCTATTCTAGAGAATTATCAGCAAGAAGACGGCTCCGTTATAATTCCCGAATTATTGCGGCCATATATGGGTGGGATTGAAGTAATAAAAAGGTAGCTATACTGCCGTAAGTCTGGTTGACAATGAATATTCCCATATGATATACTTTCATTTGCATTGGATGAATGATCCTTCTTAGTGGAGGGGTGTCCGAGCGGTTGAAGGAGGCGGTCTTGAAAACCGTTGAACCTTTACGGGTTCCGTGGGTTCGAATCCCACCTCCTCCGCCACTGAATTTCAAATGCTTAATTAATTTTTGGAGAGATGGCCGAGTAGGCTGAAGGCGCTCGCCTGCTAAGCGAGTAGACGGCTAATAACTGTCTCGCGGGTTCGAATCCCGCTCTCTCCGCCATTAAAACTTAATGAATACTTGACTTATGCGCCCGTAGCTCAGCTGGATAGAGTAACAGACTACGAATCTGGAGGTCCGGGGTTCGAATCCCTGCGGGCGCGCCATTAATTTAAATGATGATAGTATAAGCAATCAGGTTTCTTCAATAGAAGAATTATATAAACTTAAGGGATCTAAATTATTAGCGCCCGTAGCTCAGGAGGAAAGAGCAGCGGTTTCCTAAACCGCGTGCCAGGGGTTCGAGTCCTCTCGGGCGCACCATTTGGCGGTGATGTCCCGATTTTAAGGGATGAACTATACATGAGGCTGGCTCTTCATTTAGCTGAAAAAGCATCATGGCAGGGAGAAGTTCCCATAGGTGCTTTAATTGTGCAGGATGATGATATAATTGCTTGGGCCCATAATGAAAAAGAAATTAATCAAGATGCCACTAGCCATGCAGAGTTATTAGCTTTGCAAAGAGCAGCTCATTATTTGGGCAGATGGCGGCTGACTGATGCCACGTTATATACTACCCTGGAACCATGTGCTATGTGTGCCGGTGCTATGATAAATGCACGTTTGGGAAGACTAGTTTTTGGAGCTAGAGACCCCAAAGCCGGAGCGGCTGGTTCAGTACTAGATGTAGTAAGATATCAAAGCTTGAATCATCAGGTGGAGACTTGTGCAGGCATTCTAAAAGAAGAATGTGCTGATTTACTTAGTTCTTTTTTTTCGGACTTGAGGAGAGATGGCCGAGTTGGTCGAAGGCGCTCGACTCGAAATCGAGTAGGCGGCTAAACCCCGCCTCGTGAGTTCGAATCTCACTCTCTCCGCCATATTATTTATAAATTATTAATTAAAAACCAAGCTCTAAAAATTATATATTACTTGGAGAGGTGGCTGAGCTAGGCTGAAGGCGCTCGATTGGAAATCGAGTAACGTGTCAAAAGCGTTCGCGGGTTCGAATCCCGCCCTCTCCGCCATTAATTTAAGTATATTAAATGCCATGTGTGAATCACATGGCATTAATTTTTTTAAGGAGATATCTTCAGGGAAACCATACCACTAGATTGACATCCAAAAACCAAGTCAGTATAATGGTATGAAATCGGACTATGTGGGAGACTGAAAATGATACATGAAAATGAAGAAATACGTCAGCAGTTGCGGGATTTTAATACTGTTATGAAGGAAGCCGATGCCATATATGGCGAATTAGCAAAACAAAGCGGCCTGTCCGACTGCGCATTCTGGCTGATGTATTCCATTCGTGAAGCGGACGGTAATTGTACGCAGAAAGAACTTTGCGACCAATGGGTTTTAAGCAAGCAGACCGTTAATTCGGCGCTGAAAGGTCTGGTAAAGAACGGATATATAACATTAACATCATCCGAAACCGATAAGCGCAGTAAATACATTGCGCTTACCGCTAAGGGCGTCAAATTTGCCCAGGAGCGAATCGACCTTGTTTTTAAACTGGAGGAGCTTGCTTTCCAAAAATTGAGTGTCAAAGAACGTACCGCCATGATTGAAATCAGCCGGAAATACCAGGAATTATTCCGGGCGGAAGCGGAACGCTTTCTGAATGAATAGAATTGATCATCGGAGGGTAATCCATCGCAATGGATATACCGGATAAGATGCTGAGTGCGCTCAGGTGTTTTATCCGGTTTTTTAGAGTGTAAGCAACGGTAAACAAGTAATAGATAGCAGGAGCATGTATGGACTATAAAACCTTATATGAAAAAACATCACCGACCAAATTGTTCGCCATTGTAGCGATCCCCGGCATTATCAGTATGTTTGTTTCATCGCTTTATCTGATAATTGACGGAGCGCTGGTCGGACAAATTTTAGGTGCTGCAGCCTTTGCTTCGCTGCAGTTGGTTATGCCGTTTGTCATTCTCAACTTCTCCGTCGCCGACCTGATTGGCGTCGGTTCAGCGGTGCCCATCGCCATCAAGCTCGGAGAAAAGGATGAGCAGGCGGCCAACAATATTTTTTCCGGCGCCTGTCTGATGATTATTGGAGCAGGTATTGTTCTCGGCGCAATCCTTTTCTTTTTTGCCGGGGATTTTGTGCGGCTGATGGGCGCGGACGAACAACTCGTAATCATGGCTTCCCAGTATTTGCGGGTTTACGCCGTCTTTTCACCGTTCATAACCATCCTCTTTGCGGTGGACAATTATCTGCGCATCTGTGGGTGGATACGCTACAGCATGATGGTTAATATCCTGATGGCGGTCATCAGTGCTTTGCTGGAATTTCTATTTTTGTTTGTTTTCCGTTTTGGCATTTGGGGGGCGGCCCTGGCTACCTGCTGTGGCATGCTTATTTGCGTCGTCATTGCCTTTCTGCCATTCTTTCTGGGTAAAATGCAGCTGCGTTTTGTCAGGCCCAAGATTGACCGCCAGATAGTGGCAATCATCCTCGCCAACGGTGCTCCCAGCTTTCTCAATAATATAGCCGGACGTATCACGTCAGTTATCATAAACGTGTTTCTGCTGCGCCTCGGCGGGGCCATGGCCGTATCGGCTTATGGCGTGCTAATGTATGCCGAAAGCCTGGTGCTGCCGATCTTATACGGGCTTTGCGATTCTTTGCAGCCCGCGGTGGGTTATAATTACGGGGCGAAAAACTACCGCCGCATTTTTGCCATCGAACGCATATGTTTCGGCACTTGCGCAGTGATTTCACTGGTGATGACCGCCCTCATGTTCTTCGCCGGCGAAGCCATCGTAGGTATCTTTGTAAAAGCAAGTAATACAGAGCTGATTGCTCTTTCCGTACACGCCTTGTCCTTGTTTGCATTTACCTACCTGACACGCTGGATATCCTTTGCCACGCAAAGTTATATGTCGGCCATCGGCAAGCCTGGTTACGCGACGGCAATCTCCCTTTCCATGGCCTTTATCTTCCCTGTCCTGCTTCTTTTTTCCCTTAGTTTTCTCGGACTGGACGGGCTTTGGCTTAATATGCCGTTTACCTCCTTGTTGGCGGCGATTTTGGCTATTGGTATTTTGATAAATTATTATAAAAAGGAAATAAAACAGAAGCAGATAGTTTACCAATAGGGAAGGGAAACTTCCTTTAGGTCCGTGCATAAAGAAGTGCGCGCCAACGCGGGAGAGAACCCTGAAACTTGCAGAGAGGACTTTAACATATGGATATAAGAAAAACATCTTTAATTACAGCGCTTATGCTGTCCATGTTTTTAGCGGCAGTTGAGGGAACGATTGTTACTCTGGCTACGCCTACTATCGTCAAGGATTTGCAGGGATTTGAACTGATCAGCCTGGTTTTTTCGGTCTATTTATTAACTTCTGCCCTATCGACACCGATTTACGGCAAGCTGGCCGATTTATTCGGCAGAAAAAATATACTTACCATAGGAATCCTTATATTTTTGACGGGAAGCTTTCTATGCGGATTAGCCCAGAGTATGGTTATGCTGATTGTCTTCCGGGCTATCCAAGGGCTGGGGGCAGGTTCCATACTGGCTGTCTCATTTACCATCATCGGCGATGTTTTTTCCCTGGAGGAAAGAGGCAAGATCCAGGGAGGCCTGAGTATGGTCTGGGGAGTTGCCGCTCTGATAGGGCCTTTTTTAGGAGGATTCTTAATCGATATCCTTTCCTGGCACTGGATATTTTTTATCAATATTCCTTTTGGGCTGTTAGCGGTTATTCTGCTGCAAAAGTCGCTGAAGGAAACTTTTGATAAGAAAAAACACCATATCGATTATGCCGGAGCTGTTACTTTATCATTGGCTATGGTTGTATTCTTAAGTATTTTTTTATTTAATCAGAGCTTCGATTCCAATCGCTATTTATTCGTGGCGGGATTATCCGGGATAACCATGCTGTTTTTGCTGGCCTTCTATAAAATAGAACGAAAAGCTCCGGAGCCGATGATGCCTTTTGCCATATTTACCAAGACGAGTATCATCGTAAATCTAATGTCTTTTTTGATTTATGCCGTATTGATGGGAGTTAATGTTTACTTGCCGATATACCTGCAAAATATTTTGGGATATGGCCCCACCGTGGCCGGATTGGCCATGCTGCCGATGTCGCTTTCCTGGCTGATTATTTCGTTTACCCTGGGAAAATTCCTGATTAGATATGGAGGAAAAGCTGTAATGCTGGTATCCACCGCAGTTTTACTGATCAGTACATCATTATTGTCCACATTGGGAATAAATTCTTCTATAATACTGGTGTTAAGCTATGGTTTTATTATCGGTATAGCATTTGGCGGTGCTGCTACGGCTTCAACTATTATTATCCAGGATTCTGTGGAATATAACAATAGAGGGGCCGCAGTTGCTGCCAATACATTGCTCAGGACGCTGGGGCAGACTATCGGCATCAGTGTATTTGGAAATATCTTTAACCTGCATATAACCAAATATTTTATCGAGCAAGGAATTGAAGGTATAAATCCGAGTAATTTGTATCAGTCCTCTGTATATCATAGTGCTGTCACTGCCGAGCAAATAAGGTTTTCGTTAAATAGTTCCCTGCATGTTCTGTTTGTTGTTTTTATTATCATCTCCTGCCTGGCTTTAGTATTATCAATGGCAATGCCTAAAGTAAAAGGAAAGGAGGCAGAAGAGCCAAGAAGTTTAGGAAAATCAGAAAGTTAAGTGCCAATAGTACAGATACTTAGTAAATTTAAGATTCATTTATCCGTTTAAGATATAAAATGTTTTCGTTAATATTTTCATTAACTAGTTCTGCTGCCTTTTGACTATCTCCAGCGCAAATGGCCTGATAGATCAATATATGATACTTTAATCCCAAATCCAGGCCAAATTCTTGATTCATAAGCAATATTTGGGAATGAAAGATTTCGCTTAAGATACTGTAAATATGGAAAATAATTTGGTTACCGGCCATTTCTACAATAAAGGCATGAAATTTTTCATCATAGCCGGTATAAAGCTCAATGTCATTATTGCTAGCCGCTTCCTTCATCTGGTTAATATAATTGGTTAGTTGCTCAATATCTTCCGGCTTATGATTACTAGCAACTTGGGCACAGCAATATGCTTCAATTAATCTTCTAAATTCAAAAGTTTCCATCATATCTTCACTAGCTAAAGACATGCTTTTAATGACCGGTGCCCAAATATCACGGGGGTTAATATCTACTACAAAGGTTCCTTCACCATTACGGGTTTTAAGCATACCGATGGCTTCAAGTTTATGAATAGCAGTGCGGATTGAAATGCGGCTTACATTAAATAATTCAGCCAAATTATTTTCAGAAGGAAGCTTGGAGCCAGGCGGCCAAGTACCATTTTTTATATTGATATGCATTTGCTTAAAAACTTCGTCACTAACTTTGGGCTTTTTGATTGGTTTGGTATTATACATTCGCTCTTCATTCCTATAATAGTGTTATGGTTTTATTTATTATATACTCAAATTTTCTACTTGACAAAGAGAGTTGCTATTATCCAATCGAGTCATTGACAGGCAATTTACAGGTATGCTATTTTAGCTGTAATACAGGTATAAAGATTTGGCTATAATTTATTAGATAAAGGAGATTTGGTTATGAAGTATCGCAGTACAGATATTTTAAAGGGTAGTGAAAATGGTTTGTTTAGAGCATTATATAAGTCTATGGGTTATACGGACGATGAACTTACTGACCGGCCTGTCATTGGAATTGCTAATTCCTGGAATACATTGGTGCCAGGACATTTTAATCTAAATCAAGTGGCGGAATTTGTAAAGAAGGGCATTTATCGAGGTGGAGGAACTGCGGTAGAGTTTTGTACTATTGCGGCCTGTGACGGAATTGCCCAGAGCCATGCCGGTATGCATTATATATTGCCATCCCGGGAGATAATATGTAACTCCATTGAAATAGAAGTTCAGGCTCACCGGCTAGATGCGGTGGTTTTATTAGCCTCCTGTGACAAAATTGTACCGGGCATGTTAATGGCGGCAGCCCGATTGGATATTCCGGCTATTGTGGTTAATGGGGGGCCGGCCCTGGGGGGTATGGAGTTTGATGGCAGACCATCTGATTCTACATCTTTAGATGAGGCTAGAGGAATGTATACAATTGGTAAAATATCAGAAAACGAGCTATTAGCTCTTGAAAATGTGGCCTGTCCCAGCTGCGGTTCCTGCTCTTTTTTAGGTACAGCTAACACTATGTGTTGTGTAACTGAAGCTATTGGTATGAGTCTGCCGGGAAGTGCTTTAATACCTGCCAGCTATGCTGAAAGACTTCGAGTAGCATACTATTCAGGAATACAAATTTGTGAACTAACTGCTAAGGGGATTAGTGCCCGAAAAATACTTAGTAAAGAAGCCATTAGAAATGGGATTAAAACCTCCATGGCTATCTGCGGTTCTACTAATGCGGTGCTTCATTTAAGTGCTCTTGCTCATGAAGCCGAGCTGGATATGAGTGTGGTAGAAGAATTTGCTGATCTTAGTAAAACCACACCCCAGCTAGCTAAGCTTAATCCCGCTTCCCATTGGGGGATGGAAGACTTTTACAAAGCGGGCGGAATACCCAGAGTAATGAAGAATTTAGGAGACCTTCTTGATACGGGAGTTATAACTTGTACGGGAAAAACGGTTAAGGAAAATTTGGAGGAAATATCTTTTATCTATCCGGAAAATGAGGAGGTAATTAAGACTACCGCAGAGCCTTTTTATAAAACCGGGGGAATTGCGGTTTTAAAGGGAAATCTCGCCCCCCATACCGCCATTTCAAAGCCCGGTGCTTTTGATGAATCACTGCATAGATTTATAGGTACCGCCAAGGTTTTTGATAGTGAAGAAGAAGCAGAAGAGGCCATATTAAACGGTGAAATACAAGCGGGGAATGTTGTAGTTATTCGCTATGAGGGACCAAAAGGTGGTCCTGGCATGCGGGAAATGTATAGAGCCATGAAATATTTATATGGAATGGGGTTAAGTAAAACTACTGCCCTTATTACGGATGGCAGATTTTCCGGTACTAATAATGGGTGTTTTGTGGGACATATTTCTCCCGAGGCCGCAGAGGGGGGACCTATTGCTATAGTTCAGGATGGAGATAAAATAACTATTGATGTTGTTGACGGAATTCTTCATCTGCATGTAAGTGACGAAGAGATAGCTGAACGTTTAAAAACCATAAAACCTCCGGAAAAAGATATTCCTAAAGGCTATTTAAGACTTTATAGTAAATTTGCATCATCTGCTGATAAAGGGGCAATTATTGATTGCTAGGTATATAATGGGTTGTATTGATAAGTATATGAACTTTATATATCATAGAAGCTAGAGGCGGGTGATTTTCTATGAAAATATCAGATATTATGACAAAAAATCCTTATGTATTATTACCTAGTAATTCAATTGCTGAGGCGGCGGAGCTTTTTTTGATCCATCATATTGATGCTGCTCCAGTAGTTGCAGAGGGTAAGCTGGTGGGGCTACTAGGCAAAACCCAGCTATATCAAGCTTTGGCTCATAATACTGCCTTAAACTGTACTATTGATAAATTAATGATTACCGAAGTAAGTACTTGTCATCCTGACGACGATATTGAAGTAATTTTGGATACCAAATATAGCCGGTTGCCAGTAATAGTGAATGAAGTTTTAGTTGGTATTGTTACTCAGTCAGATCTGGTGAAACACCTTAATACGGAAAGAAAAGACTTAATAAATTATAAGTATTTGAAGGAACAGCTTGATGCTATATTTGAAGCTTCTTTTGATTATTTATTTGTAACTGATAATGAAGGCCGGGTAACTAAAGTAAACCAGGCTTATTACCGTATAACCGGTATAAAGCCCGAAGAAGTCTTAGGCAAGACTATGTATGAACTAGTGGCCCAGGGTTTTTATGACCGATCATGCAGTGTAGAGGTTATCGAAACTTTAAAACCAGTTACTTTTGTGCAAAAAATTAAGACAGGCCGTACGGTGTTAGTTACCGGCAACCCCGTTTTCGATGAAAAAGGGAAACTGATGAGTGTTATTACTAACGGCCGGGATATTACCGAGTTAAATGAGTTAAAAGAAGCCGTTTGCCATGTGGAAAGCTTGAGTCAGCATTATAAAAATGAACTTAACCAAATAAAAGGTTTAACTAACTGTGTGGTGGCCTCACCAACCATGATAGAACTTATGGAACAAGTTTCTCATCTGGCTCAATATGATTCAGCAGTGTTAATAACTGGTGAATCAGGAGTAGGCAAGGAAATAATTGCCCACCAGATACACCGCCAAAGTTCCCGTAGTGATAAGCCCTATATTCGAATTAATTGTGCATCTATACCGGAAAATCTTTTAGAATCGGAATTATTCGGCTATATGGATGGTGCTTTTACCGGAGCTAAAAAAGGCGGGAAAATGGGAATATTTGAATTAGCTAATGGTGGTACTTTGCTGTTGGACGAAATTGGAGAATTGCCTCTTGGTATGCAGGCTAAACTTTTAAGAGTAATTCAGGAAAAAGAGGTAACCCGCATAGGGGGTAATAAAACTTCCCCAATTGATGTAAGAATTATTGCTTCTACTAACCGTGATTTAAATGAAATGATAAACAATAAAGAGTTTAGAAAAGATTTATATTATCGTCTAAATGTTGTACCGGTAAGAGTACCCGCTTTGCGGGAAAGACGTGAAGATATACCGGTCTTAATAAATCATTTTATAGATAAATTCAATAAAAAATATAAAATAGACAAGAAAATAGACCCTTCTTTAATAGACAAGTTAGTTAATTATAATTGGCCGGGAAATATCCGGGAACTAAAAAATATCATTGAAAGGGCTATGGTTACTAGTGCAGATAAAATAATCAGGGAAATTATTTTAGAAACCGATCCTTCTATAGATTATAAAGTTAATAATTATGACCAGTCTGATATTGATTTAAGACGAATTGTTCAGGATATAGAAAAACATTATATACAATCTTATTTTTCCAGGTATAAGAGTACCCGCAAAGCAGCAGCGGCATTAGGTATTAGCCAGTCAACCCTTTGCCGTAAAGCATCTATTTATGATATAAATCTTAGTATGGATTAATTTTAAATGAAAACGAAAATATAAGTGAGTCATTTTTAGGGCAGGTGAACCGGATGAGGTTCATCTGCCTTTTTCTACCCTAAAGTCCCGATTAGGCATATACTTGTCGAAAAAATTCCTTTTAAAGAGAATATCCTACTGAACTAATAATGGGTCACCTTTCAAATTTCTGCTGGAGCTAAATATCTTTGAAAGTCTCTATTTATCGGCCTTTTTACGGATTAAAATAGTTTGGCAGCAATATTGCATTAGTATTTCGCAGATACTAATGGGCAGAGGAGGTCTGATCATAAGGATAGTAGACAAATATTTTTTTAATTAAAAAGGAGGGACTTACTGAATGATTAGAGGAAGACACACGAAGATTATTGGTCTGTTATTAGTGATCACAGTGATGATGAGTTTTGTGGTAGGCTGTGGCGGTGGCAGCGGCAGCGGTGGAGATTCCGAGAAGGTTGCTGAAATTAAAATTGGTAACATCCTCCCCTTATCCGGTTCTGCTGCTCCATTAGGTAAAATTGGCCAGGAAGCGCGTAATATGGCAGTAGAAGAAATTAATGCTGCTGGTGGTATTGAGTCAATGGGCGGTGCCCAGCTTAAAATGGTCTATGCTGACAGTAAAGGTGACCCGGCTACAGGTGTATCTGAAGCAGAACGTCTTATAACTCACGAAGAAGTTGCTTTAATCACTGGCACATACCAAAGTGGTGTAGCTATGCCTTCTACCGAAGTTGCTGAAAGATATGGTATACCTTTTGTAGTTCCAGTTCCTTCCGAAGACATGATCACTGAACGTGGTTTTAAAAATGTATTTCGTATAGCTGAAAAAACTAGCTGGAGAAATCGTGACCAAGTTGCTTTCATAACTGAAATGGCTGAAAAATTTGACACTCCTATTAAAACTGTGGCTCTAATCTATGAAAATACTGCTTGGGGTCAAGGCGCAGTGCGGGCCTGGGAAAAATATATTCCTGAAGCAGGTTTACAAATAGTTTTAAAAGAGCCTTATCCTACTAATTCTTCTGACTTAACTCCAGTCGTATTAAAAGCGAAAAATTTAAATCCAGATATTATTATGATGGTTTCTTACGTATCTGATGCTGCTCTATTAACTAATACTTTTGCGGAACATAAAGTAACCCCGAAAGCATTTGTCGGAACTAGCGGCGGCTTTGCAGATCCCGCATACTTTGACTTAACCGGTAATAATTGCGAATATTATTTCGATATTTCTACTTGGGAACCAGATGTTAACCGTCCATTTTCCCAAGAAACCAATGCCAAGTTTGCTGAAAAGTATGGTTATGGCATGAATGCTGAAGCAGTTAAAGCATATGCAGCTATGTATATTATAAAAGATGCTTTGGAAAGAGCAGGAAGCGCAGATCCGGAAGCTCTAAGAAAGGCATTTTCCGAAACTAAGCTAACTGAAGGGCCGACCCAAATGTATGCAGCAGAAACTGTTTTCGATGAAACTGGACAAATGGTTAATGCTCCACTAGTCATCTCTCAATACCGTAAAATTGATGGCAAAATGGAACGTGTATCTGTATGGCCTGAAGCAGAAGCTCGTCCTGGTATGGAAATTGTATGGCCATATCCTGGGGTAGGCAATTAGGTTATAGATAATTTTTCGGTGAAGGATTTTCCCTTCACCGAATTATTTGATGAGGAGGTGTTTTAATTGGACTTTTTATCAGCATTAGTTAATGGAATTAGTATGGGTACTATCTATGGACTTATTGCTTTAGGATTAACCTTGATTTTCGGCATCATGAAAATAATTAACTTTGCTCATGGTACCCTCCTAATGCTTTCCATGATGACCTCTTATTGGATTTGGAAAGCTACGGGACTAAATCCTTATATACTGATAGTTGTTTTAGCTCCAATAATGTTTGGGTTTGGTTATTTAACCCAAAGGCTTTTCATAAAACCTGTTTTAGATAGGCAAAAAGATGTGCGTGAGCCTATATCGGTTCTCCTTTTAACTGCGGCTTTGGCCATGGTTTTTGAAAACTTTGCTCTTATGGCTTTTGGCGGTAATTATGTAATGGCTAAAACTACTTTTTCAGATGCCACTTTAGTTTTAGGCGGCGTAACTCTTAGTTCCGCCAGGTTTTATGCTTTGCTTATAGCCTTAGTAATTGCAGTCGGCTTTTATCTATTTTTACAGTATTCAGAAATGGGCCGAAAATTACGGGCTTGCGGCCAAGATCGAAATACGGCCTCCTTGATGGGCATTGATGTACCCAGCACTTATGCGATTGCCTTTGGCGTTGGAACAGCACTTTTGGCTGTAGCAGCTTTAACCTTGATTCCGTTTTATTATGTTCATCCTACTGTAGGTAATGTTTTTATGACGAAAGCCTTTATTGTGGTAGTTTTAGGAGGACTAGGCAGTGTACCTGGTGCCATAGTAGGCGGAATAATAATTGGATTAATTGAATCAATTGGTGCTCAATATATGACTGCTACATTAACTACTATAGTAGTATATGGGATTTTCTTACTAGTATTATTTATAAAACCGTCGGGCCTGTTTGGTTCCCGCTTTGAATGGTAGGTGAGGAGAAAAATGGACGGAGTACAAAAGAAAAAATTAGGGTTAATTATTGCATGTTTAGCAATATCACTTGCTATACCTTTATTTGTTACTAAACCATATTATATCCATGTTATAACCATGTGTCTTCTTTGGGCGTACCTAGCTGCTTCATGGAATATCTTCACCGGATTTGCCGGGCCATTATCATTAGGGCACGGGATTTATACGGCTATCGGAGCCTATGTGACTATAATATTGTTTAATGAGTTTGGTATCTCTCCCTGGATTGGAATGTTTGTAGGTGCCGGTGGAGCGGTGTTAATAAGTCTTCTAATCGGTTATCCTACCTTTAAGCTGCGCGGTGCCTACTATGCTTTGGCCACGGTTGCCATTGGCTCCGGGGTAGTTGTATTAATTGAAAATACTTCTATGATTGGTTCTTTACATGTGGGAGGCGCAGAAGGGTTAATGGTTAATTTATTAGGCAATGCACCCTTACACTTCCAATTTATGTCGAAAGTGCCCTATTATTATATAGTTTTAATTATGGTAATCATAATTATCGGCATATCACACTGGATTAAAAATTCCCGTTTAGGTTATTATCTTTCCGCTTTGAAAGAAGATGAAGATGCGGCAGCAGCTTTAGGTATAAATGTACGGGTGGCTAAATTAAAAGCCGCAGCTTACAGTGCATTTTTCACTGCCTTAGGCGGGGTTTTCTATGCCATGCTAATTAGATATCTAGAACCTCATGCTATAGCTGGTCCCCTAATGTCCAACCAAATGGTTTTCCTAGCTATAGTGGGTGGCAGCGGAACCGTTTTAGGTCCCATATTTGGTGGTATAACCTTATCCGCCATAAGTGAAGTAGTTCGTTTTTATTTAGGCAGTATGGCTCAAGGATTACATTTATTTATTTATGGATTAATCGTAGTTTTTATGATTATGTTTAAACCCCAAGGATTTATTGAGGTTATTCAAAAGTACTATAATCGCTTTTTAGGCATTTCTGACCGGGAGGAGGGCGAGCACGATGTCAAAGACTCTTCTGGAAGTTAAAGGGCTTACTATTAATTTTGGCGGACTTATTGCCGTAAATAATCTTGATATTGAAGTAAATCAGGGAGAAGCTATAGGTCTGATTGGACCTAACGGCGCCGGTAAAACTTCGGCCTTTAACTTGATTTCCGGTGTTTACAAGCCAACCCAAGGACAAGTAACTTTTAATGGTGAAAATATAACCGGATTACCTCCTTATGAAGTTAATCGCAAAGGAATTGGCCGTACTTTTCAAATCGTAAAGCCTTTCGGTTCCATGACCGTTTTGGAAAATGTAATGGTAGGCGGCTTCATTCGTACCAGCAACCGTAATAAAGCCCGGGATATTGCTATGAATGTATTGGAAAATGTAAATTTGAAAAGGAAAGCTAATGCTTTTGCTAAAAATCTTACATTAGCTGACCGTAAACGTTTAGAAG
The DNA here is from genome assembly GCA_023395515.1 of Bacillota bacterium. Taxonomy (GTDB): domain Bacteria; phylum Bacillota; class Syntrophomonadia; order Syntrophomonadales; family Syntrophomonadaceae; genus JAAYRQ01. The sequence continues at coordinate 42,355 of JAEWZB010000114.1, forward strand.
TAGCTAAGGCACTAGCTACCGAACCTCAGCTTCTCTTGTTAGACGAAGTCTTAGCCGGTTTAAATCCGACTGAGATAGAGGAGGCAGTAAAAATGATTAAGGACATAAATAAGAGCGGAATAAGTATTTTGATGATTGAACACGTACTTCAGGCTACTATGGCGATTTGCAGTCGCATAGTTGTCCTAGACTATGGAAAGAAAATTGCCGATGGAACACCCCAGGAAGTAACTTCAAATCCTGAGGTTATCAAGGCATATTTAGGTGATGATTATGAAGCTACTTTCAATTAAAAATCTTAATGCCGGTTATGGCGATATTAAAATCATCAAAAATCTTTCGCTCGAAGTAAATCAAGGAGAAGTGCTCAGTATAGTCGGTGCCAATGGAGCAGGGAAAACCACGCTCTTAAAGACTATCTCGGGAATAATTACTCCTGACAGTGGTGAAATAACTCTGGATGGTAAAAGGATAGATAAATTACCTGCTCATGAAATAACTGAGTTAGGTATTATTCATGTTCCCGAAGGAAGAAGAATATTTCCGTTCTTTACCGTTTATGAAAATTTATTAATAGGTTCAACTATGTCTAGAACTATTAAAGAACGTAAAAGAAATCTGGATCATATTTTTGAACTGTTACCTAGATTAGCGGAAAGAAAAAATCAAACCGGTAATACTTTAAGCGGGGGCGAACAGCAAATGTTAGCCATAGGCAGAGCGCTTATGGGAATGCCTCGCATATTAATGCTGGATGAGCCATCATTAGGTTTATCTCCCCTATTAGTTAGTACGGTTTTTGAACTTATTTCCCAAATCAGTAGTGAAGGTATTACGGTAATGTTAGTCGAGCAGAATGTTAAACAAGCTTTGAAACTAAGCCAGCGCGCCTATGTTTTAGAAAATGGCATGATTTCTCTGGAAGGTACTTCAGAGGAAGTAATAAACAATCCTCAGGTCAAAAAAGCTTATTTAGGCTTATAAAATTTAAGAAAACTATCCTGGTTATGGGAGGAATTAACTTGTTAAATTGGCAGGACTACTATCGAAGTAAAATATGTACTCCCCAAGATGCTGTAAAAAGTATTAATTCAGGTGATACTGTGGTAGTCGCCCATGCTGCTGGAGAACCACAATCTTTAACTAAGGCTATGAGTGAGCGTTATGCTGAACTTGAGGATGTCAAAGTTGTTCACCGCATAGGTATGGGTGAATGTCTATATACCCAGCCTGGTATGGAAAAGCATTTTCGTCATATATCATTATTTGGTGGTGTAAACTCCAGAAAAGCTATACATGAGGGACGGGCTGACTATTTACCCCGTTTTATTTCCGAGACTCCGGCGCTTTTTCTGGAAGGGCATATACCGGTGGATGTGGCTTTAATTACGGTAAGCCCTCCTGATAAATATGGCTATTGTAGTTTGGGCATATCCGTAGATTATTCGTTACCTGCTGCCAAAATGGCTAAAACCGTAATTGCCGAAGTTAACAGTAATATGCCTAGAACTCATGGCAATAGCTTTATGTCAGTTAAGGAAATATCCCATTTTGTATTATCTGATGCGCCTTTGATGGAAGTTAAACCCGCAATTTTAACTGAAGTTGAAAAAAGAATTGGTAGTTTTTGTGCCGAATTAATTGAAGATGAATCTACTATGCAAATGGGAATTGGAGCAATTCCTGATGCAGTATTAGGTGCTTTAGGTGATAAACGTGATCTAGGTATTCATACCGAAATGTTTTCTGATGGGGTAATTCCATTAATTGAAAAAGGGGTTATAAATTGTTCTAAGAAAACTATCCATCCTAACAAAATAATATCTACATTTATAATGGGCAGCCAAGATTTATATAAATGGGTAGATGACAACCCCTTTATTGAAATGCATCCGGAAAACTATGTTAATGACCCTTGGGTTATAGCCCAAAATAATAAATTGATTTCGATTAATTCTGCGCTGCAAATAGATGTTTTAGGTCAAATAGCGGCTGATACTATTGGTCCCAAACAATTTAGTGGAGTTGGTGGGCAGATAGATTTTATTCGCGGAGCCAAGCGTTCCATTGGCGGAGGTAAATCTATAATTGCTATCCCCTCCACTGCTTCTGGTGGTAAGGTAAGCCGAATTGTTCCGGCTCTTTATGAAGGAACTGCTGTAACTACTACCCGTAATGAAGTTGATTATATAATTACTGAATATGGTATTGCTAAGCTTTCAGGTAAAACTAATGAAGAAAGATTAAAGGCTTTAGTTGGCATTAGTCATCCTGATTTTAGGGAAGAAATAATGGCCAAAGCCAGAAAGTTGTATTATGGAGCCTAGTATCTCCTGAAGTTGGTTAGGAGGAATAATAATGGATTTTAATCTATCAACCGAATATGAAATGATACGTACCTCAGTTAGAGATTTTGCCGAGAATGTACTAAAGCCTAAAGTAGCTGACCGTGATGAAAAGGAATATTTTGACCGGGAAGTTTTTAGGCAAATTGCTGAATTAGGTTTAACTGGCATACCTTTTGATGCCGAATATGGTGGGGCGGGCATGGATTATATTGCTTATGCCATTGCCGTTGAAGAATTAGGCCGGGTTGACCCCTCGGCTGCCGATACTTTATCTTCTCATGTTAGTCTAGGTACTTGGCCGATATATAAATACGGAACGGAAGAACAAAAACAAAAGTATTTAGTGCCACTGGCAACCGGCGAAAAAATGGGCGCCTTCGGCTTAACTGAGCCCAATGCCGGCAGTGATGCTATGGGCATGACTTGTAAAGCGGTGCTTAATGGTGATAACTATATTTTAAATGGCCGCAAAATATTTATAACTAATGCAGAAGCTTCCGACACATATATAGTCTTTGCCCGTACCGGTCCTGCCGATTTAAGGAGCAAAGCCTTCAGTGCTTTTATTGTGGAAAAAGGTTATCCCGGCTTTAGTTTTGGCAAATTTGAACGTAAAATGGGACTGCGTGGAACCCAAAATTGTGACTTGATTTTTGAAGATTGTCCGGTACCCAAAGAAAACTTATTAGGTAAAGAAGGAGATGGCTTTAAAATTGCTATGTCCACTTTAGATGGTGGTAGAATTGGTATTGCTGCTCAATCCGTAGGAATTGCCCAAGGGGCTTATGAAGAAGCCTTAAATTATGCTAAACAGAGGGTTCAGTTTGGCAAGCCCATTGCCACTTTACAAGCTATCCAGTTTAAATTGGCCGATATGGCTTTGGAAATTAAAGCTTCCCGCCTTTTAACTTATGATGTTGCTTGGCGTAAAAGCCATGATATGGAATATGCGGTTGATGCTGCCATGGCTAAATTAAAAGCTTCTGAGACAGCTAACTGGGTAGCCAATCAAGCCGTCCAGATTCATGGTGGTTATGGTTATACTCGTGAATATCCGGTAGAACGGATGATGAGAGATGCTAAAATTACTGAATTATATGAAGGAACTAGTGAAATTCAAAGGGTGGTTATTGCCAACAATATTTTACGATAAAGCTTAGCAGATAAATATAGTAAGATTGGGGGTTTGTTTGTGAGTTATGAGAATAAAATAAGAAAATGGGACGATATGAATGTAGGAGATTCAGCCAGTTTTACTAAAACTATGACCGAAACAGATGTTATTTTATGGGTAGGATTAACTGGTGACCTAAATCCTATTCATATTGACCAGGAATACTGCAAAACTACACGTTTTGGTAAAGTTTTAGTACCCGGTGTTTTAGTATTGGGATTAATTTCTAATGTAATGACCCAAGTTACTTTTGGGCATGTTTATGCTAACCAGTCGGTTAAATTTTTAAAGCCGGTTTATGTAGGTGATACAATTACTGCTACCGGAACTATTATTGAAAAGCTAGACGCTAAAAATATGGTTAAAGTAGAGACTAAATGTGTTAACCAGGATGGCGCCTTAGTGATGATTGGCGAAGGCATGGAATATATTTTACGTTAAATTCTCAAAATTAAGGGACAGTGTTTAAACGATTATTAACACTGTCCCTTTTTTTATAGCTTAAATCATTAATATAATTTATTCTCTACCAGCAAATCTTCTATGGTATGTATCTCACTTATATCTAGCACTCTGGCCATAATAAATACTTTGATTTTATAATAAATGAAATTAAAAAATCCTTCGGCCATCTTAGCTTCACATAATGTTATTAACAAGTCAAGTCTTAATATGAAAATATCTGCTTAACTTAGTATGAGTCTGTAAATTTCACCTAAGGATATTTCCAAGGAATTTTTTGCGTTATTTTGCATGTTTTCTTTTTTCTGTAACCACAGTAGTATGTTGCTATGATCATATTAAAATTGGCTTCCAAGACTTGCAGACAAATTATTGAATTATTTGGGCTACAGGTCTTTCTTTTTCTGAAGCTACATAGCTAAAACTGATTAAAGGGAAGGGGGAAAAAGAAACCATAGGAGTTATACTAGGGCTTTCATCTGCGTCATAGAGTTGATGCAAGCCAAGTTTTCCTTTTTAATGATTAAGTAATATGAAGGATGTGGTGGTTTTAATGGTGGTAAAGAAGAAGGGCGCTGTTCTTTTAGGTAGTTTATTAAGCTTGCCTATGCTTCTATCTACTCCAGCAATGGCTTGGGCCAGTGAGGCTGATTTAGTAATTCCCCAGTTAAGTCCTGATCAAAACAATTTACTTTTAATAGGGATTGTAGTATGTGTATTAGGTATGTTATTTGGTTTATATCAATTTAATCAAGTCAGAAAATTAGATGCTCATCAATCCATGTTAGATGTAGCTGGTGTTATTTATGAAACTTGTAAAACTTATTTGTTGCAACAAGGTAAGCTTTTATTAATACTTTTTGCTTTTATTGCCTTTTGTATAGCTTTTTATTTTGGATTTTTACAACATACGCCTATCGGCGGAGTTCTGCTGATTCTGGGTTGGACGGTAATAGGTATATTAGGTTCTTACAGTGTAGCCTGGTACGGTATTCGCATGAATACTTTAGCTAACAGCAGAACTGCTTTTTCCGCTTTAGAAAGAAAACCCCTTAAGGTTCTTAATATAGCTCTTGATGCCGGCATGAGTATAGGAGTTCTATTAATTTGCGTTGAGCTTATCATGATGCTGATCATATTATTATTTATGCCCCGTGAATTAGCGGGAGCAGCTTTTATCGGATTTGCCATCGGTGAATCTCTAGGAGCTAGTGCCTTACGTATAGCCGGGGGTATATTTACCAAAATAGCCGATATCGGCTCTGACTTAATGAAGATTGTATTTGGCATAAAAGAGGATGATCCTCGTAACCCTGGTGTTATTGCCGACTGTACGGGTGATAATGCCGGTGACAGTGTAGGCCCTACGGCTGATGGATTTGAAACTTACGGTGTTACCGGAGTTGCTTTAGTTACTTTCATCGTTTTAGCTGTAGCCCCTGCTCTGCAAACTACTTTATTAACTTGGATATTTGTAATGCGGGTTCTTATGATCATTACTTCCGTAGGCTCTTTTTATATTAATCGGGCTATTAGTCAAGCCAGATATGCTGACAAAGATGACATTGATTTTGAACAACCGCTTACTAACTTAGTATGGATTACTTCCATATTTTCAATCATAGTTACTTATGCAGTTAGTTATTATATATTAGGCCCCGGATCAGGTGCTAATAATGAACTAACCAGTCTATGGCTGGTCTTGGCCACTATAATAAGCTTAGGAACTTTAGGCGCAGCCTTAATACCGGAAGCTACCAAAATATTTACCAGTCCTAAATCAGGTCACGTAGCGGAAGTAGTGAAAGCTTCCCGCGAAGGCGGTCCTTCATTAAATATCTTATCCGGTCTGGTAGCTGGAAACTTCGGTGCATTTTGGATCGGGTTGATTTTCGTAGGCTTAATGTTTGCCGCCTATGCAGTTAGTGGGTTTGGTCTGGCCGGGATTATGATTTATCCTTCCATATTTGCTTTCGGTTTAGTAGCTTTCGGATTTCTTAGCATGGGTCCGGTTACTATTGCCGTTGATAGCTATGGTCCGGTAACAGATAATGCCCAATCTATTTATGAGCTTTCCTTAATTGAAACCCTGCCCAATATTGAAAAGAATATTGAAAAGGAATTTGGCTTTAAGCCGGATTTTGATAAAGCTAAATATTATTTGGAAGCTAATGACGGAGCCGGTAATACCTTCAAAGCCACGGCTAAGCCGGTATTAATAGGTACGGCCGTAGTAGGTGCTACCACCATGATCTTCTCCTTAATTTTAGTTATTCAAAATGTTTTAGGGGTTCAGCCGGAAACTATTCTAAATTTACTTAATCCTTATACTTTATTAGGATTTATCGCTGGCGGTTCAGTTATATACTGGTTTACAGGAGCCTCTACTCAGGCAGTTACCACCGGAGCCTACCGGGCGGTGGAGTATATCAAAAATAATATAAACTTAGATGAAAACTCCAGCCAAAAGGCCAATATTGAAAATTCCAAAGAAGTAGTTAAGATTTGTACCCAATATGCTCAAAATGGAATGTTCAATATATTTATAGCTATATTCTCCTTTGCTTTGAGCTTTGCTTGTTTTTCAGCTCCGGTAAATGGTTTTGAACCAGTGGCATTTTTCGTGGCCTATCTGATATCCATTGCCGTATTTGGTTTATATCAGGCCGTATTTATGGCTAATGCCGGCGGTTGCTGGGATAATGCGAAAAAGGTAGTAGAAGTAGATCTTCAGGAAAAAGGTACCCCTCTGCATGATGCTACAGTAGTAGGCGACACGGTAGGAGATCCTTTTAAAGATACTTCTTCGGTAGCTTTAAATCCCATCATCAAATTTACGACTCTTTTTGGACTTTTAGCGATGGAAATAGCTATTACGGAAACCTTTAGAGAAGCTGCACCTTATGTAGGAGGAGTTTTCTTAATCGTAGCGTTATTCTTTGTATGGCGTTCTTTCTATGGCATGCGTATTGAAAGCACCAAATAATATTGCTATAAGTAAATAGAAACCATGCGGGGCTGGTATTAGCCCCGCATTTTTTTAACTATCAATATATAAAGTTTAATGATAATAATATAAGAAAAACTAAGTTTTTCTTATATGTAGTTGGCAAAAAAAGTCTTTGAGGGTAGGAAGATTATATTCTAAAATGAGATATTCACCAGCTTATTTAAAGGAGATAATCATGGAAGCATTAAAGCAGAAGATATTAGATGAAGGAATAGTCATTAACAATGAGATATTAAAAGTGGATAATTTTTTAAATCACCAGCTGGATGTTAAGTTTTTAAATAAAGTAGGCCAGGAGTTTTATGCCCGATTTAAAGAGCTGGGGATTACTAAAATATTAACTATTGAGGCCTCGGGAATAGCGGTAGCATGTCTTACTGCGCAGTATTTTGGAGTTCCGGTAGTATTTGCTAAAAAGACGGCCTCGAAAAATCTGGATTGGGAAACTTATCAAAGTGAGGTTCATTCTTTTACCCGTGGCGCTACCTATAAAATAAGGGTTTCAAAAAAGTATATCGAAAAAGGTGACCGGATACTTATTATAGATGATTTTTTAGCTAATGGTCGGGCCGTTATGGGTTTAAAGGATATTATCGAACAGGCTGGGGCAACTTTAGCCGGGGTAGGGATTGTGATTGAAAAAGGCTTCCAGGAAGGCGGGAAAATGCTGCGGGATAATGGGGTGAATTTGGTCTCCTTAGCTATTATTGAATCTATGCAAGAAGGCCAGGTAATGTTTAAATAGATAAACTCGTAACCTTCAAGGAAAAGAGTCAATGGAAACATATATAAGTTGCATTAAGCCCTGAAAAAAGTTAAAATAGATGGGCGATAGTGGATTTTCTGTAGTTTAGCTTATCAGAAAATATACAATTTAATGATAGTATAGAAGATTTGCCGTGCTAGATGGGGAATTAGCGGTGCCCTGTAACCTGCAACCCGCTACAGCAGGATTGAATTCCTGCCTGAGGGTCTATCTTGTAAGGTCTGGCTTGAATAAGTGGCGTAGAAGTCTGGGTCCTGCGCAATGAGACATCTTGAACCGTGTCAGGTCCGGAAGGAAGCAGCACTAAGAGGTCCATCTCATGTGACGTGGGGCAGCCTGGATGGAGTTAACTATTCGAGTAACGCTTGGAAGGTATTCTCGAAGGCAGGTGCACGGCTTATAATTATAGTATAATAATAGCAGGTAGTATTACCTGCTATTTTTTGTACGTGTCTACCCATGCGGAGGCAGGTGACGGAATGTTTATACATTCAACTAACGTTCAATAATTTTAACAGAAAAAAACCAAATCGATAATCAAACTTACATAGGGAGGGTTATCCTATGGCGTATTTAGCTTTATATAGAGCTTGGCGGCCTAGAATATTTGCCGAAGTGGTGGGGCAGGAGAAAATAGTAACTGCTTTACGCAATGCCATAAGTGAAAAACGGCTGGCCCATGCTTACCTTTTTTCCGGGCCTAGAGGTACAGGCAAGACGAGTATTGCTAAAATAGTAGCTAAAGCCGTTAATTGCCAGAACCTGCTCGGTGGCGAGCCGTGTAATACGTGCAGTAGCTGTTTAGATATTAATAACGGGAATTTTATGGATGTTATAGAAATAGACGCGGCTTCTAACCGGGGTATAGACGAAATCAGGGATTTAAGAGAAAAGGTCAGGGTACTTCCTGCCCAAGGTAAATATAAAGTTTACATAATTGATGAAGTTCATATGTTAACTACGGAAGCATTTAATGCTTTATTAAAAACTATTGAAGAACCACCTGATTCGGTTATTTTTATTTTGGCTACCACTGAACCCCAAAAAATACCGGCTACCATTCGCTCCCGTTGCCAAAGTTATAGTTTTAGACGTTTGAGTACTGAAGAGATAAAAGAACGTTTACATGAGGTAGCTAAGGCTAAGGACATAATAATAGAAGAAGAAGCCAGTTTAGTTATAGCTAGAAGAGCTAATGGGGGCTTAAGGGATGCTTTAAGTATTTTAGATCAATTATTCTCTTATAAAGGGCAACATATTAATAAACCAGATGTACTAGACATTTTAGGTATTGTTGACCATGTATTTTTAGCCCGACTAATGGATGCTATTATTGACCAAGATACTAGTAAGGTTATTCAATTAATAACTACTGCTTTAAGTGAGGGTAAGGAAGCTGCGCAGATTGCTAAAGAAATGTCTTTATATCTGCGTGATTTACTTTTATATGCTAATGCCGGAGATGGAGTGGATTTTTACGTAGCTGATGAAGATGTTAAACCGATTATGGATAAGCAAAAAGCTAAGGTGAATAAAGATAATCTGGTTCAAGCATTGCATATAATGATGGATACAACGGAGCGGCTTAAGTTTAGCGAGGGGCAAAAATTTTTATTAGAAGTAGGGTTTTTAGAGTTAACCGAGCTTTTCAAACCGGCAACTGAAGAAATTCCCCAACCAATTAAAAGTGCAGAAAAACCTGTTAAAAGCCCTACTCCCGCTAATAAGGCAGAAAAAACCGAAGCCCGGGATGTTTTATGGGGTAAAATTTTAGCCGCCGTTAAAGAGAAAAAAGTGCCTACTCATGCCCTGCTCTCTCAAGGTATATTAATAGGCTCTAAAGATGATGTGATTTATATTGGGTTTAAAAAAGGTTTTAAATTTCATAAAGAAAGAATGGAAGAAAAGGCTAACCGTGAAATAGTGGAAAACGTATTAGAGGAAATGTTTAACCGGAAAGCTGAAATACAGTTTGTTTTCCTGGATGATGACCAATATAATGATATTATTGTTAAAAAAGCCATTGAGTATTTTGGACAAGATATGGTGGAAATAAAAGATTAAGGAGGAATTAATAATGTTTAATCCTGGTGGTGGCTCTATGAACAAAATGATAAAACAAGCTAAAAAGGTTCAGGAACAGATTGCCAAGATGCAAGAGGATTTGAAGGAAAGGGAAATAGAAGCATCTGCAGGTGGAGGAGTAGTCAGTGTTATCGTTAATGGAAAACAAGAATTAAAATCTATAAAAATTAACCCTGAAGCAGTAGACCCAGAAGATGTAGAAATGTTAGAAGACTTAATTGTAGCCGCAGTAAATGAAGGAGTAAGAAAATCACAGGATATGGTCTCCACTGAAATGGCTAAAATTACCGGAGGACTTAATATTCCCGGATTATAAAATAATGACCACTTACGATAATAGGAGGCTTATATATGAGACTGGCCCGACCTCTGGAAAACTTGATAGACCAACTTATAAAACTTCCTACCATCGGACCTAAAACTGCCCAAAGATTAGCATTATTTCTGCTCAAGGTACCAGAGCAAGAGGCTAAATCACTAGCCCAAGCGATTTTAGAAATGAGGCTAAAAGTTAAGCCTTGTTCTATTTGCGGTTATTTAACGGATACTGATCCCTGTCCAATATGTCAGGATGACCAAAGGGATAGAAGTATTATCTGTGTAGCTGAAGAGGCTAGTGATATCATTTCTATAGAAAGAACTAATTACCGGGGTCAATATTATGTATTAAATAAAGAATTTCATGTGATGGAAGGACAAGACTTGGATGAAATAGATTTGGAACCATTGAAAAAGCGCTTGGCCAGCGGGGAAATAAAAGAAGTTATTTTGGCTTTTAACCCCGATTTGGATGGGGAAATCATGGCCCGCCTTTTAGCAGATACAGCCGAGGAACACCAAGTAAGAGTTACCAGGTTAGCCCATGGTCTACCGGTAGGGGGAGATATCGAATTTGCCGATGAACTTACCCTTAGACGTGCTTTAGAAGGACGAAAAGACTTTAGAGAATAAATTAAAACTTCCCGACATACAATTAGATACAAGCTCCTTGTATGGACGGGGGGGTGTTATGGGAATTACCGACCTGCTTAGCCGGGTTGTTCAGTACTTTTCAATAAAAGAACCGGAACCACCTAAGGGTTTTTCTGATGAAGAACTTTTACGAGATGCCCATGAAAAATTAAACCAAGCTAGAAATGTTTTTGCTAGAACCGACCCTGAATTTATTGACTATGCAGTATACAATCTCCGGGCAGCAGAGGAAAGATATAATTCTTTAGTTAAGCGGATAAAAAGCAAGTAGTATATTTTTTCTTTTATATTGTATTACTGATAATGGGAGGTTTATATGGAGATTGTAAATGTTATAATGGCAGCCTTGTTTTTGCTGGTTATCTTATACATAGTAGCGCAAGTTTTTTTAAAACCGATTAAGCTGTTATGGAAATTAATATTTAATTCAGCCGTAGGCTTAATATTATTGATGGTAGTAAACTACATTGGAGCCTTGGTGTCATTTAAAATAGCCATAAACGTAATTACAGTTCTTATTGCGGGGTTTTTAGGGATACCGGGTATATTACTTTTAATTTGTTTTCAATTGCTCCTTAAGTAATTACAAATTAAAGGACCTGCTTTTACCGGCAGGTCTTTTTTTATTTTATAAAATTAATAATGATTTTACTTAAATGTGGGGGAATTTTCATACCTTCAATTAGTAAGTATTACATGATACTTGGGAATCAGAGTATCAGTAATAGGGCAAAATGAAGGTAATATGAACAGGTTATAAGGTAAAGTCATATATTATTATCATATTTTTCTCATATTTTGCGTAAATGTGAGTAATAATTATCTATTCTAAGATAATTATTGACGCACAATTGACAACTAATTTATACTTAGACAAATGTTACTACAATCTCTACTCTTTTTAATAATTGTATACAATCAGGAGGTGTTTTGGTTTACGGAGCAAACTACAGCAAGAATCGTAGAAGCATTTATCGGTGAGTATGCCAGTGGCAAAAGTGAAATGGCTATCAATCGGGCTATAGAGTTAAAGGGATTAGACCGCATAGTAACATTAGTAGACTTAGATACGGTTGAACCGTTTTATACTTTAAGGCCGCTAAAAAAGCTTTTAGAAGAAAAAGGGCTAAACATTATTGGCTTTTCCACCGAAGATTCATTTGGCTTAGGTGAGACGGGGGCCATGTTAAACCCGCGAGCTAAATGGGCATTAATGAATGAAGGGGATATTATATTAGATATTGGTTATGGAGTTTACGGGGCTAAGACCCTTAATCTGGTAGAAGGAGCCTGGGAATCTCCAGAACTAAAAATAATTGCCGTGGTAAACTATACCCGCCCTATGACTAATTCCGTAGATAAAATAGAGGAATATTTAACTAGCTTAGGCCGGGTAGATGCTATAATTGCCAACACACATTTAGGAAATGATACTACCCTGGATATAATAGCTAAGGGCAATGATGAGATTATAAAGGCGGCGGTAAAACTTAATATTCCGGTAGAATATATGGCCATAGATAAAGGAATGTATGAAAAGGCCGCTAATTATAGTTTTGCTGCGCCGGTTAAGTTTATCGAGAGATATATGCCTGCGGCTATATGGTAGATATAAGGGTAGAGTTTCCTATTAATTTAAACTGTCGGGAGGTGCTTTAAATAAATGCAAAATGTTATAGGTGAGACGAAGAAAGCATTTATTACAGGTAATGAAGCAGTAGCTTGGGCTACTTTAGCAGCCGGGGCTGATGTTATGTTTGGTTATCCCATTACACCGCAAAATGAAGTAATGCATTACTGGACTAGATTAGCTCCCCAATATGGACGGGGTTTTCTACAGACAGAAGACGAAATTTCCGCGGGATTTACTGTATGTGGTGCAGTTCAAGGAGGTAAGAAAGCCTTTACTGCTACAGCCGGGCCGGGTAATGTGCTTATGCAAGAGCCATTTGGTATGGCCGAAGCGATGAGACTGCCTTTAGTAGCTATAATTCAGCAAAGAGGTGGACCTTCTTCGGGGACAGTTATATATTCACAGCAAGAAGTACTTCTTACTACTTATGGTGGTAATGGAGAAGGCCATCGTATTGTTTATTCAACTGCTACTCATCAAGAGATTTATGATTATACTATCAAAGCTTTCAATACCGCCTGGAAATATAGATTTCCTACTTTTGTACTTGGTGACGGATACCAAGCTAAAATGCGTGAACCTTTAGAAATGTATAATCCCGAGGAGAAGGGCATTGAGATAGTTAAACCTTATCCTTTAATCGGGTTGGAAGGAAAGATGGGAGAAAATAGAGAGCCGCAGCATCTTAACAACATATATAGTTTAGAAGAAGAATTGTATGAGGTAGTACTCAAATTTGCGGCAGAATATGAAGCTATTACTCCTGAAATAGCCGAATATAAAGAAAATCAATGTGAAGATGCCGATATAATTATTTTGACTCATGGGGTGGTATCCAGGGCGGCTGATGATGCAGTCCGGGCTTTACGCAGTCAAGGTATAAAAGCCGGATCATTTAGACCAGTTACCTTAAGACCTTTTCCCACTCAAGCACTGCGTGATGTGATTGCTAACAGCAATGCTAAAAAATTGCTTATAGCCGAATCAGCTTATGGTCAATTAGATAAATTAGTTAAACAGGAAATATATGGGGAAACCATTAAGATTGAAAATCTGTTTATGCCCGGAGTCGGCATAATAGATTACGATATAATGAATAAGGTTAAGAGTATTATATAAAAGTTATTTATATTTTTTCATAAGGAGGCATAAATAATGGTAGCACCAGCAACACCAAAATCATGGTATCTACCTTCCAAGCCGCATAAATTCTGTCCCGGCTGTGGCCATGGTATAGTTTTAAAGGCTTTGGGTGAAGCGATAGATGAACTTGACATACAAGATAAGACTATATTTGGTTGTGATATAGGATGTTCATTATTATCCTGGAATTTCTTTGCCTGTGATAGTACCCAAACTCATCACGGCCGAACTACTCCGGTTATGGTAGGCATCAAAAGGTCACGCCCGGAACTTATAACTATTGGTTACATGGGTGATGGCGGTGGATATTCTATCGGCTCCCAGCATCTTTTAAATGCGGCGGTAAGAAATGAGAAAGTCACCTTAATTCTAGTTAATAATACCAACTATGGTATGACTGGGGGACAAATGGCTCCTACTACTTTACCTGGTCAAAAAACTGAAACTAGTCCCTTCGGAAGAGATCCGGAAGAAACCGGCTATCCCACCAAAGGACCGGAGTTTATAGCCGAGCTAACTCCAGATAGTGCCTATGTGGCTAGAGCTACCGTTTCTAAATATAATCAATTAAAAAGATTTATTAGAAATGCTTTGAAAAATCAGATGGAAGGGAATGGATTCTCCTTTGTAGAAGTTTTATCTACATGTCCTACTAACTGGAGAACTAATGCCCAACAGACTTGGAGCTTCTTAGAGGACGAAATGGAACCCTACTTCCCGGTAGGGGAACTAAAGAGTCCTTTCGGAAAGGGGGATGCTTAATGTCTTTGGTAAGAATTGCCCTTGCCGGTGAAGGTGGACAGGGCGTACAATCAGTAGCAGAGATTATTGCTGAAGCTGCTTATAACGAGAAGAAGCAAACTATTTATATTCCCAACTTTGGTCTGGAACAAAGGGGCGGGGTTTCTATAGCCTTTATCCAAGTTAGTGATCAAAGAATCGGAGCACCTAAATTTAATAAAGCTGATGTAGTAATTGCTCTCAGCGAAAGAGCAGTAGGAAGAACTGCTGTTTATTCGGATGAAAGCACACTTTTTGTATATGATCAAGGTTTTAAGGTAAATGATGAAGATTTACCGGAAAAGGCCAAGAAAATAATAGGGCTTCCTGCTATTGATACTGCAAATCAAGAACTGCATCCTCGAGTGTTTAATATTATTATAATGGGAGCAGTTATTGGTCTTACTAATGTAGTAAGCTTTGCCGCAGCGAAAGAAGCTTTAGAACACAAGTTAGGCCACAAATTTGAAAAGAATCCTAACTTAAGGGAATTAAACTTTAAAGCACTGGAAATAGGCAAGCAAATGGCAGAAGAATCCCTCCAGGAAGGGGTGGCTAATAATGCCTAATAAACAACCGGATGCAATATCAACACCAATGGAGAAGGCTAACTTTCATATCTTTCCCGAGTATTGCAAGGGATGTGGACTATGTAAAGAAAAATGTCCTAAGGATACGCTGATTTGGTCAGAAAAGCTGGGGATATATGGAACTCCCATTGTTAAACCTAAAGATACGGATAGCTGTATAGCTTGCAGTATATGTGAAATGGTTTGCCCTGATTGTGCCATACTAATCGAAAAGACTAAGAAGAGAAAAGTAACGGCATAGTTTTAAAGAGTGGTTTTAAGTTTGTTAGAAAGCTTAAACCATACTCAACTAATACTAAAGAAGTGAAAAGGGAGGCAATATCACTAAGGTATTGCTTCTCTTTTTTGATTTTATCAAAACATCTGTTGGCGGGCTTTTAGTGATTAGTTCCCGTTTACGGGCCGTCGTTCAGCGATGTTCTACTTGGAAGCATCATCTTTTTTCCTGGTCATTTCTATAATCTGGGCAATTTTACCGGTGATAGTTAAATAGCTGCTGCGTTCATGAGGCAATAGACATTGGCTGCAATTCTTAACTCCTTTAGCAGTATAGAAATAGTTACCGCCACAGTGCTCTCCCAGAGCATAAAGCGGGCAATAACAGAAAAGGCAGTTAAAATCCTCCGGCCGGTCGGTAGCATGGCACGGGAAATATTCGCATTCTGTGTGACAAAAAAACCGCGCTTTTTTTTCGGGATCCTTCATAAAATTTCTCCTACCAATTTTTTAATAAGGATAGAGTAATCTCACTCCTTTAATAATAGCATATCGTGCTCATTGCGGTCTGGTAAGCAGGTACATCAACGCGTTTACAATAGCGGCGGCCACGTTGCTGCCTCCTTTGCGGCCCCGGGCCACTATGTAGGGTACATTTGTCTGCATGATGAGCTCCTTGGATTGGACTACATTTACAAAGCCCACTGGTACTCCTATAATCAGAGCGGGAGAGATGAGGCCTTCATTAATAAGCTCATACAAGCGTATAAGGGCAGTAGGGGCATTTCCCACCGCGAAAATAGGATGGCCAGGCAGCAAGGCCGCCTTGTCCATGGAGGTCGCAGCCCGGGTAGAATTATGCTGCTGAGCGGTTAAAGCGATATCTTCGTCGGCCATAAAGCATAAAGCTTCAGTTCGAAGCTTAGCCAGTGCTCTTTGGTTGATTCCGGCTTTCACCATATTGGTGTCGGTTACAATAGGTTCACCCCGGCGCAGGGCATCAAGTCCTGCTGTAAGCGCGGTCTGGGCAAAACACAGGGTGTCGGCATAGTCAAAATCCGCGGTTGTATGTATGACCCGTTTTATGATAGGGGCCAGTTCTGGGTCCAGGGGCCGGGGAAGCTCCTTTTCTATAATGGCAAAGCTCCGCAGTTCAATCTCTTCCGGCCGTAGCTTTTCAAGCTTAAGGTTCATATACCTTCCTCCAATATTTGATAAATTAGCTTCATATCCAGGCTTTGGCGCATATTCTCAGCTAACAGGTCATATTGTCTCTCTTTATAGGCAGGTAAGTCAAAGGCTGGCTCCAGGGGAGAAATCCCTTTTTTTTCACCTAAGGCAGAAAACACGGCTTCACGGCAAGCTGCTGTATCAAAAAAGCCATGCAGGTAAGTACCATACACATTGTCTAGTACACAGCCATCAGTACTGCCATTGGCCAGGAGCAAAAATGGTTTTGCACCTGGTGCCAGGGCCGTTTTTCCCATATGAATTTCATATCCTTCCAGCTCGGCGCCGGTAAGCCTATCTAGGGGGCCCTTTATTGCAAGTACTTGGGCGGTGGTGCGGCCGCGGTGTTTTTGGGCGGCAAACTCAGTTTGCACCGGCAGCAAGCCAATTCCCTTTAGGGAGCCGCCGCCTTCCACGTTCTCGGGGTCAGAGATATGTTCACCCAGCATTTGATATCCCCCGCATAAGCCTAATATCACCACTTCCCGGGCCGCAAGCTGTTTGATGGCGGCTTCCAGTCCCCCTTCCCGCAGCCACTTCAAATCGGCAATGGTACTCTTGGTACCGGGAAGGATTACCATATCAGGGCTGCCTAGTTCACTGGCTTTCCTTACATAGCGCACTCCTATTCCAGGGGTGGCTTCCAGGACCGCAAAATCAGTAAAATTGGCTAGGCGCGGAAAACTAATAACTGCTATATCCAGGAGCATATCATAAGATTTTGACGTCCGGGGCTGGGCCAAGCTGTCCTCTCCTTCAATATCTACAGGTAAATAGGGAATTACTCCAGCTACAGGCTTGGCAGTTAAGTTTTCCAGCATAGTAAGCCCGGGGGCGAGCAAACTCACGTCCCCCCGAAATTTATTTATGACCGTAGCTTTAATAATATTTTGTTCTTCAGCTTCCAGGAGGGCAATGGTGCCGTAAAGCTGGGCAAATACACCGCCCCGGTCTATATCACCTACCAGAAGCACAGGTGCTTTAGCCAGCTTAGCCATGCCCATGTTAACTATGTCGTTTTCCCGCAGGTTAATCTCCGCCGGGCTCCCGGCACCTTCCAAGACGATAATGTCGTATTCCTGGGCTAGAGAGGTATAGGCCCGCATAATATCCGGAATAAGAATGGGTTTCATAGCAAAATATTCCTGAGCCGTCATGTTGCCGATAACTTCGCCATTGACAATCACTTGTGAGCCCACATTAGTTACCGGTTTAAGCAATATGGGGTTCATGTTTACCTGAGGTGTCAGGCCGCAGGCCTCCGCCTGTACCACCTGGGCTCGCCCCATTTCCAGCCCTTCGTGGGTAATAAAGGAGTTAAGGGCCATGTTTTGAGATTTAAAGGGAGCTACCTGGTAGCCATCCTGTTTAAATATGCGGCATAATCCGGTGCAGACCAAGCTTTTCCCTGCATTAGACATGGTTCCTTGCACCATAATTGCTTTAGCCATGAAGCACCTCCTCTATAGCGTGTACCAGTACCAGATTTTTATCATGGGTTTTGAGTCCGATGCGTATATATCTTTCATCTAAGCCGGTAAAATTAGCACCGGAGCGGACCAGAATCCCCCGTTGTTTAAGTGGTTCATAAAGCCTATTTTCACTTTTGATTAACAAATAATTGGCCTCACTTTTATACACGGTAAGTCCCAGGCGGGCAAGGGCCGACTCCATAAAGGCCCTCTCCCTGGCCACTATCATCTGGGTATTCTTTATCCAATCCTTTTCCTGTAGAGCTGCAATTCCCGCCGTTTGCGCTACACTGGAAACGTTCCAGGGGGGCAGGTAGTCAGCAATTTTAGCCAGAAGAACCTTATCGGCACAATACAAAGTGCCGAGCCTTAGACCGGCCAAGGCATAAATTTTCGTAAATGCCTGCAGGATAAGAAGGTTAGGGTATTTTTCCAGCTGGGGCAGCATACTTGGTCCATGGGTAAAGTCTATAAAGCATTCGTCCAATATTAGTAAAGTACCGTTGTGGCAACAGATATCGGCTATTTTATTTAAAAGGGCCGGGTCGCTAAGCTGGCCAGTAGGATTATTGGGATTACAAAGAAACACCATATCCACATCCGGGGTAAGCTTAGCCAGAATACTTTCCGTAAGAGAGAAGCTAGGGGATTCTAAAAGATATTCTTCTACCCTACCCCCAAAAAGGGCGGCGGCCCGTTGGTATTCTGAAAAGGTGGGAGCAGGAATAAGTACCTGTTTCGGCCTGATAGCAGCACCCAAGGCCCAAATAAGCTCTGAAGCGCCATTACCGTTTATAATCATAGATATATCTAAACCATGCTGGGTGGCCAGCGCTGACCTTAGTTCCCGGCATAAAGGGTCAGGATAGTTTTCATATACAGGTATATGTTTAATAAGGGTTTCTTTCACACTGGCAGGCATCCCTAAAGGGTTAGTATTAACCGAGAAATCCAGCTTTATATTATGATTAGTATAAATATCTCCTCCATGTTCATAAGGCCGCATAGAAAATCCCCCTTATTATAAGTGCCAAAATCAGCATAAAGACGGCCGTGATGTAAAGCAATTGGTGGGAGCGGCCAATATCTTCAGGGGCAATGGGGCGGATATCATCGCCGATATAAGGTTTATCATAGACTTGGCCCCAATAATAGGCGGGGCCTCCCAGCCGTACCTGAAGGGCTCCTGCTGCCACAGCTTCGGTCTGTGCGGAGTTAGGGCTGGCATGATTAAAGCGGTCCCTTTTCCAGATATATAAGGCATTTCTAACATCCAGCCGGCTCAACCATGCGGCACTTATCATCAAAAGAGCAGCCCAGCGGGAAGGTATAAAATTAAACCCGTCATCCAGCCGGGCCGCCCAGCGGCCAAAATCTATATAATGCTGGTTCTTATAACCTATCATGGAATCTAAGGTATTAACCGCCTTATACAAACAACCTAGGGGTGCACCTCCCCATATAAGATAAAAGAGGGGAGCCACTACCCCATCAGAGGTATTTTCCGCCACCGTTTCTACGGTGGCCCGGATTATCCCCGCCTCATCAAGATTATCAGTATCCCGGCCTACAATCATGGCCACCGCCTTTCTGGCCTGGCCGAGGTTATTTTCTTTTAAAGCCTTATATACTTGAGTGCTTTCCACTTGCAAGCTCTTAGTAGCTAGAAGCTGCCAGCAAAAAAGAGTTTCCAGAGCCAAGTAAAGCCAAGGGGAAACACTAAAAGCTAAGTACAGTAAAAGAAGAGGAGTGGCAGTACATATAAGCAAAGTTGTTAAGGTTAACAAGGCTCCTCCCAGTTGCTTGGAGGGAAGCGGATAAAAAGCCTGCTCCAGCCAACCTATGAGTTTGCCCATCACCCGTACCAGGTGGGGCCAACTGGGGGGATCGCCGATTATAATATCCAGTAGAAAGCCCATACCCAGGGCTAAGGTTGCATAGATTAACATAGGGAGCCTCCCGTAATAGTCAGGGTATCATGGGTATAGGTGCATATAACGTATTGGCAGTTAGCCAAGTGAAATTCATGAAATTTCCGCCGGGGCTGGGCTAAACCTTCAAGTATAGCCATGATAGAGCCGCCGTGTACTACGAAAGCAGCGGTGCTATTTTCCGGCAAACCAGAGACTGTTTGTAAAAAAGCTTCACAGCTTCGGGTTTTAAATGCCATAACATCTTCCCCGCCTGGAATAGGAGATGTACAGTAGGTACCTATCCACTCATTGTAAGCAGGATCCTGGGCCAACTGGGCAGGACTTTTTCCTTCAAATATACCAAAATCACATTCCCGCAGATCTGTTATGATGTTAATGTCCTGCTTAGGAAAGAGTATAGCCGCAGTCTGTCGGCAGCGCAAGAGCGGACTGGAAAACACCATATCGCAGTGAGGCAAACGTGGAGCTAGTCCCTTGGCTTGTTTTTCTCCCTCAGGGCAAAGAGGCTGATCTGTACGGCCAATATAATGTTTTTGCCTATTGCCTTCGGTCATACCGTGACGAATAAAAAGGATAGTTTTCATAATAAACCTCCTATCCATATAGCCAGCCCTAGGCAGAGCTCACAAACCTGAATAAAAAAGCCGGAAGTATCCCCGGTTACTCCCCCAAAATTCTTTTTCGCCAGGCGGCGGTAGCCGAAAAAGACGGCCAGAGCAATTAAGACTGCGCCTATTCCAATTTTAAAATCAATAAACAGCATGGCTCCCGCACTAAACAAAGATAATAGGCCCATAGCGGTAGCAGCTTTATAGTTTTTCACCTGGCCGGTTAAAGTGTAAAGCATACCGTCATTGCGGGCACCGGGCAGGGTAAAAATGCTAAGTGCACATAGGGAACGGGAAAGAATGAAGCTGATGCCAATCAGCCCCCAAGAGGCTCCGTTATAGAGCGCCGTATATAGGCCAAAGCTTAGCAGCAGGTATGCTGTACATCCCATCACGGCAAAAGCGCCAATATGGGAATCTTTCATAATTTCCAGCTTACGTTCTCTGGATTGATGGGAAGCCAAGGCATCGGTAGTATCCATAAAACCGTCCATATGAATACCTCCGGTTAATAACAAAGGCAATAGGGCTGCTCCTGCAGCAAAAAGCGCGGCTTCTACCATAAAGGTAAGACACAGATAATGCCATAGTATAAGGGCCCCGGCTATGAATATTCCTACCCCGGGCAAAAAGCAGATAGAAAGGTGCATATTATCTTGCTGCCATTCAATATGAGGTGCAGGTAATATACTATAGGTACTTATGGCTATCCAGAATGAGTTAAGCCAGTTCATGCCATGCTCCTTTTCTTAAAATCGGCCGGCCTTCCTGCATCTCTATTACCGTATGGGCCAGAATGTGCAAAGAATGGTTCAGCCATGCCAGTGCCTGCATGTAGTGCCGGGTTTCCTGACTGTAATCCTCGTCCTCGAACTCACTGATGGTTACCGCTATAATACAGTCTGCCCGGCGGGAAAGCAACTTTATATCCTCCAGTACTTCCAGGGCAGATACACCCTGGTCAAACATCGCATTTGACAATAGATTAGATACATCCTCCACCAGTGCTACCGCATCTGCAGGTATATCCGAGTCACCCACAGTATAGGGAAGCTCCAGAGTAACAAAGCCTAAGCCGGCGCGCCCGGCTATATGTTTTTGCACCCGGGCCGCTCCTTCTTCACCATAGGGCAGCATGGTGGCAAGGTAATAGCGTTTCTGTCTAAGCTGAACTGCTAAGGCCTCGGCAAAAGCACTTTTTCCGCTGCTGTTTTTGCCCATTACTAAAATCAACATGGGTTCCTCCTGTAGGTATCAACGGCAATATCGGCAAAGGTGGCAGCACGATAATAAACGGCCGCCGCCATATCCAGCAAAGGGAACAAAGCTACGGCTCCGGTTCCTTCTCCCAAGCGCATATGGGCCTGTAAAACCGGTTCAAAATTTAAGGCCTCACACAGCAGCCGGCCGGCCGGTTCGGCACTAAGGTGGGAAGGGATAATATAGTCTTGTACCTGAGGTGCCAGGCGGACTGCACATAGGGCCGCTGCTGCCGAAATCATGCCATCCATTACTATGGGGATACCATAGACAGCACCCCCTAAAAAGGTTCCCACCATAGCGGCAATATCTATTCCCCCCAGCTTGCCAAGTACCTCTAAGGGGTCATGGGGATAGGGGCGGTGTAGATCAATGGCCTGTTCAATGACAGCCCGTTTTCGGGCCAGGCCCTCATCAGAAAGACCGGCACCGCGGCCGGTAGTTTCTATAACCGGTCTGTCCAGTAAAACACTGGCTATGGCACTGGCCGTGGTACTGTTGCCAATCCCGGCTTCCCCTACCGCAATTAAGCGAAACCCTTCAGCTTGCTTTTGTTTCACCAGTTGGATGCCATGTTTAATGGCAGCTAAGGCTATATCTCTGCTCATAGCAGGGGCTTGAGCAATATTTTCCGTGCCCGGGGCCAGCTTTAAATCAAGGAGTCCCTTGACCGTATCCCGCATACCCACGTCTACCGGAAATACTTGGGCCCCGCAGGCCTGAGCCATAATACAGACACAGGATCTTTTTTCGGCCATCATTTGGGCAATGGCGGTGGTAACGTCAGCATTGCTTTGGGCGACTCCCTCAGCTACCACCCCATTATCCGCGCAGAATACTAGAACGCACTTTTTTTCTATATCACTGTGGGCATTGTCATATACTGCGGCTATGCGGGCCAGCAGGATTTCCAGCTGTCCCAAGCTGCCTACCGGTTTGGCCACCTGGTCAAACTGTTCAATACAAGCATTATAGGCGCGGTTATTCACAGGTTTAATTTGTTTAAGTAAAACTTCTAGTTGCATATTCTCGAGCCTTTCTCACAAAATTTTGGGCAAAAACAGGATTAGCCTCCAAGTACAGATGGGGAAATCCCGCGTATAAAGTTGGGGTGGTATGGATGCAAGGCCAATTCCTGTCCGACCAGGGCTTTTGGGCAACAAAGTCCGCACCACTGTCGGTACTTTCATAATAGTGAAACTCATGAGCCCGAATGCTGTCACCTGCCGAACCAAGAAGATTGTCCTGTTGGGCATGAAGGGTGACATAGCCAAACCGGCTGAGTTTATGGGTTTTGTAGGCTTGGGCATGAATAACCCGGGCCAGGGGGAAGTCATCCAACCTATCGTGCAGATAAAGAAATCCGCCACATTCGGCAATAGTCGGCATTCCGTCCTGTATAGCTCTGTTTATGGCCTCAAGCATAGCGGTATTTTGGGACAGTGCTTCCAAATGCAATTCGGGATATCCTCCGCCCAGATAAAGTCCGCCTATATCATCAGGAAGGGCGGTATCATCCAAGGGACTAAAAAATACGATCTCACCCCCCAGGGCGGTCAGGAGTTCTAAATTTTCCTCATACATAAAACAAAAAGCCTTATCCCGTGCCACCGCAATTCGTACCGGGCCCCGGGATCGAATATCCGGCGGACTAGCTTCCAGTTCGGGGGCAGAGGCAGACAGGGCTAGTAGACCTTCCATATCAATATATTCCTCGGCAAGTGTGCCTAGCAGAGTCAGTTTTTCTTCTATATCATTGATTTCTCCCGCGCTGACTAACCCCAGATGGCGGCTGGCTATAGTAACTTGGCTTTCCCGGGGTAAAAACCCCAGAGGTTTTACTCCGGTTTTAGCTGCAATAGAGGTAAGTCCTGCATAAAGCTGGGGTGAAGCATTATTGAAAATAACCCCTTGGATGCCGCTGGGATTTTTAAAATTTAAAAATCCCTGGAGCACTGCTCCCGCCGAGGTGTACATGCCTTTAATATCTATAACTAACACGGCCGGTGTCCGGGTTTGGTGGGCCACGTCATAAGTACTGCAATAACCTTCCGGGCCAATACCGTCGTAATAGCCCATGGCTCCCTCCAGCAGGGAAATATCTCCGGCATATTGAGCTATACGGTTATTAAGCTGCTCAGCCTGGCAAAAAAAAGGATCAAGGTTATAGGAAGGTACTCCTATACTGTGACGGTGAAACATGGGGTCAATATAATCAGGTCCGCATTTAAAGGCGGTGGGAGAAAAGCCTCTTGCTTGCAAAGCTTTAAGCAGAGCGCAGGTAACCGTAGTCTTGCCACAACCGGAATGGGTACCTGTAATCATTATCCTAGTCATTTCTACCTCCACTAAGTATAAATACCGGGGAATTTCCTTGCAGCATGTGCAGGTTTCCCACCTGATTGGTGCGTATTACCCCTATTTGTATAATATCGGGATTGATGTCATGCCGGATAAAGGACTGGGCCGCCTCATGCAGTGTTTCCAGGGTGACGGCGTTGACTACCATACGAATATGGGGGTTTTTGATTAACAAGGCCTTAAATATATCCTTAAGCAGGCCGGAGCTGCCCCCAATAAACGCTGCATCCAGGGGCGGTAATTTTTCCAGCACTTCCGGTGCTAAGCCTAATACGGGGGTCACATTGCCGATATGAAAGGCCCGGCAGTTGGCGGTTACCAATCTGATAGCTTCTTCGCTTTTATCTAAGGCATATACTTGTCCCTCATAGGCGGCCAAGGCCATTTCTACCGTGACCGATCCGGTGCCTGCGCCTATGTCGCAACATACCGCCTGGGGAAAAAGGCCTAGTTTACTCATAGTTACAGCCCGGGTTTCAGCTTTGGTCATAGGCAGGCTGCCCTGTATAAATTCCTCGTCAGGTATGCCGCAGCGGATGCGCCGGTCATGATGAGGATTTTCCAAGAGGAGCACAGCTAATGGGCCTATTCCTGCCGTAGAGAGAGCGGATACCGGCAAGGTTAAGATTTTTTCCTCGGGCATACCTAAATTTTCCCCGACCTGGGCTAAGAGGTCCCCGAACCCCGCCCAGGTTAATTGTTCGCCAATTTCTGCTATATTGCCCCCGGTCAAAGCAAAAGTCAGGCGGTTACGGCGTACCGCATCAACCAGGTTGGTTTTACGTCCGTGGCAGCTTACTGCTGCTACATCTTGCCAAGGCTGTTTAAGCCGGGCTAAAAAGTAGCTTAGGGAGGAAATGCCGGGGATTAAGGTAAGGGAATAGTCTTTAAGTTCCTTACATAATCCTTCCGCCGCGCTGTAAAACCCGGTATCTCCAGATACCAGCACACAAAAACGGGTGCCGGGCTGTTGATTTATAATAGAGGCTACTTTCTCCGGTGTATATTCGGCAAAAGACGGTTTAGCCAGGTTTTTAAACAGTGCAAGCAGGCGGGATGCTCCTATGAGTATATCGGCCTGTTCTACTGCTTGCCGTCCCTCGGCAGTTAAAGTAGCAGGACTCATGCCCAGTCCTACAATTGACACTTGTTTCATAGGGACTCCTCCTCAATTAGTTTTAAAAGGTTCGCCCAGGGTAGCCCGGTTTGCTGACCGGGGCGGGAAAGTACGGCTACCGTCATGCCGCACTCCCGGGCTGCTGCCAGCTTTTCTCGGTATCCGCCCGCCTGGCCTGACTCCTTGGTAAGCAAAATATCTGCTCCGGCGGCCTGGAACATGGCTAGGTTAAGTTCTGGAGAAAACGGACCTTGCATACAAATTATGTGTTGCGGTAAAAAACCAGCATCACAACATCGGGAAAGTACTGCTGCATCAGGTAATATACGCAGCCATACCCGTTCCTTAAAGTCTGCAACTGCGGTAAGAGCATGGGCCTCCTTGCCCCCTAGGGTAGAAAAGACTGTGCCATTATGCCCATTCAGCCAATCAATAAGCTCATCCAGGCTGGAAAAGGTCAGACAGCCGTCACTATCCAAATTCTCCCGGAGCAGGCGAACATGTCGTACGTTTTCTAGTTGACAAACACTTAATATGTTAGCGCTGACCTCAGCAGCATAGGGATGGGTAGCATCTATAACCAAGCTGGGGTTTTCGGCTTCCAGCAGTTTTTGCATAGCTTTTCTGTCCAGCCGTCCCCTATGAACCCGCAATGATTCGAAAGCAGGTAAGAGAGCCTCTCCGTATTCCGTGGCCACACATATAAGAGTCTCTATATTTTTTTTACCCAACTGTTCACCCAGAGCTCTGCCTTCTGAGGTTCCGCCAAACAGGACAATCTTAGTCAAGCTCATACCCCCTCGGTGTTACCATTTTGCCGTTTAAGGTTTTAGTTTGAGCATTGCCTATAAAAATGGTGGTAAACATGTCGGCCTGTATGTGCCGAAGCTGTTTAAGGTTCATAACTTCCGCATATTGCCCCTCACGGCCTATATTGCGTACCAGACCGCAAATAGTGGCAGGAGATTTATGCTGGAGCAGAATGTCACAAGCTTTTTGCAGATAGTCATAGCGTTTTTTGCTGGACGGATTGTACAAAGCTATACAGAAGTCGGCCGCGGCCGCGTGAAAAAGCCGTTTTTCTATAAGCTCCCAAGGTGTAAGCAGATCAGAAAGACTGATGACGGCAAAGTCATGAGTCAGCGGAGCACCTAATAGGGCAGCACCGGCCAGAGCAGCGGTTACACCGGGAATAATCTCAATATCTACCGGAGGAAATTCTGGGGATAATTCATAAATAAGCCCCGCCATACCGTATACCCCTGCATCACCACTGCATACAACTGCCACGGACTCTCCCTGAGATGCTAAAGAAAGGGCTTGGCGGCAGCGCTCTGCCTCCCGGGTCATGGGAGTGTCCCAGGTACGCTTGTGCGGATATAAAGGCTTAATCAGCTCCACATATTTGGTATATCCGACAATTATATCGGCTGATTCCATAGCTTCCCGGCAGGCCGCCGTCATATTTTTAGCGTCCCCCGGTCCGATTCCGATTACATATACTTTTTTCATATTTCTTATACCTCGTCAAAGCATATATTATATGGTGAAATGGCCAAGGCCATAGTTACTCCGTTTAAGGCGTCTTTTTCCGCCAACAGCCGTCCGCCTGCTCCGCTACCTAGTACGGCGCTGCGCTCACAAACATTGTCCACCCCGGTTACCTCTTTTACAAATGCGGAGGAGGCATAGGTTCCGGGAACTGTCCTCAGTTCTTGGGGGGAGAAGGTCTTATAAGGCAGCCCATAAGCCTGGCAAAACTCTAAAATACCCGGCTCCCGGGCTTTTTGTTCAATACTGCATACTTGGGTTATAGCTAACCGGTGACAATTAGCCTTCTTAAGGGTAAGCGCAAAAGCACGTGCTATAGTTTCAGCAGCAACATTTTTCTTACAGCCGATTCCCAGGGTAATAATAGAAGGAATAAGCCTTAAGGACTCCTCATGACCGCAGGTATAGGTAATAAGCACATCCCCGTCCTGATTGCAGAGTGTAATTCCCGAAGGCAAAGGGCCTATTACCGGGAAACTAGTTTGTATACTAATAGTTGCACCGGCCAATAAACGCGCGGAAACCCCTTTGATGCGTTCCGGGTTGGCAATTTTAAGGCCCTGCTTTACGGCCCAGGTATCAATGGCAAAAATATTATGTACATCGGTGGCGGTGGTAACTACTGGTATAGCATCGAGAAACTGGGCCAGCTTAAGAGCTATATCATTAGCTCCGCCTATATGGCCTGACAGCAGTGATATAGCATAGGTTCCCAATTCGTCTATCACTACTACGGCAGGGTCGCAGGTCTTGCTGGTTAGAAATGGTGCTATAGCCCGCACGGCTATGCCGCAGGAACCAATGAATATAAGGGCATCATAGTGAAAATGCGCCCCGGTCCATTCCGTAAGCTTACCCGTCTCGCAGTAGGTAAGTTCAGATCTATCACCCTTTTGTTCAAAATATGATACCAGGTGTTTACCCAAAGCATAACCCTTTTGACTAAAAACAATTATGACGGTGTTCATAAGTTTTTCCCCTTACGAAAACCAGTGGTAAAGGCCGGATCGTAAAGCTTGGAAAGCTCATAATCATTGGCGAGAAAATTCCCTACCAGAATCAGGGCCAGATTGGAAATCCCGTTTTGCCTAGCGGTAGCCGCCAGGGTACCTACTGTACAGTGCCATACTTTTTCTTCCGGCCAGGTGGCCTTATAGACAATGGCCGCCGGGGTATCTTCACCATAGCCTCCTGAGAGCAGTTCTTCTTGTAAAGATTCTGTCATTCCCGCACTTAAAAATATTACCATGGTGGCTCCATGGGCAGCCAAAGATGCTATACTTTCCCGTTCCGGTACCGGAGTTCTCCCGGCCCTGCGGGTGATAATTACACTTTGGCTCACCTGGGGCAGAGTATATTCAGTTTTAAGTGCGGCGGCGGCGCCGCAGAAACTGGATACGCCGGGACATACATCAAAAGGGACTCCGGCAGCCTTCAGCAAGTCCATTTGTTCACGGATGGCACCGTAAAGGGAAGGGTCTCCGGTGTGGAGCCGTACCACCTTTTTGCCGGTACGGTATACGTCAAAGAGTATGGCAATGACTTCATCCAGGGTCATTTCCGCACTATTATATATTTTACAATCATGTTTAGCATAATTTAGAAGGGCCGGATTGATCAAGGAGCCGGTATATACTATGGCGTCGGCGGTTTTAAGCAGCTCTGCACCCCGCAGGGTAATTAGATCCGGTGCTCCCGGGCCTGCTCCTACAAAATGAATCATTTCCTTATCCTCCATATTTCTATAAGTTCATCGGCATTAATACTTTTAGTAAGCAGGCCCGATAGGGGCTGGGCCTTGGTAAAGCAAAGAAAGCCAATGGTTACGTCTGCGGGTACACGTTGAATCAGACAGGTGTCTATACGCTTGCCTAGTTCGTTCATGGTCTCTTTAAGTAACCCCGACTCATTGATCAGAGCCAGAGCCGCGTCAGTAGTAATGCTCCGGGAAATATCTTTTAATAGAGCCACAGAGGCTCCGGCTTCTAATGCGCAAGCTAATAAGGTTTCCATTCGTCCATCCCCAAAGGAAGAATGGGTGTTGGTTATGCCTATACCCAATTTTACCAGTTTACCTATATGCCCCACCAGCAATATCCGCCTAAAACCCAATTCCACGGCACCGTCAATAGCATCACCGATAAAGTTGGAACAGGTTACATGGTTAGTCATAGCTAGGTTAAGACTTTCCCGGGCAAAGGCCTCTCCATAGTTGCCGGGAGTAAGAAGCAGGTCACGTGTACCGGTGGCCTGAAGCTGTTTTAATTCAAGGTAAATGGTATCGGTCAAGGCCTGATTGCTCATAGGCTCCACAATACCGGTGGTGCCAATTATAGAAAGGCCCCCTTCTATGCCTAGCCGAGGATTAAAGGTACGGCGGGCCAGCTCCTCACCGCCGGGGATGGAGATAATAACCAAAAACCCGCCTTCATAGCCATAATGTTCGGCTATTTCATATAATTCTTTAGTTATCATTTCCCGGGGAATGCTGTTAATAGCAGCCCGGCCTACCGCCTGGTCAAGTCCGGGTTTAGTCACTCGTCCTACTCCCGGGCCGCCGTCAATAGTTATACCAGGAGTACTTTTTTCCACCCGGGCGTACACCAGTATACCGTTGGTTACATCAGGATCATCGCCGGAATCTTTACGTACGGCACAACTGGCGTAATCATCAGTAAGCAGAACGTCTGCCACATCCAAGGTCAAAACCATGCCTTTAGGGGTGGTAATTGATACACAATCCAGGGGGGTGTTATTAAGCAGCATAATAGCGGCGGCCTTGGCTGCTGCTGCAGCGCAGGAGCCTGTAGTATAGCCGCAGCGTAATAATTTTCCCTTTACATTTCGTATAAATTCCATAGAAAAACCCCCGGCGTTGCAGCGCCGAGGGCTGATTTATGAGAGAAATGGATCCCCACTTAAATCATATCCTTCGGTGTCCGCAAAGGAATATGAATTCTGGTAACCCGGCTTTCACGGTAACGGACTTGCGAGGGAATTTCGCCCTGCTTTCCCAGCTCAATTTATGATTAGTATGCGCTAAAAATCTTTTATTAGCAAGCGGTTTGGCCGTGGGATTGACAAAAGCTTTTAGCCGGTGCTACACTAAATTCAAATTAAATATTTAAAAACAGGTTATGGAAGTCAGGTGGAAATCCTGCGCAAGGCCGTTGCTGTATTTTGCCGTTGCTTTGACTTAATGCCACTGAAAGCAATTTTGGGAAGGCGTCAAAGTTGTGTTTGTTATAAACACCGGTGATAAGCCAGAATACTTGCCTGTTTTTGGCCGTGTTGGGTACGAGTTTTAAACACGGTGCCCACAGCCCTGCGGACTACCGGGGTAATGGATGCAAAAGGGGAGCATGTCTTTAGCTTAGACATGTTATTACTTACTGCTTAAATTAACGTCTGCAAATAAGGGCAGACGTTTTTTATTTGTAGAAAAGGCGTGCAGTGAGTAACACTAGGAAGTGCTCAAATAAAGTAAGGCTTGATTCAGGTGGAGTTTTAACTCCATTATAAAGATGGTGAGCGCAGCGAACGTAGAATCAGTAGTCCGGTAAGGGTTCCAACTGAATCTTAGCCGCACGGATCCAGGGACTTAGCTGCCCTTAGGTATCCGCCGCCTATGGAGGCGGGGGTCTTAGGGCAGATTAGTCATCGGATAAATGTTTATTTTGGGGTAGGAGGAATTATAATGAAAAGAAAAATGAAAAGATTGGTGATGCTAATGCTTACAATGTCACTATGTTTTGGTATGGTGGCAGGCTGTGGACAAAATGAAGGCGAAAAGCCGAATCAAGACGCTGCTAAAGACCCGGTGAAAAAGGTTATGCTGGTAGTTAGCTTTGGTACCAGCTATAATGACAACCGGGATTTATCCATAGGAGCTATTGAAACAGCACTGCAGGACGCTTATCCTGACTATGAAATACGCAGGGCCTTTACCAGCCAGATCATTATAGACATTCTGGCCGAGCGTGATAAATTGGTGATTGATAATGTGACGGAAGCTATGGATTGTCTGGTGGCTGACGGGATTAAAGATGTTGTTATACAGCCTACCCATGTCATGAGCGGATTTGAATATGATGATGTTATAGCCGAGGTTACCCCCTATAAGGATAAGTTTGACAGCTTCAAAATAGGAAGCTCCCTGCTGTCCTCGGATGCAGACTATGCAGAGCTGGTTGGGATTATAACGGATGAGACTACCGCTTATAACCGTGATGATACTGCCATTGTGTTCATGGGCCACGGTACTCATCATGAAGCTAACAGCACTTATGCCAAGCTGCAGCAGGTTTTATCTGACGGGGGACATAACAATTATTTTATTGGCACAGTGGAGACTGAGCCTGATTTAGAGGTAGTTATGCCGTTAGTAAAAGATTCGGGAGCTAGCAAAGTTGTGCTGCTGCCGCTTATGATTGTGGCTGGTGACCATGCTACTAATGACATGGCAGGAGATGAAGAGGATTCCTGGAAAAGTGCTTTTGAAGCGGAAGGATTTGAGGTTGAATGTGTGTTAAAAGGGCTGGGACAATACCCTGGTGTTCAGCAAATGATAGTGAAGCATGCGGCGGCTGCTATAGCAAAATAAATAAGTACTTAAAGTTTGGGGCACTGATTAAAGTAAGTATTCGTTAGTTGAATGTGCAAATATTCTGTCGCCAAGACTTCGCATGGGTACCCACAGGGCATAACGATGTTCCCTAACGGTCACCACTAAGGACAATACACCAACTGCTTGTCTCAAGAAGAAAGGGGTACACTCCTATTCACCGTCCGGGTTCAAAGTCGTTCGAGCCTCGTCCATGAGGCTCGCCCCCTTTCTTCTTTCGCCTTCGCAGGGTGTATCTTCCATGCTACGTCAAACGGCTCCTACATATTTACACATTCAACATGATTAGCCTAAAGTTTTTGACAGCTAAACCTATATCCCTTCTGTATATATCAAGTTAAGAGATATACGGCAGTAAGCAATCTCTTTTGAGGAGAATGATTAAATGAAGAGAAGATTAATTCTTTTGGGGCTGGTTATATTGATATGTATGGTATTTACCGGCTGCGGTGATAAAGCCCAAGGGGTTAAAGAGGAAAGTCCTGCTCCAATGGTGGTAGACCAGGAGCCTGCTCAGAGTGAAGCCGAGGATTTACAGCCCCTTTACGGCAGTCAAATTGAGGATGGAACGTATAATATCGAAGTTACTTCCAGTTCCTCTATGTTTCGGATTATAGAGGCTAAACTTACCGTAACAGCAGGAGAAATGTCGGCAGTACTTACATTGAGCGGAACCGGCTACGAGAAATTATACCTGGGAACAGGTGAAGAGGCTTTAACCGATAGTGATGATAAGTGTATTTATTATGTGGAAAATGCGGAGGGTAAGTACACTTATACCGTACCGGTAGCAGCACTTGATCAGGAGCTTGACTGTACAGCATGGAGCATCAGAAAACAAAAGTGGTATGATAGGACTTTAGTTTTTAGGTCCTCGCTGATTCCTGATGCGGCTATTAAGGCAGAATAATTTATCAAACAGGAGAAGCGGGGGCCCTGCAACTCCTGTTTTATGTATGAGGACGGCGGAACCTATTAGCAAGTGAGGTATATATGAAAAAATATATATTTTTAATGATTTTATTTTTCATAATCATAATGCCGGTTCAGGCTAAAGCAGAAATGCTGCCGGAGGGGAATTATTATATAGAAGTAACCTTGACCGGCGGCACAGGCAGAGCCCAGGTAGGGTCACCTGTCCAATTGACGGTCAATGAAGGTGTGGCAACTGCGGTTATTAAATGGAGCAGCCCTTATTATCAGTATATGTTAATAGACGAAACTTATTATTATCCTATCAGCACCGCAGGCCATTCTACCTTTGAAATTCCGGTTATCATGGATACAGATATGGCAATTACGGCCCAGACTATTGCTATGAGTGAGCCTCACGAAATCGACTATGTATTGCATTTTGATTCTGCCACCTTAAAGCCTGGTGATGAGGAGCAAAATATATCTGTGCCTGGCTTAGAGCCTGAGAGTGAGAAGGAAAGTATAGCTGCGCCTAGCTTAGGGTCTGAGGGGGAGAAGCAAAATATAGCTGCCCCGGCATTCATAGTAGGAACCTTTTTTCTTATTATTTTAATAATCGCAGGTTTCTTCATATTTCGTAAAAAAGTGAATTAAAGCAAAGACAGGACTAGTGAAAAATGATTAAGAAAAAGTATACCTTGAGATTAATAAGTACCATTATAATAACTGTGCTGCTGTCAGGATGTACAGGCAATCTTGATGATTCCCCCGCCCCAGGACTGGGAAACGGGTGGGAAATAGAACGCAGTATGGAACTGGAGTATGCTGAAAATTTTAAGGTAGATTATTACCCGGGCGGATATGATTTAATTACTATATCTGACCGCAGCCGGTTTTTAGTAATTCCGCCAAATGCAGAAGTTCCTGAAAATATAGATGAGGATATTATCATTTTACAGCAGCCCCTAAACAACATTTACCTGGTGGCTACTTCGGCTATGGGGGTATTTGATGCGTTAGGGTCATTGGAAAATATCAGCCTGTCCGGAACCAAGGCTAAAGATTGGTATATTGATAATGCCCGAACCGCCATGGAAGCAGGTGATATACTGTATGCTGGGAAATACAGTGCTCCCGACTATGAGCTTATTATAGACAGTGGATGTAAATTAGCTATACAATCTACCATGATAAATCATGTACCGGAAGTGAAAGAAAAATTAGAATATATAGGGATACCGGTCTTAATCGACCAGTCGAGCTATGAAGCCCATCCTTTGGCTCGGACTGAATGGATAAAGCTTTATGGAGTACTGATGGGTAAGGAAGATATAGCGGAAAAGATTTTTGCTGAGCAAAGAGATTATATGAATGAGGTTATTAGTAAGGAAAATACGGGTAAAACTGTAGCCTTTTTTTATATTAGTTCATCCGGACATGCGGTGGCCAGGAAGTCCGGCGATTATGTAACTAAAATGATTATGCTGGCCGGAGGTAATTACATATTTAAAGACTTAGGAGATTCTAAAACGGCTAACAGTGCGGTAATTCTCGAAATGGAGGAATTTTACGCTACGGCCCGGGAAGCTGATATTATAATATATAACAGTACTATTGGCGGTGAAGTTTATTCTATTGAAGAATTAATCCTTAAAAATAAGCTCTTAGAAGACTTTAAGGCGGTAAAAAACGGGGATGTCTGGTGTACTGGGAAAAACTTATACCAGGAAACGACCCAACTGGGATTAATGATTGCCGATATTCACCAACTGCTTACGGAAAACGACGAAAACCTGACCCAATTAAATTTCATTTACAAGCTGCCTAAAACCACACCATAGTTATGATATAATCGGGAGAAAATATGCATGATAAGGGAAGATGAAAAAACTAAACGGCAGGTCAGATATATGCTTAGTACAGCAGGCTTACTAAGCATATTTGTCGTCTTGCTGATAATGAATGTAAAGCTGGGCAGCGTATCTATAGAGACTCAGGATATTTTGCGGATTTTGTTTAATCAGGATAGCAGTATCGATGGGTACGATATAATATGGAAGATAAGACTGCCCCGGGCCCTGGCTTGTATTATACTGGGCGGAGCTCTGGCATTATCGGGGTTTTTATTGCAGACCTTTTTTAATAATCCTATTGCCGGCCCTTATGTGCTGGGCATCTCATCCGGTGCTAAATTAATGGTAGCTATAGTTATGATTATGGTGATTAGCAGATACCATACGGTCAGTTCCGGATTTTTGATCGGGGCAGCCTTTGTCGGCGCTATGATGACCATGGGCTTTGTCCTGCTTATAGCGAGAGCCGTGCAACAGCCGGCCATGCTTATTGTCAGTGGGGTAATGATCGGCTATATATGTGCGGCCATAACTGATTTTATAATTACCTTTGCCGATGATGCCAGTATCGTAAACCTGCACAACTGGTCTAATGGCACCTTTTCCGGTACCTCATGGGAGGAAATACAGGTAATGGCGGTGGTAATCTTTATTACCTCCCTGATAGTTTTTCTTATGTCCAAGCCTATAGGTGCTTACCAGATGGGAGAGAGCTATGCCCAGAATATGGGAGTAAATATTAAGCTGTTTCGTATCATGCTGGTACTGCTCTCCAGTTTATTATGCGGTACGGTAACCGCCTTTGCCGGACCTATATCCTTTGTAGGCGTGGCAGTACCGCACCTGATAAAATCGCTTTTGAAAACGGCCCGGCCGCTTATGGTAATACCGGCATGTTTTTTAGGCGGAGCTATCTTTTGCTTAGGGTGTGACTTAATTGCCAGAACTTTATTTTCGCCTCTGGAGTTAAGTATAAGCTCGGTTACCGCAGTATTTGGAGCACCTATTGTAATAGCAGTTATGTTGAGAAAAAGAGAAAGGGGCTAATTATGGAATATTTCTTTTCCACTAAACAATTAACCGTAGGCTATAATGGCAAGCCCCTGATCAAAGATATTGAAATAAGCTTAAAAAAAGGTGAAATACTGACTCTTATTGGCCCGAACGGTTCCGGCAAATCTACTATTCTGAAAAGTATAACTAAACATTTGGAAAAAATATATGGTACGGTTTATATAGACAACAGCTCCATTGACCGTATGAGCTACCGGGATATGTCTTATAAAGTGGCGGTAGTCTTAACTGACCGGCTTAAAACGGAGCTTATGACTTGTGAAGATGTAGTAGCCACAGGCAGATATCCTTATACAGGAATGTTGGGCATACTTTCTAAGGAAGACCATTTACAGGTGCAAAAGGCGATGGAGCTGGTAAATGCCTGGGAGCTAAGGGATAAGGATTTCAGAGAGATCAGTGATGGACAAAGACAGAGAATAATGCTGGCCCGGGCGATTTGCCAACAACCGCAAATAATAGTCTTAGATGAGCCTACCTCTTTTCTGGATATACGCTATGAACTGGAGCTCCTGGCGATTTTGAGAAGAATGGCTAAAACTCAGAACCTAACTATTATTATGTCACTTCATCAACTGGACATGGCCCAAAAAATATCAGACTTAGTTATGTGTGTAAAAGGTGAACATATAACTTATTGCGGAACCCCCCGGGAAATTTTTAAAAAAGAGCTTATTACCCAGCTATATGAATTGTCTAATGGCAGTTATAATCCCTTATTCGGAAGCTTTGAAATGGAACGTACTACCGGAACACCGCAAGTCTTTGTGATCGCAGGAGGCGGAACTGGTATTGCTGAATACCGGACTTTGCAAAAAAAAGGCCTGCCCTTTATAACCGGTATTTTGCATGAAAATGATATTGACTATCAGATAGCGCAAGATTTGGCGGTAGAGGTGCTGGCGGAAAAAAGCTTTATGAAAATCAGTGAAGATGTTTATAAAAATGCCTTACAATATTTAAAAACATGTAATAAAGTAATTAACTGTCTGGAAGGCTATGGAGAGATAAACGGCAAAAACCGGGACCTATACGAACAGGCACTGGCGATGGGCTTAGAAGATATAAAAAGTGCCGATATATTGTAATAATTTTAGGGGGGAATCGAGATGAAAAAAGGGAAACTATACGGAGTAAGCGTAGGCCCCGGAGATCCGTCACTGATGACATTAAAGGCCGTGTCTTGTATAGAAAAATGCAACATTTTGGCAGTCCCGCGTACTGCTGACGGAAATTCCCTAGCTTTAAAAATAGCGGCAGGAGCTGTGGATATACAGGGGAAACAAATTGAATACTTGGATTTTCTTATGGCCCATGACTCCAAGGTACGGGCTGATAGCTATAAAAATGCGGCTAAGCTTATTGCCCAGCATTTAGATGCCGGGCAGGATGTGGCGGTGCTTAACCTCGGAGATGCTTTGCTATACAGCTCCTATGCCCATTTGTTGAAAATACTTTTACCTCAAGGGTATGAAACGGAAACTATTCCTGGAGTAACCAGCTTTTGTGCCTGTGCAGCAGTACTCAACCACAGCCTTACTGATATGAACATGCCCTTACATATTCTCCCCGCCTCTATGGATGACCTGCCCTCTGCTCTCACCTTGCCGGGCGGTAAAGTAATAATGAAATCCGGACGGGGACTGCCGGAGGTAAAAAATATTTTGCAGGAGCAAGGGCTGGCCCGGCGCGCGGTACTGGTGACTGACTGTTGCCTGCCCACTCAGCGGGCCTTTATTAATATAGATGAGGCAGAAAATGAGAGCTATTTTACTACTATACTTATTGGGCCTTAATCTGAAATCCTTCATTATATAGCTGAATGATATTTTTATATTTAATAATAATTTCTTAAACTACCGGATAAAAAGATTGTCAAAACTTGAACCACATTATATAATATGAAAAGTGCTCGCAAATACTAATAATGTTTCAGAAAAATAAATTATTTTCTTGACATTGTTTATGCAGCATGGTATCATAATTCTTGCGCTTGAGAGATAGTAAAGCGCAACTGATCTTGATAAAACAGAACAGCAAGAACTAAGTGCGAAAAAAGATTAGAAACTGTTTCGAGAGGAACAAGACTAATCAAGGCTCTTAAAAACAAGAGTCAGCCTTTGAACAAAGGCTAGGACAAAAGCTCAAACATTTTTAATGGAGAGTTTGATCCTGGCTCAGGACGAACGCTGGCGGCGTGCTTAACACATGCAAGTCGAACGGAGATTACTAATGAAGCTTGCGATTTAGTAATTTTAGTGGCGGACGGG
>JAEWZB010000027.1 GCA_023395515.1 Bacillota bacterium
CAAATCGAGTAGCTAGAAAACAGGGTAATTAATCCTGTTTTCTTTGCTCTCACAGAACCGGACGTACGTTTGCCGTATCCGGCTCCTGAAATTTCTCCCCGAATTAATAGTAATTCGACAACAACCCAACTTTATACTTCTGCATATCAATTAAACCTAGGTCTTCAAAGTACTTGTTTGGCAGTATCTTATGTATAATGTGGACATTGGAATTCTTCCACTTGTTTACTCCCATTTTTAAGCCATTTCCTTTAATGCCTAGCCTTCTCATTTCTTTATGCATTGCCTTGTAGCTTTTCCATTGTTTCATCTTTACCATTCTTAGTCTTCTTCGCAGCCATCCCATAAAGTCTTGTATTAAGCTTTTTATGTTGGCTATACGATAGTAGTTAATCCATCCTCTAAGAATCGGATTTAGCTCTCTTATTATGTTTTCGAGTTTTCGACCTGAATTTCTCTTTGTAATCCTTCTTATTTTATCTTGGAAGCGTTTAATTCTTTTGGGGTTTACTCCCACTGTTTTACTACGAATTACAAATCCTAGGAATTCGATTCCTTCATGAACGCTTGTAAGTCTAGTCTTTTCAGTGTTTACCTTGAGTTTTAGTTCTTCTTCTAAGATCTTGGTGGCATAGGCTCTATAGTTGCCTGCGGCTCTTTTATCTTTTGCAAAGATAAGTATATCATCAGCATAACGCACTATGCGTATGCCTTTTGCCATCATCTTTTGGTCGAACTGGTTAAGGTAAATGTTGCTTAGTAGTGGGGATATAACTCCTCCCTGCGGGCTTCCCACTTCTGTTTTGGTAAAGCTGTTGCTATGCAGTACTCCTGATTTTAGGAATTTTCTAATCAGGTCTAATACTCGCCCATCACTTATTTGTTCTGATACTGTTTTTATTATTATTTCATGGTCAAGGGTATCAAAACATTTGCTTAGGTCCATATCCACTACATGTTTAAGACTATATTTGTTCATGAATCGCTCCGCCTTGGCTACGGCCTGGTGCTGGGAACGGTTTGGTCGATATCCATAGCTTGAGGGATGAAAGGTTTTGTCAAAGATTGGCTCTATGATGTTTACAATGGCTTGTTGTACCACCCTGTCTTTTACTGTAGGAATGCCTAGTAATCTTGTTCCACCTTCTGGTTTTTCGATTTCTACTCTTCTTACTGGACTAGGTTGGTAAGTGTTGGTTTTCAGTTTTTCATGAAGAAATTTAATATTTGGTTCTAGTCTGGACGCAAAGTCTGAAACAGTTTCCCCATCTATTCCTGGGGCTCCATTGTTTCTTTTTACGCGTTGGAAGGCTAGTTCCAGATTTTCTTTTCGATAGATTTTATCGATGAGGCTGTACCATTTCTTCATGCTTTTCCTCCGTTGTTGCTGTATCTTCCAGGATTTCTTGCTTAAGCTATATGTTCTTCTTTAGGTTCACTTGACGTCTCTAGCTCTATGGCAATCTTATCTTCGTTCCCCTAGTTACTTCATATTCGTGTGGGCGAGTTAGTTCGCAAAGTTTCTTATGCCAACTAGTCGTACCTTCCAGCGTTTCAGCTTTCTTTTATCACCTTCGCTCTTACTTGAAATTCTTTTCAATACACTTTGAAATTTCTTCCGCCCTTCGCACCTACTCTAGGCTTTTGACCTAGAATAGCCACATTAACAGGTAATGTGTCACCTAAGTTTTCTCCTCCTCACGATTACTCGCTTTCATTGGCTTAGGTTTTATCACTACTACGGCTTCATCTGCATACTGCACCCTAGTTTCATCTCTTGCTTTCGCTTGTAAATGAAACCTACAGCTTCGAATACAGTATTTCCAAGGTTAAGTTGCTCCGCCTGTTGTTAAAACGACCATCATAACATATATAGCTAAGCTAATCTTTGGACGTTCCCTTATTTTGGAGGGTTATCCACTATATATGCCAACATTGGTTCACTTGCGTTTCGCTCCAACAACCGCCATCGGCTTCCTTCAGACCTTTTCGTCACCGAAAACGCCCTTGCTTACAGCTTGTCTTCCCATTAGCTAGGTGACAGGTTTTCTTGCAAACCATCGGCTCGGCAACATGCCTCGCAAACAAAACACTACCTTTTATATTAAAAAGGTAGTGCCAAAGCAGGCTGTTTGAACAGATATGCAATTGCGGCAGGATATTGTGATATTTCTTTTATGTTTAGTGCATAAATTTTTCATAAACCAGGTGGATGGACTCAACTTTCTCCCTAGGTTCTATAGGTTCGTTAACCATAGTACCATCATCCTTAAAATTAAAAATCAACCACACCTCTTCTTCCACTACAAACCAACCCGGCAGATCATTACCTTCAAAGTGGTCTTTAGCCGGAGGATATTTTTCCTGATAGCCGGGCAGCACCTTTTGGGCTTCATCACCTACTTTATCACCATTGGTAGTTGTATAACGGTCACTATTTAAAGCTATTTGCAAAACTTGCCCAGTTTCGTCCCCGATGATTATTTCCATATCATCACCATAATAAATCCGGGTCACAGGTTCTCCCCACCATCCCGAATCCTCATCTGAACATTCAATTATGTAGTCCTTCCCCAGGCTGGCTTCTACATCATTAATGGTATCACCCAGGCTAATCCCGGCCAAAGTAATTCCGGTATCCCCCTCTGGTGAATTCTGCTCCCCCTTCATTTCATCCGTTGCTGG
This sequence comes from Bacillota bacterium, assembly GCA_023395515.1. GTDB lineage: Bacteria > Bacillota > Syntrophomonadia > Syntrophomonadales > Syntrophomonadaceae > JAAYRQ01. The sequence goes on from JAEWZB010000027.1 coordinate 2,686, forward strand.
CTGACAACCACTAATAACGATTAAACTTAAAATTAAAAAGGTTAGTAAGACTATATTTTTACGCATAAATTATTACCTCCATGCTTTTCTAGCTTATCTACTATACAATTTTTAATACTTAAACCTTGCAGCAATTGCAGGTTATACATCAGTTGCCTTGCCTGTTTTATTTCTAAAATGAAGACAGGCTGTGCAAAGTAATTTTTACACAGCCTGGCGTTAGAAGCTATTTTCTATTTACTCTTGGTTATACTTATTAAAATAACTAAGCCAATTATAGCTGAAGTTAACGAAGCACCTAAGATGGCTACTTTAGCTGTCTCAATTAAAGCTACGTCCACAAAGGCTAAGTTGGTAATAAATAAGGACATGGTAAAACCGATTCCAGCTAAGCAACTTAAACCATAAACATGTTTCCAATTGACTCCGGTAGGCAAGTTAGCTAATCCCAACTTTACTCCCAACCAGGAGAATAAAGTTACTCCTATCTGTTTGCCTAAAATTAATCCTAATACTATTCCTATGAAAACCGGGTTAGTTAAACTTCCGGCTAAGCTATCTAAACTGAAACTTACTCCGGCATTAGCTAGAGCAAATATCGGTATAACTACAATTCCAGACAAAGAATGTAAGGCATCTTCTAATCTTTGTAATGGAGATTGAACATGCTTAGCTGCTAATTCCAGCCTTTTTATAGAATCTTTCTGTTCTTCATCAACACACATAATAGTAAACTCGTTTTCCGGGAATCCATTAATAGCAGTATTCGTTTCATTTACAAACTCGCCTATCCCCATTTTGGTAGAGGATGGAATCGTCATAGCCAACAATACTCCTGCTATTGTAGCATGTATTCCTGATTGATAAACAGCCAGCCACAGGAATACTCCCAGGAATAAGTAAGGCCAGGATCTCTTAATCCCTATCTTATTAAAAATTACTAAAATAGCTAAAATTGCCCCAGCCGCTATTAAACTATTAATAGATAAGTCAGCAGTATAAAATAAAGCTATAACCACAATAGCACCAAGGTCATCTATTATAGCCAAAGCTAATAGAAAGACTTTTAAGGGGGCTGGAACTCTATCACCCAAGACCATAATTACCCCTAGGGCGAAAGCAATATCGGTAGCCATAGGTATTCCCCACCCCGAGGCTCCAGGTCCACCAAAATTAAATATGGTAAATATTAAGGCTGGAACAACCATGCCACCTAATGCAGCAATTATAGGTAAGGCAGCTTTTTTCGGATTAGATAATTCTCCTACTAAAAACTCTCGTTTTATTTCTAAGCCAACTACAAAGAAAAATATAACCATTAGACCATCATTAATCCAATGAAGTAATGAGTTATTAAGTTCAAACCCACCAAAACTAAATCCAATTTCTATGTGTAAAATTTCAAAATAAGTCTGGGCCCAAGGAGAATTAGCCCATATTAAAGCAATAATTGTAGCTAGTAAGAGAAGCTTACTTGATAGGTTCTCGGTGGCTAAAAACTTAGTTAGGGGTTGAACTAGCTGTTGAAATTGATCCTTTTTATAGAGTTTATCTTGTTGCAAAAAAGTTCACCCTTTCTTTTAAAATAGTTGTCAGCTGCTAAAAAGTATCATTTGTAATAATGTCCTTTTTTAGACAATAATAAACTAGCTGTAAATGCTATAGGTATACAAAAGATAAGTTACGGCTATTTATTCTGCATGACTCCTCCTCTAAAATAAAAATTTCCTAAAATTTTATCATAAAAGAGACCCTAATGCTTTAATTTTTTGAAAATTACTTTTATTGTTAAACAATCCCCACCAAAAAAAATGCCTCTGCTTATAAGGCAAAGGCATTTTCTATCCTGTTTTAATTATTCTTCATTATAGAGGTTTTCAATATCATCTTGGAATTTACGGGCAATAACTTTGCGTTTTAGTTTTAGGGTGGGGGTAAGTTCACCATTCTCTTGGGTAAACTCTCGAGGCATGAGCTTAAATTTTTTAATCTGTTCTACACGGCCAAAGCTTTGATTTAAGTCATTAACTATTGCCTCATATTTCTGGATAACTATATCATTAGAAATTAGTTGTTCATTACTTAGTCCCTCAATTCCCTCTTTACCTGCCCAGTCTTTAAGGGTTTCGAAGTTCGGCACTATTAAGGCCACAATATATTTCTTTCCATCTCCTAAGACGACTATCTGTTCAATAAAGGGATGAGCAGCAAAAGTATTTTCTAATAATAATGGAGCAACATTTTTTCCTCCTGAAGTTACAATTATATCTTTTTTCCGGTCGGTAATTTTAAGATAACCTTCATTATCTAAAACCCCAATATCACCTGTTTTTAGCCATCCATCCCCGGTAAACATTTCTTTGGTTTCCTCAGGTTTATTCAAATATCCCATCATAACTCCGGGGCTTTTAGCCAGTATTTCGCCATCTTCAGCTATTTTTATTATGGCTTCGGGAAATGGAGTTATCCATCCATCTGATTTTATCGGCATTATGGAGGGATCACCATCAACATTAAGGGTGGGAGATGTTTCAGTCAGGCCATATCCTTTGCGAATCTGCATATTAAGGCCCCAGAAAAAGTCGTGAATTTCCGGTAAAAGTGGTGCTCCTGCAGCTCCGAATACTCTAGTTCTTTCCAGTCCTAAGGTTTGCTTTAATTTTGAGTAGAGAATTTTATCAAAAAGCTTGTATTTCAAACTTAATGTAAAGGGAAGCTTTTTATTAGCCATAAAATATGGGGCGGCCTCCTGTCCCACCGCCACTGCAT
>JAEWZB010000045.1 GCA_023395515.1 Bacillota bacterium
GTGAGAGAGGCACTGAACAGGACGTGATTTTGCCTCTGTACCCCTTTTTTCTTGAGACAAGCAGTTGGTGTTTCCCCATACGGAGTCTGGCGACGGAATGTTTATACATTCAACTAACGTATTATGACTTTTGCAATTTAACTATCTTTTGCAAAATCAGTTTGATATTAAAACTGGTATCAGGTTGTAATTGGCCTTTTTCTAAAAAGTCATTAATAAGAGGCATTAATTCATTAGACTTATAACCTAATACTTCCATAGCTTCAAGCAATTCCGTAATATTAACCCCGGTTGTTTCCGGTATCAGCAGGGTTAAATCATCCAGTTTATCTTTTAATTCAAATATCAGACGGGCCGCACTTTTCTTGCCTATGCCCGGTATAGTAGTTAAAGTCTTTTCATCTTGAGTTATAATCGCATTACAGAAATTACTTGGTTCCATGGCCGACAAAACGCTTAAACCCGCCTTAGCACCCATACCGGATACTCCTATAATCTTTTCAAAAAGCTTTATTTCATTCTTATCTAAAAAGCCAAATAATTTATATTCATTTTCGGTAACCTGTAAAAAAGTATGAATAAAAACCTTTTCACCTAACGCAGGCAGCTTACTGAAAGTACGGCTATGAACATAAACTTGATAACCTATGCCGTTAGTTTCCACGATAATTTTGTCCATCTCGACTTCGGCTAAAATACCTTTTAAATAGGCAATCATTTAATTCCCACCTTTTTGAATATTTCTAAGTTTATGAGAATGTACATGACATATGGCTACAGCTAAGGCATCAGCCGCATCATCCGGTTTAGGCAGGGCCGGCAAAGTCAATATCTTTTGCACCATAAACTGTACCTGATTTTTGTCGGCTTTACCATAACCAACTACCGATTGTTTTACTTGTAAGGGAGTATATTCCGCAACTTCTAAGCCGCGGTTAGCTGCGGTCATAAGCACTACTCCCCGCCCCTGCGCAACAGTGATAACCGTCTTGGCATTATTCTGGTGATAAAGATGTTCTACCGCCACTACATCAGGGGAATACTTAGTAATTAAATTATCTAAATCTTGATTAATCTTACATAACCTAAAAGCCATTTCCATATTGGCTTTGGTACTAATGACTCCATAATCTATCATTAGCTGACGCCCGGCTTCATATTTAACCAGGCCATAACCGGTAGTAGCAGTTCCGGGATCAATTCCTAATACTAACATTTTATAATCCGCCTTGTACAATATTTACCTTTAATATTACTTTAAAATCAAAAATGGTGCTACTTATATGGAAGTCAAGGAGATAGGTGTAAGGGGGGAAGGGGTAAAACGTAAGACGTAAGGCGGGAAAAGGAAGAATAATCAAAAAAGGCTTGTATATACATATCTAGATGCTATTTTTCCCTCAGTAACATTTATAAATCAGCATAAGAAAAGTTTGCCCTTTTGATAAAGATTTCTGATTCAGTTTACTGTTATTCAATTGTTTCGCTCAGTTGTTTGCGGATATCTCTACCGCCATATATAATACGGACAATGCTGACACAGTTCTTTTCATCTATCGGAACATAGAACACCAGGTAATTATTTACGGGTACAAAACGAAGTCCTTGACTTTGCCACGGTTTCCCATCATAAAGCCTATGGCGTAATGGCATCTCGTTTAGTAACCGTATTTCTTTCATAATTCGCTGTACCTGTCTACCGGCAGTTTCAGGTTCCAATAGATTATAGGCAATATACTCAAAAATGTTTCTTAAGTCCTGCTTAGCTTGAGTTGAATACTCTACAATCCAACTCATATGCCATAATCTCTCCTCATTTCTTCTTCCACGTCCTGAAGAGAGTAAGTCTTTCCTTCTCTTATATCATTCATACCTTTTTCAATTTCCGTATCGAACTGTTCCTTGGTCAAAGAGGAGTATGCCAATGGTTTATTTTGCGGCAGTTTAATTTCAAAAGGAATACCCCGTTGCAAAACAATTTGTCTTAAAAACATACTTACAGCATTGGACATGGGAATACCAAGTTGTGAAAGCACTTCTTCTGCTTGCTCTTTGATCTCTGGCTCAACACGAACAAATACATTTGATGTTTTTGCCATTCGAGTTGCCTCCTTTTTTTATTAGCATATCTCTTTTGATTGCTATATGCAAGCAATCCGCAGGACATTTGTATTATTCCTCAACATCAATACTACTCACTCCACATTTAGCTTTCTGCGCGTGGGAACAGGTCGAAAGGGGTGTATTTTAAGCAGGCAGGCGGAGATAGGTCAATTATTTCTGATCTATTCTAGCTTATGACTTGCGATAAAAGTTTTTCCACATTCTGTCTCGTCCCCTGTTCTATTTATGCCGGCTGAAACTTAGCCGGCATAATAAAAAATTTCTATTTTATAAAAGCATCAGACAAGCAGGCCCGAATAACATCATCGGGTAAGGGATAAAAAATACCGGAAGGGTCAAACTTTACGGCCCAGAACATTATTTCCGCCATGGTGGCATCTAAGTTTTCTTTAAAAGTCGCGTTAATTCCGCATTCCTTCTGTAGTATCCTTACCTCGGCAGCCGCTGCTGCCACTATTTCTTCAGCAGATAATTTAGTACTGATTCCAAAAGCATCAGCTAAGACTTCGGCTCTATTAAGATAGTGCTTAGGGTATCTGTCCATTAGAATCGGAATCAGAACCGCATTAGCTTCTCCGTGCGCAATTCTTAATTGTCCCCCTACCGCATGAGCCACATTATGGATAGGATAAAACAATCCTGACATAGCAAAAGCCATTATGGCCATATTGCTGGCTACCAGCATTTTCGTGCGGGCCTCTAAATTTTTACCGTCAGTTACAGCGATAGGCAAATATTTTTTAATTAACTTAACGGCTTGTATGGCTAAGGAGTCTATCATGCAATTACCCCCCGGGGAGCTTATGGCCTCTATGGCATGGGATAAAGCATCAAATCCGGTAAAAGCAGTAATAGCAGGCGGCAGACCTATAGTAAAATCAGGATCAAGGAAAGCATAATCTGCCGGCAGATAGGGATGCAGTAAATCGCCTTTGATCTTAGTTTCAGCATTATATATTACTGCGATGGGGGAAGATTCCGAACCGGTACCGGCTGTGGTAGGAATAGCTATATGGGGAATACCCAGAGGTTTTCCCAGAGGACGTAAATAGGGACCGATATTTCCGGGCATAATCTCTTTAATATCTATGACTCCCATACCCAGCATCGCCTTAACCCCTTTGACCGAATCCAGCACACTGCCGCCGCCGACGGCTAATAATCCGTCTATAGCCAGCTCCCGGCACCACCTGGCACAATCATTAATCCGGCTCATAACTGCATCAGGTTCAATTTGGTCGTATATTCCGGCAATTTTAGGTTGACCCTGAGCATTAAAAATATCTGCTACTCCCTCTACAATACCGGCATTTACTATGCCCTGATCCGTAATTAAGCCAATTCTTTTACAGCCCATATCAGTAAAGCGTTGGGGGACAAAAGTACGACACCCGGCTCCCACTTCCACAATACTATAAAAATCCCACATAAAATATTTTGGTGTTGTCATTATTACTCCCTCCCTTTCCCTTTAATCATTTATGCCGATTAATAAGTTCATCAGTTTATCATTTCCATCCGGGGTCAAGTCTTGACATATATGTTTTACTTCACTGTAAGCCAGAAGCGAGTGATAACAGCATTCCCGGCCATAACCGCTTTGCTTGTAACCGCCAAAAGGAGCATCAGGACGCAGCACATGCCAGGTATTAATCCACACCGTTTCGGTGCGCAGCCTTTGAGCCAGAAGCTGAGCCTTACCGGCATTAGTACTGCATATGCCGCCTCCTAATCCATAAGGACTATCATTAGCCATGGCTATAGCTTCATCTATGTCATCATAAGGAATAACACACTGTACCGGACCAAATATTTCCTCCCGGACCTGGGTCATTTGATTATTACAATTAACAAATATAGTAGGTTCAAAGAAAAAGCCCTGTTCATAGATTCCTTCGGTAAGCCGATTACCGCCATAAGCTATTTGAGCTCCTTCCCGTTTACCAGTTGCCACATAATTCATTATAGTGTTTATTTGTTTTTCATTGGCAATGGGGCCTAAGTCAGTGGCCATATCCAGTTGGTTACCAATTTTCATCTTCTTTATTTTAGCTATCATGCCTTCCACCAGTTCATCTTGACGTTTACGGGGCACAAATAGGCGGGTGCCGGATTCACATACTTGACCGGAATGGAATAGAAAGGCTAATAGGGACATATTAACTGCTACTTGGGAATCAGCATCATCCAGAATAATCAGGGGTGATTTCCCTCCCAACTCTAAAGTTACCCGTTTAATATCATCAGCAGCTTGGTGAGCAATCATTTTTCCTACCGCAGTCGAGCCGGTAAAAGCAATTTTATCAACTTCAGGATGACTAACTAGTAAACTGCCGGTACTTCCCGGACCGGTTACTACATTGAAAACCCCGGGAGGAACTCCCGCATCACTAAGCAGCTTAGCCAGCTCCAGGGTAGTAACCGGAGTCGTTTCGGCTGGTTTAATCACCATACTGTTGCCCATCATTAAAGCTGGAGCAATTTTAAAAATAGCTAATATCAGCGGGAAATTCCAAGGGGTAATACCGGCACATACCCCGATGGGTTCTCGTTTCCAGTAACTGTGCATCGGTGCTATCCAAGGAGGCGAGAAAAAGGTATGTTCAACCTGAGGCAATTCCTTTCCTATCATGCTGGTAAGCAAGAGAGTAGCCCCTACTTCCGCTATATCTACAGTGCTAGTCCTGCGAATTGTAGACCCGGAGGTAAGAGCTTCCAGATAAGCCAGCCGTTCTTTATTTGCTATGACTAACATAGCTGCATTCATTAATATTTCAGCCCGCTCATCCACCGACTTATTAGCCCATACACCTGATGCAAACGTCTGACGGGCTAAACCTACTGCATAATCTACATCCTCTTGATTAGCTAGGGGAACAGTTGCCACTACTTCCTTAGTAGCCGGATTAATTACCTCCATTAGTTGCCCGGATTTTCCCGGAGTCCATTCCCCATTGATAAACATTTGGTATGGCATAATATTATCCATTAATGATTCCTCCCATCGGTTATTAATTTTGTCTTATTCCCAAAGATTGTTAATTTCACCTCCAATGTTCCCCGGCTTGGAGCTATAAAGTAAAAACATTTAGGTATGTACATCAATCATTTTTACAGATAATAACTATAAAGTTATTACTAGTTAAGTATGTTTATTTTTAATAATTACTAAATAGAATTCCTCATAAAAAAACCTGATTCCTTCTAATATCTTTTGAATTCACTATAAAAAATCATTGAATTCAAAAAATTTAAAAAAATCAGGTTATTTAAAATAATTTACAGGCTTTTACAAATATTCGTCTAAATTTTCTAAAGCATCATTTAAAGCTTGGCTATCCTTAAATTCCCATTCACCTTGGCGAATTTTTTCTTGTAATTCGGCAGGTAAAGAATTCATGTGAATGCTAGTCACTTTTTCTAATACATCATTATTCTGGTCAGGCCCCTTATAAACTGCGACAAATCCTTGGTATTCTTTGAGTCGGCACTTATTTTTATCCTCGGGACACCAATCATCTATATCCTGCTTAATAATTAAGGTATTGTTTTCCAGTTCTAAATTAAATCCATTAGCCGGTGTAAATATCTTTTTAAGCTGGTCTAAAGTTTTACCCTCTAATATTTCCTTATCCTTAAATTCGGAAATAATACTATGGTTGCATTGCAGGTATTTTTGTTCGTAAACTATTTGGGTATCTTCAGTTACGATATCCCGCTTTTCTTTAATATCTACTACTGGTTTTTGCTGGATATCGCTACTGGTAAAATTATTATATAAATTAGCTATCAAAAAACCTAATCCAAAACAAACTACCAATACGGTTATAGATAGTAAACCACTGGCTTGTTTTCTCATTGTTATCTCACCTCGTTATATATTTTTTCCAAAATTCAGCAAGATATACAGAGATTGAAGTAAATTAGTGAAATACATCACATTTTCTAGCTAAACTTACCTAATTGCGTTAGGTAAGCGAATATAAGGAATTTTGTGCTTGCATATTTCTTCACAAGCAGGTTTATAATAGAATTAGATAAAGGTCAAACAAAAGTCAAATTTATTTAGAATTTTCCGAAAAATTTATTATCTTAAAGGAGGTATGTTTAATGTATAGATTTGATGAAAACTTATGGGCTGATTTATCCTCGTATAATCTGATTGACCCTAATTTATCTTTAGCTGACGTTTATTCCGAACCTGTTGAAGTGGCGCCCCAACATGATACCTTAGATGTGGATAATTTTGATAATGTTTCATTGCCGATTTCATTGCTTACTCGCGAGAAGAAGGCCGTGCTTAAGCAACTGGAAATGGCCTTTTCCAACGGTATAATTTGGGAAACTGATGCAGAAGATTTTAGTTCTAATCCTAAAGTTGAAAAAACCTTTTACCTGGAAGCTATCAATCACCGGGAAGAGACTATAAATAACACTTCTTTAGAAAAGGTGTTAGCGCAATTCGATAGTTGGACCGGAACTCCCTTAGATATATTAAGTCCTTATGGAGATATTGATTTTGGGCGTAATATCTTTGCTGATGATTTTGAATTAGATGTTCCGGTTAAAATTTATAGTGAAGCCAATGATTTAGTTTTCAAAATTGATGCACCTTGGATGAAAATTGATACCTTTAAAGATATTGAGCTTTATCCTAATCGGCTTAATCTCAAAAGCGTTCTATCAGTTCTACCGGTTAAAGTTAATTCCAAAGAACTTAAGGCTAGTTTTGTAGATGGAGAATTCCGTTTAGAAGTGCCTAAAAAAGAGATAGCTTTGCATCGGGAAAGAAAGAATGGCTAAATAGTAAAAGCGGGGTTAACCCCGCTTTTACTATTTATATGAAAAATAAAATTCAGGTTGAATTTAGATAAGTTTTTCCATTATTTCATCCGGTATGGACATATTAGTATAAACATTTTGCACATCATCATGGTCTTCAAAAAGATCAATAAGTTTAAGAATTTTAACAGCTGTATCTTCATCATTAACTGCTACGGTATTTTCGGCTAACATAACCATATCCGCATCCTCGATCTTAATGTTACAAAATTCCAATTCTTCTTTGACCCCTATGAAGTTTTCCGGTGAAGTTATAACTTCCCATACTTCCCCTTCATCCCGAACATCATCCGCCCCCGCCTCTATAGCTTGAAGCATAAATTCATCCTCATCACTAATATTTTCTTTATTAACTGTAATTAGGCCGGCTCTATTAAACATCCAGGCTACACAGCCGCCTTCACCCATATTCCCATTATTTTTAGAAAATAAATGTCTTATTTCAGAAGCAGTCCGATTACGATTATCAGTAGCAATTTCTAATAATACGGCTATACCAGCCGGGGCATAACCCTCATATATTATTTCTTCAATTGCATCACTTTCTATTTCACCCGTGCCTTTTTTAATAGCTCTATTAATATTATCATTAGGCATATTAATAGTTTTAGCTTTTTGGATAGCCAGCTTTAGCTTAGAATTAGCCTCGGGGTCACCGCCGCCGCCCGAGCGCACCGCAATAGTTATTTCCTTGGCAATTTTGGTAAATTCCTTACCTTTCTTTTCATCAGAGCGAGCTTTTTTATGTTTTATATTAGCCCATTTAGAGTGTCCTGCCATTATGTTTCCTCCCTAAAAAGTTTTACCATAAGCCGGGTATTAGCCTTTTAGTATGTTTCATATAAGCTCTATACTGTTCTGGAAAATGTTTTAGCATGAACTCTTCTTCGATCTTAATTCTATAGATTAGTGCCGGTATGGTAGTTAAAATAATAATGAGTAAAGCCCCCCAAGAGTTAAATACCATAGGAATAGCAATAAAGCCCAGCATATTACCAAAATACAAAGGATGCCTTAATATTTTATAGGCTCCTTCGGTAATTAGCTTATGATCTTCGTAAACTGCCACCCGGGGATTAAAAAACTTACCAATGGAGTTAAAACCCCACCACCGAACTAAACAGGAAATTAAAAAAAGAATAAATCCGGCATAGATGATATTAGGCTCTAAAGGTTTGAATCTAGTAATACTAAACTCCACAAAATCTATAGTAGCATAAAATAAGGCTATCAAAAAAGACAGTTGTAAGTACAAGTAGGATTTTTTATCTTCATCCTCAATTACATAGGTATCCGGATCTGTATATAGTAAGGTTTCGGATAGCAAGGTCCATAATAAATATAACAGGAAAAAGCCTGTAATAACAAAAAAGTCAAACCTGGTTAACTCCTGCCAAGCTAACCAAGCGATATAAGCAAAAACAAATACTGCCACCAGTACCCGGATTAATACACTGCGCTGCCTGCTGTTCATACACCCTGGCCCCCTAACTTTACCCTACTTTAATTCCGCTGGAATTAAAGCAATGGGCGGTAGTTTACGCTTATGCTCACTTTTAGCCGCCAGGTTTTCAATAATTTGGATAACCTTCGGGCTGCCTTTTCCAGTTTCAATATAAGTATCAAGTTCCGGGTAACTTATGCCCATCTCGTTTTCATCAGTTTGCCCTTCCCATAGACCAGCCGAAGGGGGTTTATCAATAATTGCCTCCGGTATTTTAAGGTATCTGGCTAAAGCATAGACTTCATGTTTTAGTAAATCAGCTAAAACCTGCAAATCCACCCCATTATCACCATACTTGGTAGAATACCCCACTTTTAACTCACTTCTATTAGTAGTACCTAAGACTAAATAATTATTAGCCTGAGCAGCATAATACATAGTTAACATTCTCAATCTCGGCTTTATATTAGCTGCTACTAATCTCCTATCAGGCTTATCATCAAAATGAGCATTAAGTTCTGCCGCTAAAATATTATAAGTATTATCCAGGGCAATTATTTTGTAAGGAATATTAAAATCTTCGGCAAACCGGCGGGCATGAATTATGTCGGTTAATAAAGTTTCACAAGGTAATATTAAACCTAAGCAATTATCCGGAAAAGCTCTTTTAACCAAAACTCCAGCCACAGCCGAATCTATTCCACCACTAGCTCCGAATACAATCCCTTTAGCCCCTGCTTCGCTAACCTGCTCCTTAAGCCAGTTAACCAAATAATTGGCTACTGCTTCAGCATTCAATTCCCCTTCCCCCTTAAGCAAATAATTCTGTAGATATATATTTTTCTGCCCCATCAGGCGCTATAGCCAGAATTCTTTTTCCCGGGCCTAACTCTTTAGCTAACATTTTCGCTGCATAAATTGCAGCTCCAGACGATATGCCTAAAAGCAAAGCTTCTTTACGGGCTAACTCCCGAGCTGCAGCTATAGCATCTTCATCTTCAACTGTAATTACCTTATTAATCAGGCTAAAGTCTAGTACCGGGGGTATGAATCCTGCCCCAATTCCCTGAATCAAATGGCAGCCGGTTGATTTACCGCTTAATACTGCCGAAGTGGCAGGTTCTACGGCCACAATTAGAATATTCGGTAAGGCTTTCTTCAGTACTCGTCCAGCTCCGGTAATAGTACCGCCACTTCCCACTCCACAAACGAAAGCATCTAAATTATTACCCATTTGTTCGATTATTTCTTTGCCCGTAGTAAGTTCATGGCTTTTAACATTAGCCGGATTTTCAAATTGTTTAACTAAGAAATATCTGGCATCACTCTCGGCCATCCTTTTAGCTTCGGCAACGGCTCCCTGCATTCCTTGGGCAGCCGGAGTCAGTACTAACCGAACCCCCATAGCACTCATTATTTTCTTCCGTTCCTCACTCATATTCTCAGGCATAACAATAACTATGGGATATCCTTTAATACAGGCAGCCATAGCTAAACCAATTCCGGTATTACCGCTAGTTGCCTCCAAAATTATAGAGTCATGGTTAAGTATTCCCTCCGCCTCGGCTTGCTCAATCATATAACGTCCCGGACGATCCTTAACTCCACCCGCAGGATTAAAATTTTCCAGCTTAACAAAGATATCTGCTTCATCTGGGCTAGTCAAACTATTGAGTTTGACAATGGGAGTCTGTCCAATAAGTTCTAGAACACTGTTTACTACTCTCATTTTACTGCCTCCTTATCTTCTGCTAAACCTACCAGCTACTAAATATGCTAAACTTCCAACAGTTTTTTAGCTACAATAACTGCATTTCTTGCATCTTGGGAATAAGCATCAGCTCCTATATTTTGGGCATAATCAGCAGTAAGTACAGCCCCCCCTACCATGACTTTGCAATTTAAGGAATTAGCCTTTACTTTTTCAATTACTTCCAGCATACGAGGCATCGTAGTAGTCATTAAAGCACTTAGTCCAATAATGTCAGCCTGGTTATGTATAGCGGCATTAATTATTTCATCTGCTTTAACATCTTTTCCTAAATCAATTATTTTAAATCCGTAGTTTTCTAATAGAACTGCCACAATATTTTTGCCAATGTCATGTATATCACCTTCAACCGTAGCTAAGACAATAACTCCCAGGCTTTGGTTATTATCTTCGGCCAGTAAGGGTTTAATTTTGGCAAAACCTGTTTTCATGGCCTCAGCCGCCATCATTAACTGGGGCAGAAAATACCTTTTTTCATCATACATTAAGCCGGCTTCTTCTATACCTGGTATAAGACTAGTATTTACAATATCTAAGGGGTCTAAATTCCGGGCTAACGCATCATCTATAAGTTTTTCAGTCAGGTCCTTATTACCCTGAAAAACCGCCTTTTGTATTTCCTCTTTTAAACTTAGAATCGGAGTGCCCACAGGCAAAACTTCTTTATTATCGGTGGTTAATAGTTGGTTATTGGGTACTTGATTAACTGGGCCTATTAGCCCCGGAATATTACATTGCTGACAAATAGGACTTCGCCAATTCGTAACATTACTTTGAGGTTTATAATCTACATAGTCATTTATAAAATTAATACAATTCTCATCCCGGTTTAACAAAACTGCGGAGGCTCTGGTAGCATCCATTAGGCGCTCATCCAAAGGGTTCATTATAGGTAAATCCAGTCCAGCCGCCCAGGCCATGGCTAAATAAGTAGAATTAATAATATCCCGGCCCGGTAATCCGTGAGAAACATTACTTACTCCCAAGACCGTTCCTACCTTAAATTCATCCTTTATTAATTTCAAGGCCTTAATAGTTTCCATAACCTGGCCTTGCTCAGCACTAGCAGTCTTAACCAGACTATCTATATAAATATCCTCGTCCCGTAATCCATACTCTTTAGCCTTCATATATATTTTTCGTGCTACTTCTACTCTTTCTTCAGCCGTGCTAGGTATTCCTCTTTCATCTAGGCATAAACCTAATACAGCCGCACCATATTTTTTAGCCAGAGGCAGAACTAATTCTAAATTTCTTTCTTCTGCCGTAGTAGAATTTATTAAAGGACGGCCCACAAAGTTTTTTAAGCCCTCTTCAACCGCCTCTATATTAGTAGAATCGATAGATATAGGTACATCTACCGCACCTTGGACAGCTTTAACGGCCTTACCCATGGTAGCTTTTTCATCTATACCGGGAACTCCCATATTAATATCCAGTATAGGTGCTCCATGCTGAACCTGATTTTTAGCGTCATCAATGACCATTTGCATGTGCCCCATTTTAATATCTTCCGCCAATTTTTTGCGGGCGGTAGGGTTTATTCTTTCCCCTATAAAAGCTAAGGGGTTACCATCACCAATAAGTACATTTTGAGTACGGGAGGCTAAACCACGTAAAGCACGGTTGTTTCTTTTCAGGGGAGTTAATCCCCGCAAAACATTGGCCATAGCCTGAATATGTAAAGGAGTAGTGCCGCAACATCCGCCTATAATGTTTACCCCTGCATCCCTAAGTAATAAAGCATACTCTCCCATTTCTTCAGGAGTATCGGGAAATACCGTTTCCCCATTTATTAAGGTAGGAAGACCCGCATTCGGTTCAATTGATAAATAAACGGTAGTATAACGGTTTAATATTTCCATGACCGGCAAAAGCTCTCTAGCTCCCCCGGAACAATTGGCCCCTATAGCTAAGGGCCCCAATGCTTCTAAAACCAGCAAAGCAGTAAGAGGGTCAGTACCCATCATAGTTCTGCCCCCATTTTCGTAAGTCATGTGGGCAATAACCGGCAGCCTGGTACTGTATTTAGCTGCAGCCAGAGCTATCCGCATTTCCCCAATATCAGTCATAGTCTCAATCGATATTAAATCTGCCCCCGCTTGTTCACAAGCTATCATTTGTTCGCTAAAAACATTAAACAACTGATCAAAAGTTGCCTCCCCAAAAGGGTTAAGCAGCATACCGGTAGGTCCAATGGAAGCTGCTACAAAGGCTTTTCCTTTAGCAATATCTTTAGCTATCTTAACCGCGGCAGAATTAATTTCGTCAACTTTGTCTTCCAGTCCGTATTCCTTTAATTTTAAAGAACTGCCGCCAAAAGTATTAGTCTGTATAATATTGGCTCCTGCCTCTATGTAATCATAATGAATATCTGCTAATATTTTAGGATGATTAATACCATATAATTCGGGACATTCTCCCGGTAACATACCGCTATTCTGCAGCATAGTTCCCATGGCACCATCAAGTATTAGAATTTTCTCCTTTAATTGCGCAACTAAGTCATTAAACAAACTTATAACACTCTCCTCTGAAATCAAGGTAAAATTCCTTGTTGCCTTTATTTACTTTAAATAAAATAAAAACCCTCTGGAATAGAGAGTTTGATTTGCTCTCATCAGCCAGGTAAAACCTGCAGGATTTGGCACCTTGCCTGTGCAGCCGGTTGCCGGGTTTCATAGGGCCAGTCCCTCCACCACTCTTGATAAGAGTTCTTATATTTATTGATATGGATTATGTTCTTCTTCGTTCTTAGTCTCAATTTCTTCAGTACCACTTTTATTTAGTGGTTCATTTGATTCGTTAACCTCGTCAGCTTCATCAGCCTCATCAGCTTCACTAACAGATGGTTTAATCACTTCAGGTTTTACCACCTTAGGTTTCGGTTCTTCGTCAAACTTTAGCGCATTTTGAAATTCTTTTTGCACTCCTGAAGTAGTTTTTTTAAACTCACTGAGGGCTTTTCCTACTGACCTGGCTACCTCGGGAAGCTTACCGGGGCCAACTACGATTAAGGCCACCAACATAATAAAGACTAGTTCCCACGTCCCTATATTTCCGATAAAACCATACATTAGTTAACCTCCAGAAGTTATTCTTAGTCTATTGGTATTCTGCTTATCTATACTTCTAATTGTACTTTCATTTAGCATTTTTATCAATTTAATTTGGGAGCTAAACTACTCGCACCGCACTGCTTTTAAAAATAGCATAAACCATTTCTCCGATTTCAAGTTTCATATCTTTATACGATTTATAAGTAATAGTCGCATAAAGAGGAAAACCTATATCTAATATAACTTTTACGATTTGTCCCTTTTCTATAATATCTTTAATTTCTCCTTTGATGATATTTCTGGCACTGCTATCCAGGACATCCCGGGCCAAGATAATATCTTCCGGAGCAATAGCTATGCGAACCTCGCCTTCCTCTTCGGTTACCAGGTTAATTTCCACATTACCCGTTTGGAAATACTTATCCCCATTGCGATTAAATATAAAACCTTTAACTATATTATCAATAGCCTTAGATTTTGTAATATAGGCCTCTATATCTGAAGATTGAATACGTAGATTACGTCCCACCCGATAAGCTTCCAAATCACCCCGTTTAACCATTTCATAAACGGTATATTTGGAGATTTTAAGCATTTCTGCTACTTCTTCAGGAGTATATGATTTATTTTGCTCCATCATTGTCACCTCTTTATGCTAGTGCTAAAAAGCCTAGGCTTGTTTATAATGTATCCATTTAATTATATCGTAACCATCATTACTTTTAAAACTCTATTTATTAATGGGAAACTAATATCTAACTTTAGAAGTACCAAAGATTTATTATCACTCCTGAAAATCAGTTATTTTATCAGGATTATATGGAACAAAAAGCGTACCTCACTAAATTCAATGAGGTACGCCCTAGTTAAGCCTATTACAGTTAATTTGAAATATTAACTAAGAAGCCCACAATTATTAAGATAAGGTCTTAAGGTTAAACTAACTTAGCTTGGTATTCCGCATTAAAGTTCTTAAGCGTAGTTAAGAATGGTGCAGGTGAAGCCTGACCTAAGCCGCATAAACAAGCCCTGGTCATAATTCTGCCTAGATTTTCTGACAAAGCAATATCTTGAGCCGTTGCCTTACCATCATTAACTTTCTGTAATGTCTCATGTAATCTCTTAGTACCTTCCCGGCAAGGAGTACATTTCCCACAAGACTCATGTTCAAAGAACTTAGTTATTCTTTCAATAACATCAATTAAATCTACATCTTCATCCATGACGAAAACTGCTCCCGAACCTAAAGTGGCACCAATGGCAGCCATGGAATCAAAGTCAACTTGTGTATCTAAGAGGGATTCAGGAATAAAACCACCGGAAGTTCCTCCAATTTGTACCGCCTTAAACTTTTTGCCTCCGGCAATACCGCCACCAAATTCAAAAATCACGTCACGGATAGTAGCATTGGTAGGAAGTTCAAAAACCGTCTTATTTACTACATCGCCGGTCAATGTAAATACTTTAGTGCCCGGATAATTGGAAGCACCTATGGATTTATACCAATCGGCTCCTTTTTCTATGATTACCGGAACATTTACTAATGTTTCTACATTATTTACTACCGTGGGCTTACCCCATAAACCTTCTACACCAGGATAAGGCGGCTTAAATCTAGGTTCACCACGATGACCTTCAATAGACTCGATTAAAGCAGTTTCTTCACCACATACATAAGCACCGGCACCCAGTCTTATTTCAATATCAAAGTCGCCTAATACGCCTTTAGCTTTAGCTTGGTCTATAGCTTTTTGTACCACCTCAGCTACATAAGGATATTCGCCCCGACAATAAATATATCCCTTAGTCGCTCCGATTGCATAACCGCAAATTGCCATTCCTTCTAAAAGTGCATGAGGATCATTTTCCATTATAATCCGATCTTTATATGTACCTGGTTCTCCTTCATCAGCATTACACACTACATATTTCTGATCGGCAGGAGTTTGATAACTAAACCCCCATTTAGTTCCCGCATTAAATCCAGCTCCGCCGCGTCCCCGCAGACCTGAATTTTTCACTTCATCTATTACTTCTCTTTGCCCCATACTCCGAGCTTTTTCTAAAGACTTATAACCACCTGCGTTAATATAATCTTCAATATTAAGCGGATCTATTTTACCATAGTTACGTAATACTATGCGTTTTTCCTCAGCCATCAATTTCCCTCCTTTCCCTAAGTTATTTATATTCTGCTAATATAGCAGGGATTTTCTCCGCCGTTAAATCTCCATATGGTTTCCGGTTAATAGTAATTACCGGAGTCTCCTGACATTGTCCTACGCATTCCGTAAATTCCAAGGTAAATTTACCATCTGGAGTAGTTTCACCCATCTTAATCCCTAACTCATTTTCCAGAGCAGCCACTACTTTATCAGCGCCAGCTATATGACAAGGAGCACTTTCGCAAATGCGTATTACATTCTTGCCCCGTTCCCCTACTTTTAAGTAGGAATAGAATGTAGCAACTCCATATGCTTCAGCCTTTGAGATTTTAAAAGTCTTAGCAGCCACAGCTATTGCCTCTTCAGGTATGTAGCTATATTCCTTTTGAATAGCATTATAAGCTTCAATAATGCCGCCCCGTACATCTTTATATGCACTGATAATCTCCTTGTAGTCTGCCATTATCTTTCCACCTCCCGAATAATCCTAAAACACTATTATTTTACAAAATGACTATTTGGCATTTTTTATAAATTATTAAGAAGTATAACATCTACCTCTTCCCCAGGTTCAACTGGAGGATTTTTAGCTGGTAAATCTATAAGTGCATTACACTTAATAAGCGAACGAATCATGCTAGGTTTTTGTCCAGGTTGTACCGTAACCTGCCATCCCTCTTTATCAAAACTGGCATAACCTCGTACAAAGCGTCTAGTACCAGTCTTTTTAGCAAAACCATTGGTACATTTAGCTTTAATCCTTGGTAAATAAGGGTTTAAGCCTTGCATAGCTTTAATAGCCGGAGCCACAAACAGATGGTACCCTACTGCGCAGGAGGCCGGATTTCCCGATAAGGCAAAAATTAACCCTGAATTTAAACGAGCAGCACCAGTATGACTGCCAGGCTGAATAGGTACGCCCCAATACAGTACTTCAGCTTCCAAAGCTTCCATCAGCGCCATAACTTCATTATTACCCTCGGAATAGGTTCCTCCCGTTAGAATAAGAATATCGTTCTGTTCCAGCAAATCCAGGACAGCTTCTTTAATGGACCCTTGATCCTTAACCGCTATTTTATTGGCATTAGGTATACCGCCATCTTGTATTGTTAAGGCAGCTAATAGTGGTCCATTACTATCTCTTATTTGCCCGGGATTAGGTTCATCCTGCCAAAAAACTACATTTTCACTTAAACTCAATACCGCGACTTTAGGTTTTTCATATACTTTGACCATAGACTGGCCGAAAGCCGCCAGTAAACTTATTTCACCTGGCCCTAGTACTTGGTTATCAGCCAAGAGTAAATCATCCTTTTGATAATCTTCACCAGCTTGTTTAATATTGTTCCCGGCTTTAATAACTTCCCTAGGCTGAACTAAATTACCGTTAACCTCAGTATTTTCATGGGGTACTACTGCTACCGTTCCCTCCGGCAGGTTCCCACCAGTCGCAACACCCATAGCTTCACCTGGTTGCAATGGAGCTTTAGGTACGTCCCCTAAACCTACATATCCAGTTAGTATAAAATGATTTTCATCATTTTCCCGGGCCTTAGCAACTGCATATCCATCAACTGCAGATTGGTTGCAATCGGGCAGGTTTTTATCGGCATATATATTCTCTGCGCTAACCCGTCCCAAGGCTTCCATAATTGATATATATTTACTTGCTAAACGGGGAGTATGCTGAATAATCTGTTCCAAAACTGCTTCGAAATCTTTATCTACTAACATGTAATATATCCTCCATTCATCATACTAGGCTTTGCCAAACGAGCATTGCGGAAAACGACAAACTTTACACCCTTCACATAGCCCGCCATGACCCATGGCTACAATATCCGGGTAGGTTATTTTGTCTTGAGCAAACAAACGGGGAAGTAATAAATCTAAAGTAGTTTTGCGGCTAAATAGAGCACCTCCCGGGACCCCACATATGGGCACCTCTTCTTTATAAGCCAACATAAATTGGGAACCTGGTAAAATGGGAGCTCCGTAAAAAACCACCTCTGCTTTAGTTTCTTTTATTCCCTGGGGAGTTACATCATCTGCATCTACTGACATACCTCCCGTAACAATAATGAGTTCAGCCCCTTTATTCAGGAAATTCAGGATTTCTTCCGTTATTAAATCATGTTTATCCGGTACTAAGACTTGCCCTAATAAATCACCTTTAAAAGGGACAATTTTTTGTTTAATAACATCTGCAAAACCATCTTTGATTCGTCCGCTGTATACTTCCGTACCAGTAGTTACTATTGCTACCTTTAACGGTATAAATGGTTTAACCGCAAGCATAGGAGTTGTTTGATACGTAAGTTTTTCCACCATTTCTATGGTTTCATGAGCAACCGCAATAGGTACAACCCTGGTTCCTGCTACCGTTTGCCCTTTAATTACCGAGCGGTTATTGTGCAAAGTAGCAAAAACTATGTCAGGGATATTGTTTACCTTATTAAGCAGTTCTACATTTACTTTAAGCAGACCGTCAATATCGGCGGAAATATTAACCCTTCCTTGATTAGGTGACCTCATAGTTAATCCCGGGCCAGCCGCAAACTTGGCTAAACTTAGAGCCCCCTCATCTTCATGCATTAATTTCTCATCTGTTTCCCACACGAAAATATGCTCTTTGCCCATATCTTTTAATTTAGATATGTCTTCCTCGGTAATAACATGTCCTTTACGGAAGGCTCGATACTTTTCGGTCCCAGGAACGATCTTCGTAATATCATATCCTAGCTCTAAACCTACTGCATCATCAACTGCTATCTTACGCATTTGTTTTCCCCCTACAGTTTTTCAATTTTAACTGCAGCGACCTTATATTCACCGGTTCCGGTAATAGGATCTAAGTATTGGCTAGTTACATCATTAGTAGGAGTATCGGCATAGTGGAAAGACATCCAAATTACACCGGGTAATACTCTATCGGTAACCTTAACATGGGTTACCACTTCTCCGCGTCTAGATGTTACTTTAACTTGACTACCAGTTTCTATACCTAGTTTTTCTGCGTCTATAGGATTAACTTCCGCCATTTCCTTATTCCATATACTGGTGATAGCTGGTGAATATGGGGTAGTAACATTATAATGTTGTAATATTCTACCAGTACATAGTAAATAATTATATTCTTCATCAGGCATTTCACCAGGTGGTATATGCTCTGAAGGCTGGAATAAACCTAAGCCGCGGGTAAACTTGCCGGCATGTAAAAACGGTGTTCCCGGATGTTCAAGAGTCGGACAAGGCCACTGCAAGCCATTATTTTCTTCTATTCTATCATAATTAATACCTGCCATTGAAGGGGATAAGGAGGCCATTTCATCCCATATCTCTTTAGGACTGTTATAGCTCATAGGATAACCAAGTCTGGTAGATATTTCGCAAATGGTTTCCCATTCAGGCTTACCGCATAATGGCTCAATAGCTTTACGAACTCTTTGCACCCGACGTTCAGTATTAGTAAAGGTCCCATCAGTTTCAGCAAAACTGGCTCCGGGTAAAACTACATCTGCATATTGGGCGGTTTCAGTCAGGAAAAGCTCCTGTACTACTAAAAAGTCTAATTTTTCCAGACCATGTTTAATATGGTTAGCATTAGGATCAGTTAAAACCGGATTTTCACCTAAAATATACATAGCTTTAACTTTTCCTTCTACTGCAGCATCAAACATCTCGGGAATTTTTAAGCCCAGTTTATTAGAAAGTGATACACCCCAAGCCTTTTCGTGTTTTTCTCGGGCTTCATCCGAAGTAACCGCCTGATAACCGGAATAAACATTAGGTAAAGCACCCATGTCACAAGCACCCTGCACATTATTTTGACCACGCATTGGACATACTCCGGTTCCCGGACGTCCAATATGCCCGGTTAACATGGCCAAATTCGCCAAACTCATTACGTTTCTAGTTCCGCAAATATGTTCGGTAATACCCAAGGTATAGTAAATCGTAGCTTTATCAGTTGTAGCATAAAGCCTGGCTACTGCATATAGATCCTCTACTGAAATTCCGGTAAGCTCCGCAACCTTTTCGGGAGGATAATTTTCTACAATAGCTTTCAGTTCTTCGTAATTTTCAGTTCTTTCTTCAATAAACTTCTTATCTTCCAAGCCTTCTTTTATGATAATATGCATAAGTCCATTAACTAGAGGAATATCGGTGCCATGATTCTGACGTAACCAATAGTCAGCTTCATCTACCAAGTCAATGTGGCGAGGATCACATACTACTAGTTTTGCCCCTTTGCGGGCTGCTTGTCTCATTTTATAACCTATTATGGGGTGAGCTTCCGTAGGATTTGCTCCTATTACTAACATTAATTCTACTTCATTAGTAATATCACTTATGGGGTTGGTCATTGCACCACTGCCAAATGTAGTAGCCAGACCGGCTACGGTAGGTGCGTGTCAGGTACGGGCACAATGGTCAACATTATTATTGCCCATTACCGCCCGGGTAAGTTTTTGCATTAAGAAATTTTCTTCATTAGTACAACGCGCTGAACTAAGAGAAGCAAAAGCTTCATTGCCATATTTATCCTTGACTTCCTTAAGTTTAGCAGCAATTAAATCAAAAGCTTCATCCCAGGAAGCAGGTTCAAATTGTCCGTTCTTTTTAATTAAAGGAGTGGTAAGTCTATTTTCATTATAAATATAGTCCCAACCAAAACGTCCTTTAATACATAAGCTACGTCCATTAACCTTACTATCGGGATTCGAAAGTACTCCAACTACTTTTTTATCCTTCACCGCTAAGTCAAAATTACAACCGGTACCGCAAAACGGACAAGTAGTTTTGACTCTTTCAAATTCATAACGCCGTCCCATGCCGGACATTGCTTTTTCGGTTAAAGCCCCGGTAGGACAAACGGCCACACACTGTCCGCAAAAAACGCAATCCGAATCGATGTAATCTACGTCCCCAGCCGTAGTAGCTTTACGGTCAAATCCGCGATACAAATAAGATAAGTTATCGACACCAGTCAGTTCTTCACAAGCTCTTACACAAGCACCGCATAGTATACACTTATTCAAATCCCGAATTATAAAGGGATTGCTGTCATCAATGGCATAATCATGTTTTTCACCTACAAATGAAGAACCTTTTAGGCCATAACGATAAGCATATTCAGATAATTTACAATCCCCCATTTTATCACAAGTCAAACAATCCATGGGATGATCAGCCAGGGTTAAATCCAGTACCATCTTTCTGGCTTCCACCACTGCTGCTGATTCTGTTTCTACTACCATTCCTTCCATTACTGGAGTTACACATGAAGCAGGTAAAAGAGCATTACCTTTTACTTCTACCACACATAAACGACAGGCTCCCATTTTGGTCAACTCTGGATCATAACATAGTCTAGGGATATCAATCCCTGCATTTTCGGCAGCTTCAAGAATTGTGCTACCTGCTGGAGCTTCAACCTCCTTCCCATTGATGATCAGTTTGATTAATTTCACGTCCATCACTCCTTCTCTAACCCTTTAATCGCATAACACTATCAATAATTACCTATGTTAGTAATTAATAGCTACAAATTATTAAGCCATTTTAATTGGTACATGCTCCTTTAACCAAAGTTCAGTAGCGTAATTTAAAGGGATAGTCCTTAAATCTTCCCATATATAGTCTTCAACCACTAATTCTCTAGCATCTATTTCCTTGAAATAGTTTCCGCAAGATTTACACGCAACAACTTCAATACCCGGAAATGCATCATTTTTTAAATACATTTGTTTTTTGGGCTCAGTTTCATTGCAATATATACAGCCAATCCGTTTGCTGGGCCATTCCAAATTACAAGTATTGCAATGTACCACCCGATTGCCGTTCGGAGCTTTTAAGACTACAATTGACGACAGCTCACCGCAAACAGGACAAACTGCATTATTGTGATGATTACCAGTTTCCAGTTCTAATAAGTTTTTTTCTGCAACTATTTGTCCGGCAAGCCCTGCCACACCGTTTATAGCTAATTGAAGATTTAATAAGACTCCTTCGTCTATCTCATCAGTAACTTTTTCATTTTTTTCAACTTGTTTCCATATTTCTTCAAGTTTAGAAGTAGAAATATTTAAATTGGAAAAAGTATTTAAACGTTGCCAAAGCTGGGTAACTGCTGCTAAAGGCAAATTTTTAACCGATATATATGGGGGGGTATCAGCTAGTTTAAGGTCTTTAAGCCAATAAGAATTATCTTCTTGCTGCCATTCCTTAACTGTTTGTTTTAATTGTTTATATTTTTGATAAGCTTGTTCTACTGTTTTATCCTCTGCTGTATTTGATTTGCCGCTCCTTGTACCCATATAAAATCTCTCCTTAAAAAGGGCAGTAAAAACTGCCCTTTTTTCTATTTAGATACGCCTTGATTTTTAACTTCGTTGTACCATCTTTCATAATGTTCATAAGCAAACTTTTCTGGCACATGACCATTTATCATGCCCATAAAAGCTTGGTTAGAATCGGGATGGAGAATGCCTAAGTACATATGTGCAATTAGTAATGCGGACATTAGTAAAGCACAGCCTGCATGGATGGGATACGCCCATTGTACAAGTAAAACTGGTAACGAGGGAGCAAACCATATAATAAATCCGCTGGTAACAATACCTAATGTACCCAAAATAGTAATTAAAGAGTTCAGTTTTTCACCGCCGTTAAACTTTCCTTGGGGCGGGAAAGGCTTATGCCCGCCAAAAAATTCTATAGGAAAATTCTTAGCATGGGCAAAATCGTCTTTATCGAAGGAAAGAACTTCTTTGAACCAACTTCTAAGCTGTCTGCCACCTTCTCCTACCGAAAAACCGATTATAGCAGATAAACAAAATAGCACGGCCACAACCCGATGAATATTCCGGGTAGCATCTATACCGCCAAAAATATTCATGGCCGGTTGAAAGGATGCTGAAAGTACACCTAAGCCGGTAAAAAGCAGTAAGAAAAATGCTACTGCATGAGCCCAGTGTACAAAGCGTTCGCCAAAGGTAAAACGCAATATAGTTTTTTTATTCGCTCCTTTTTTCATCCCATTACCTCCTTATTGGTGGGGATCAAAATCATCGCCGTCTTCGGATTTAGCGCGATAATTGCCCCTAGCAAAGTTTGCAAGTACTCCAGCAGCAACAACTAAAGCCGCACCACCAATTGCAATTCCACCTAAAGGATGCACTATATCTTTCCAAAGAGTTAGTGACAAAGGTGTAGAAGGTTTGGCTGGAAGTCCATATACTCCGGGTTCATCTAGTATTAAATAAAGATAAGTAGTGCCACCCATAACATTATCACCATATAATTGGGCTTTAGGATGGGTTTTAATAACCTCGGCCAGACGCTCTTTAGCTAAGTTCAGCATTTCATCTTTTTCCCCGAACTTTAAAGCACCCGGCTGGCAAGTACTAACACATGAAGGTGCAATTCCATTTTCTACCCGGTCAATACACCCTGTGCATTTAAAGGTTTTATTTATGGCCGTATTAGTTTTGGGCACATGCCATGGACAGTTGGTTACACAATAGCCACAGCCGATACATTTTTCTTGATCAATAATGGTATAACCAGAATCAGTTTTATAAATTGCTTCAGAAGGGCAAGCCTTCATACAGGACGGCTCAGCGCAATGGTAACATTGATGCTTAAACATCAACCAATTCATTTTGCCATTCTCGTATTTTTCATGGAAGCTTATATATGTCCAAGTGTTATAGGTGTAATCTTTTTGAGCTTGATAACTGGTAACCAGCCGGTTTTTTTCCGCCGGCAAGTCGTTCCAAGTTTTACAAGCAACAGAACAAGCTTTGCAACCAGTACACAATGAAGTATCAACAAAAACCATTTTTTGTGCCATTGTTAAGCCCTCCTTACGTTGACAAGGCAACATTTGTACTCAGGAGTTCCTGCTCCCGGGTCACATGCGTTCATTGTCACATTATTCGCACCGGGGCCAGGATTCAAGCTGGCAAATCCCCAGCTCCATGGCATACCGATTGTTTCTGTTTCTTTTCCGTTTACTATCAAAGTTTGGAGACGGTCGGTAACCAAAGCGCGTACTTTAACCTTGCCGCGGATCGAGGATACTTCGACTAGATCTCCTTCTTTTACGCCCAGCTTTTTGCCCAGGTTTTTACTAATTTCGGCAAATGGCTCCGGCATAATCTCGTTCAGATACGGAATGTTTCTAGTAATACCACCGGCACAGAAGTGCTCTACAACAGCATAGGTAGTAAGAACATATGGATAATCTTTAGGATCGCCAAATTCGGTAGATACGATCTTGGCCATAGGATTATTTTGTACCTCTGGATGTAATATGTTAGAAGTCGGACTTTCAATAGGCTCATAGAATTCAGGCATCGGCCCATCAACGGTCATACCTGCTCCCCGAGTCGGAATAGCTGCTATACTATCGGTAGGTACAGGTGATGTAGATACACCACTGGTGTAGCTGGCCGTAAATAAACGTCCAACTCCTTCAGGATTCATGCGGAAAGCCTGTTTTCCTTCGGGAGTGTCAGGCCCTTTAGTCTTATCAACCACATCAGGTCCGTCATGTCCAGTCCAAAGATTTTGAGCCGCATCCCACCAAACAATGGCGCGCTTCGGATCCACCGGCTGTCCATTAGCATCACAGGAAGCCCGGTTGTAAAGAACCCGAATATTGCCCGGCCACGCGAAGGCATAGTTATTGTTCAGGCCTAAACCGGTAGGATCAGTACCATCCCGACGATCAGCCAAGTTTTTGCCGGGTGGAGTTACGCCGGCATATATCCAGCAACCGGTAGAAACTGTACCAACCGGGGCATTTAAGTATTCAGCCAAGCTACTATTAAGGTCGCCGGTGTTATCATTATAGCCATTGATTTCCTGCAGAACCTTCAAGGGGCTAGGATGATGGCCATAATCCCAGTTAGCATTTAAAATCGGGGCATCTTTAGGATCAGTACTTCCGGCATAAATTTCCCGCATTCTATTAAATATTCTATCTAAAATATCCAGATCGGGTAGGCAATCATTAAGTGGCTCAAGAGCAACCTCTTTCCACTGTATGAGCCGAGAAGAGTTAGTCATAGTTCCGGCTTTTTCATAAACAAAAGCAGCCGGCAGGTAGACAACTTCGGTTTGAATTTCCTTAGGGTTTAAACCTTCTTCACGCCAGAACTGGGCAGTTTCTACGGTAAATATGTCTGCCACTACCAGCATTTCCAGACAGGAAAGTCCCCGGGCTACCATCTTGCGGTCAGGAATAGAAACCGAAGAGTTGGAGCCAAAGTTAAAGAGCATTTTGAACTGCCCTTTTTCCATCCAGTTAAAGAATTGGGGTTGGATGGGCATATTGGTAGGGTCATTCTTGGGCAGCCAGCTATAACCATAGTCGTTGGCGGCTGTAGCGTTCTTGCCAAACCAGGCTTTTAAAAGTGCAACCAGCGGTTTATGCTGAACAGCTCCATTCGCAACTGCATAATCATGTAAAGTTACTTGGGCATTAGTGGGATAAGGTAAATATCCTGGCAGATTGCCATTAAGGTTAGCCATATCAGTAGAACCCTGAACATTAGGCTCACCACGCAGAGCTTGGATACCGCCGCCGGCCTTGCCCATATTACCCAACAGCAACTGAATAATCGCATAGCAACGAATACCTTGAACACCGGTTGTATGCTGGGTCATACCCAAAGCATATAAAATATTGCCCGGTTTAGCGGCTGCAAAAGTATCAGCTATAAGCTTAATCTTGTCAGCAGGAATACCGCTAATCTGCTCGGCCACCTCGAAAGTATACCGGGAAAAATGAGTTTTGATTTTTTGGAATACGCAATCCGGATCATCCAAGCTGTCGGCCTTAATAGGCTTATTGTCTGCATCAAGCTGGTATTTCCAAGTTGCATAATCATATTTTTTCTTTTCTTTATCGAAGCCGGAGAACAGGCCGTCTTCAAATTTAAAATCCTTACTGATCTTCAATAGTGCGTTGGTGAAGTTCAGCACATAAAATTCATCATAAAGCTTTTGTTCAATATAATAATTAATCATGGCCCCTAGATAAGCAATATCGGTTCCTGGTCTTATCTGGGCAAAAATATCGGCTTTGGAAGCAGTACGGGTAAAGCGGGGGTCGACCACAATTATGGTAGCACCTTTAGCTTTAGCACGGTGAATCCATTTCATTGCGATAGGATGAGCCTCAGCACAGTTGCTGCCGGCAATTAGAAAACACTCAGAATTTTGCATATCTTGCCATGAATTAGTCATAGCACCGCGTCCTAATGAAGGTGACAAACTAGCCACCGTAGGCGCGTGTCAGATACGGGCCTGGTGTTCATGAAAAGGAGTCCCAATCAGACGGGCAAATTTTGAAAGCAGGTAAGATTCTTCATTATCAATTTCAGCCGAACCTATGACGGCAATTCCTTCGGCCCGATTGGCCGGAACAGTTTTTTTCTCTCCAGTTTTAGCATCAGTAATTTCATCAGTCTTTTTCCAAGTTTTATCCCTGATTTCTACAGCTTTCTTAGCAATACGCTCGATAGCATCATCCCAGGAGATTTCTTCCCACTTGTCCGACCCTGGTGCACGATACAATGGTGTTTTCGAACGCTCTTCAGAATAAGCTACCTGCTCAAGGCTGGCCGCTTTTGGACATAGAGCACCCTCATTAATTGGATTATCTGGATCCCCCTCCAAATGAATCAATTTACCATCCTTAACAAATAAAAGCATACCACAGCCACCGGAACAAAAATGGCAAATGCTGGGTATTTTGGTGCATCCATCAAGTTTTAAAGCATATCCTCTTGTTTCAGCTACGGCTAGGTCAATACCTAAACCAGTTGCCATTGTAGCCAAAGAAAGGCCACCAGATAGCTTTAGAAAACCACGACGCGTTAGTTGCATGACATTCTCTCCTTCCCCCTAATTCATTAATTACTCATATAAGTAATATTGATTTTACTTATCTCCCCCCTTCAGTCTTATTAATAAACCAGATAAATTATTGGTGAAAATAAAAAATGCCTCCAGTTTTAGACCAAAGGCATAAAAACCCATTATGTGCAGAAAAAAACGCCTTGCTAAATCTTGGAAAATAAATATTAAACAAGATTTTTCAGGCTCCTTTCCAAAAATGGGAGGCTAGCCCGTTTCCAAGCTAACCCAGTGACTTTACTATCATGGCATAGCTTTAGATAGAAAGTTCGGAGCTATTTAATTTATTTTTCGACATAAATTTCTTACTTATTATCCGTACAATCCACCATAAATATATTATATGGATTTATAAAAATATTCTATCACAGAGTTAATTGGTTGTCATTAATAATTTATTCCGAATCAAAAGTCGAATTTTCTGACAATTCTTTTATATCAAGATTATACAATTTTCTTAATTAAATTCAAACATTATTTTTGGACGTAATTTTTTGTAATTGTCCTTTGTTTATTTCTAATACCCGGTCTCCTAAGAAACTGGCATCATCTTCGTCGTGGGTAACAATAATAAAAGGTATCTTCCATTCCTCGTTAAGCTTTTTTATTTCCGCTCTTAAGCTTATTTTGTTCTTTTTATCTAGAGCACTAAAAGGTTCATCAAGCAAAAGTAACCCTGGCTGTACCACTAAGGCCCGGGCTAGTGCTACCCGCTGTCTTTCGCCACCTGATAACTGCCCGGGATAGCGTTCTTTTAAATGATTTATGCCAAAGGATTCCAATAATTTTATAGGATCAATTTTGGCTTTATTTAAGCTGGTTTTTTGACTTTTCAGGCCATAATACACATTTTGTTTTACGGTCATATGCGGAAACAAAGCATAATTTTGAAATAAATAGCCTATATTTCTACTGCGGGCAGCGATATTAATTTCGTGAGCTGATGAATATAAAAGCTTATCATTTAATTTGATAATACCTTCATTAGGACTCACCAGACCTGCTAAGCAATGCAAAATAGTAGTCTTGCCCGCTCCTGAAGGTCCCCATAAAACTAATATTTCACTATTTAAGCTTAAATTAAAATCCATATTAAAATGCCATAATTTCTTATTAAACTTTGCTTCTAACATGCTTAAACCTCCATATGCTTCCTGATAGTATAAAAAATAAACTAGAAACGGAAGATATCCTTTCCGGCCTAGTTTATTTTTTTAGTAATCAGATTATCAGTCTACTGCGAAAACCTCAATTCAATCATGTTGAATGTATAAATATGTAGGAGCATTGACGTAGCATGGAGGATACACCCTGCGAAGGTGAGAGAAAAAAGGGGGCGAACCCCACGGACGGGGTTCGCGTGCCATTGAACATGGACGTACTCTACGAGCACTACACATTCTCCTTGCAGTCGCTACTAAGGTTGTGAATTGGCCCGGTACCCCTTTTTTCTTGAAACAAGCAGCTGGTGTATCTCCATGCGAAGGCTAGTGACGGAATATTTATACATTCAACTAACAAATACTACCTTTTTATAGTGGAATCAATATCAGTCTAACGTTTTTGTTTTCTGGCCCACCGGTTAACCCCGTAAATTACTATAAAACTAAATACGGTAATTATTGCTACTAAAGTACGGGCGGTTGTATCATCACCGGCCGCCACCGCGAAGTAAATTGCCAGTGGTATGGTTTGAGTTTGTCCAGGAATATTACCCGCCACCATAAGGGTTGCACCAAATTCGCCCAAAGCTCGGGCAAAAGCTAAAACTAAACCGGCGATAATACCCGGCCACGCTAAAGGTAGAGTAATAGTAAAGAAAATTCGTATTTCACTGGCGCCTAAAGTTCGGGCCGCTTTTTCATAGTTTTGATCAACGCTTAAAAAAGCACCTTTGGCCGACTGATACATTAAAGGAAAAGCTACTACAGTGGAAGCCATAACTACTGCCCACCAAGTGAAAATAATAGTTATACCCATACTATTAAGCTGCTGACCAATAAAGCTGTTTTTACCTACTAATATTAATAAACCATAACCGATAACCGATGGCGGTAAAACTAAGGGTAAAGTAATAAAAGCTTCTACCACGTCTTTACCGTAAAAATTATTGCGTGACATAAAACGGGCTAAAGGCAACCCTAAAAAAGCAACTATAAAAACAACTATGAACGCTACCCTGACTGATAATAATACCGGAAACCAATCTTGTACATGAAACATCATTATAAATAAATACTAAATTATTATTTCAAATCTTTAAAGCCATACTTAACAAAAACCTGCATAGCTTTATCACTAATTAAAAATTCTTCAAAATCAGCTGCTGCTTCAATATTTTTACTGTCGGCTATAATAGCCATAGGATATACAATAGGCTTGGAAGAACCAGCCGGAGCCGCAGCTACAACTTTAATATTTTGTCCTTGGGTAGCATCAGAACTGTAAACTAAGCCGGCATCTACATCCCCGGTTTCCACATAGGTTAAAACTTGCCGCACATCATTAGCCATTACTATTTTAGATTGGATTTGGTCCCAAAGATTCATAGTAGTTAAAGTTTCTTGAGCATATTTACCGGCTGGAACTGTTTCCGGTGTTCCTATACTTATTTTTTGTACCGCATCAGTAGTTAAATCATCAAAACTAGTCATAGCACTATCCTTATTAGCAATTAAAACTAGTTCATTGCCTAATAAATTCATAAGTGAGTCTTCTACTATCAATTCTTTTTCCACTAAAGCATCCATTTGGGATTTTCCGGCTGAAATAAACAAATCCGCCGGTGCCCCTTCTTCAATTTGCTTTTGCAAAGTTCCGGAAGCAGCTAAATTATATGTAAGAGTAACATTAGGTTTTTCTTCCTTATACATAGTTTCTAATTCATTTAAGGCATCAACTAAACTTGCCGCCGCCGCAATAGTTAATTTCACTTCAGGCTCATTATTCACATCAGGTGCTGAGGATTGTCCATTACCACAGCCTACTATAGACATAGCCATAGCCAGCACTAACATAACACTTAATATGATCAATTTCCTTTTCACAACATATTCCCCCTCGTATTTATTTCTTACTATAACGGATATACTCTAGTCGGCCTCCTTTCCTTAATCTACTTATACGATTTTGCCATAGCCCTAAATTTTTAATGTTATGCTGCATAATCTAACTAACTAATCATTTATCAAACATATATAATGCAACTAAAACTAACATAAACCAACATAGTTAAACATTATGCTAGGCTATGATAAATTTAATGTCAACTATTAAAAAGAGTAATTACAATTATCTAAAAATAAGAAAAAGCTTGCTATCCAGATGTACCTTTTCGTACATTTATTAAATGCAAGCTTTAAAACAAAATCGATTAACTTTTACTTAACTTGTTACCTTAATTCTGTAGGTATAAATGCATCAACCAGACCTATTACAAAAGCTGCCAGTAAGCTTCCTATCAATGAGACAGAAAGATAGTTAGGCACTATAAACTGGGCGATGTATATAACAACCGCAGCAGTAATAAAACCTACAAATCCTCGGGAACGCGGAGAAATTTTATCGCCTAAAATAGCTTCTACTGCCCAGCCTAAAGCTGCTATAACAACTGCCGCTATTAAAGCACCCCAAAATCCGGCTACGGTAATTCCTGGAAGCAAAAATCCAATTAACAATAACACTAATGCAGAAACTATAAATCGTACTATTGTACCAAGCATTTACTAACCTCCTTCTTTTTTCTTCATCCTTAGCTTTGCTTAAAAATAATAAAAATATACCATAATAAACTAAGAGATATAAAAAACTTAAGCTAAAAGCTAAATTTAAGAAATAAAAGTTGGAGTTTGGTTACTGTTTAAATCTCGCTCTGGCCTGACATTTGCTACACTGCACCAAGGCCTCTGACGCTACAAACTCTTGCTTACACTCCTCACATATATTCGTATAACCTTTAACCAGGCTTATAGATGGAGTTGTAACTACCGACTCTAACGATACCGGCATTAACTGTAAGCTTTTAGGGTAACAGACATCGGCACAAAGGCTGCACCCCGAGCACCGGCTGCTGTTTAAAATAATTTCGCCGTCCTTTGCGCGGTATTCCAACGCACCTGTAGGACATAATATGGTACACGCTTTACATAAATAACACTTGCTTGTCAAACGGGGCTGCTGCAAAAAATTAAATTCATGATCGGTTGGTATTTTTTCATAGACGTATTTTTTTAATATTTCAATACGGTCAATCATCACATGATCTGTCGCTCTGCTTTTAGGAGCAGTGGCAGTCTCTTTCTTATTATCAGCCCCCACATAACTTTGCAAAACTACTTCAGGCATTTTTCTAAATCCACTAAAAACCGAACCGAATAATGCCCGCTTTTGCATATCGATCTCTTCATGCTTTTTAGCTGGTTCTTTGGTTTTGTTTTTCTCTGGTCGGGCGATTTGTATTAGTTCATGGGCAGCTAAAGAAAATTCTTCTATCAATTCGTCTACTTGAGCCATACGGGTGTTAAATAAATCAATCCCGCCCTTTACTGCACATGCCCGGCATTGCTCCTCTGTATATACCATATGGATAGAGAAATCATATAAACGCATAACTAAGAGCAGCTCCGGCATCAATGCACCTATACACGAAATTTTAATGCATTTTTCATCAACTGATGAATTACGCCGGCAACTGATATTGACTACACCGTCATTTTTATAGGTCTGCTCGATTTTATTTAATATAGCCATGATACCCGGCTCTTTTAAAGCCAATGCCCCAGTAGGGCATACTGATGCACAAAGACCGCACTCCAGACAATTATCTGCTAAGGTGATCTTTTGGGCCGAAAACATAATCCTTTGCTGGGGGCAAATATCTTGGCATTTGCTGCATTTACTCAAAGGCGACCGTATCTTGGCACATTGCTGACTTTTCACCTCAACGGAAGACATTTTGTCGGCAATAAAATTAGCCATTTTCTCCAAATCCATTATCCCCATACTTGTCACCTCTCCCGCTAATTTTAATTATCACCAAATTTATAGCCCATGCCCCATACTGTTTGTAAATATTTAGGCTTGGAAGGTTCGTCCTCAATTTTCTCCCGTATTTTTCTAATAAACACGGCAATACTTGTCGATTCTCCTACATAATCCTCGCCCCAGACATGAGTAATCAATCGCTCCCGGGAAAAAACTTCGCCGGGATGGGAGGCCATATAGGCTACAATTTTATATTCCTTGGGGGTGAGGTCTACCGTTTTGCCTCGCAGTTTTACTTCCAAACGCTTGAAACAAATTTCTAAATCGCCAATTTTATAAGTGTCTTCTGTCTCTGAGACCGGAACATAGTTCGATTTACGGGTTTTCCACCGTAATAATGCTTCAATCCGCAAAGACAGCTCCAAAGAGCTGAAGGGCTTCACTAAATAATCGTCGGCACCGGCCCGAAATCCTACACTCTTATCGACGATATCTCCCTTGGCCGATAGAATAATAATGGGAATCGTTTCTCCTTGTTCTCTCAACTTGGAGCAAACATCAAATCCGTTTAATTTAGGCATCATCACATCCAATATCAGCAAATCCGGCTGCTCCTGCTGAAAGACGGCAAGTGCTTCCATTCCGTCTGCTGCATAACAAAATTCATGTCCGTCATCAGTCACTATATGTTCAACCAAGATGCGGATGCTTTCTTCGTCATCAGCCAGCATAATTTTCATCCCATATCCCGCCTTTCCGCTCTTGTATCGGAATACCTAATGTAAATAAACTGCCTTCTCCCTTGCTAACTAGTTGCTGAACTATTCTCTTTAGCCAGGCACGAGCCTTAAGCCCTTAAGCTTGCAATAATCTCATCCACCACATCAACGTCCATTTTTAACACCTCTTCGGTCAATAAAGCCATCAGAGGGTAAAAATACTGGGACTCGCTTTTTTGCATATCCGCCGCAAACTGGCCTATCCAAACCAGCAAATGTTGGATTAGGAAAGATTTCTGATCCTCTAAAAGTTTAATAGCTTCCTCAAATTTTCTGTCTTCAAAAGATTCAGCAGTCAGCCCGGCCAAATGAGCCATAAAGTCTAATTCCAGAGCTATATGATCATCAGCTTCATGAGGATATTTAGCCGGTAAAAAGCCATATTTCAGATAAGCTTGGCGTACTTTCAGGGTACTCTCCTGGAAGATCAACCGTTCTTTACTAGTGTATACAGATTCCCACGGAGGTGCCGGCAACGTAGCAGGCCCCACCATTAAATGCGTATACTCACTTTTTAATTTGTCGATGGTACCAGCCGCATCGTTAAGCATATCTTGTCTCACTTGGGTCAATAAATCATAATATCGGCTGAATTGACTATCATTATCGAGCAGCTTTAAGGCTTCTTCAGTATGATCATTGACTACAATTTCCATAAGTTCTTTATTCGGTTCATCACCATAAATCCTTTGTAACAAGCGGTATAGAAAACTCCGATTAGCTAATAAAATTGCAATACTGTCATGTACTTCACTCATTGAACTATTCATTGGTTTCACCCCTTTATTTATCGGTATGCCCACGGTAAAAAGGCTGCCCTTATCTAATTCGCTGACCACATTAATCCAGCCGCCATGAAGCTCGGTAAATTCTTTAGCCAATGCCAACCCTAAGCCGGTTCCGTTATACTGACGGTATATGGATGAATCGCTTTGCACAAACTTTTCAAAAATATAAGGTTGATGTTCTTTACGGATACCGATGCCATTGTCCTGAACGTTAATTAATACTTCTTTTTGGGCATCATCATAATTAACCCGGACTTGGATCTCGCCACTCTCGGGCGTGAATTTTACGGCATTACTGACCAGATTAACGATAATTTGCCGCAATCTTTCCCGGTCCGCATCAATCAGGGGAACATCACGGTCCACAGTACTAGTATAACGAATATTTTTTCTATCGGCCAATGGTTGAACCACATTATCCACAGCATTAATCACATCGACCAAATCAACCAGTTCCAGCAGCAGCTCGGTCTTTCCGGCCTCCAAACGTGCCATTTCCAGGATATTATTAATCATATCAAGCAGAATTTGGCTATTAGCCTTGATTTCTTTAACTATCCGCATATCTTTCTCGGATTGGAGATTTTGATTTCTTTCCATTATTTCAGCAAAAGCCACAATGGAGGTCAGCGGAGTTCTCAATTCATGGCTCATTATCGCCATAAAATCTGATTTGTACTGATTATCCTCCCGCAGCCTGCGGTTAGCTTCCTGCAACTGAATTCGTTGCAATTCCAGAATATGGTTAGCCTTAGCCAACTCCTCGGTGCGCTGTTCCACTTTATTCTCCAGATTGGTATACAGGTTATTCAATTGCACGGTCATATCGCTGAAGTGATCAGCCAGGTCTTTAATCTCTCCCACTGCATCCATATCTTCAAAACCGACATTCAGTTCTCCCTTTTTTATTTTTTCTATAGTATTCTTAAACCGCTGCAGGGGACTGGTAACCAGCTTAGCTGTGGCAATATAGATGATCAGTATGAAAAGCAGGGTCAGGATAAAGAAAAAAGCTACTTCCTGAATGACATTAGCTTTGAAATTCTCTTGATACAGGTCTATGGGCATGACAATACTGACCGCACCGCCCAGATCGCCAATTTTCCATCCTTCTTTGGGATAACCCAGAATGTCCAATTCGCCAACGGGCCCACCATGACATTCCAGACAAGTATTATCAATCTTCATCGGTGCCATGTAACGGAAAGATTCTTTGCCTTCATACTCAATAATATCAAAATATTCCGTGGCATCTTTATCATTTAGAAAGGTATTCAGGGCTTCCAACTCAAATTTATCAGGTTCATCCGCCTTGTTGCGAGGGCTAAAATTAGTATAGCGGATAACATAGTCGGTCTTCATGCCGAATAATTTGCCGATGCTCTTGCCCACTAGAGAACAATGCAGCCCTTTAAAATCATAATTACCGTCGGCATCATGATTAATCAGATCTTGATTAATGGCCATAAATTCCCATACGGCATCTAATTGCTGAGAAAGCATATAGGCTTTTTCTCTCATCTCTATTTCGCTTTGTTTCTGCTGCCTTATACTGCTCCAAGTCAAATTAAGCACTAGTGATATGGCCAATATCCCCACCATTAAGATGATGAAACGAGTTCTTAAGCTTATTTTTTCCTGCCACCTATTCACCCCATCACCTCCGGCTGTTCATATGATGTTCATTATAGCATAAATCTATGATTCAACTTGATTTCCCGGCCTGTTAAAAAAGGGTAAAGGGGGAAGTACCAAGAAATAACGATACTCCCCCCTTATTTACTTAAAACTTAAGATATTCCGATTCCGGTCACCACCATGGCCGCAAAAAACAGATAACGGGCGACGGCCTGGCCTACCAGCAACAAAACGGCACTGCCTAAGATGGTGTTGGTCACAGATGGGGATAACTCATCCTTAGCAGCCCAAACTACCAATACTGCACCAGCCAGAATAAACAGCCATTGAAATACACTGACCGCGGCCATACTGCTCAAGATGCCCAGGCTGTTTTGTATGGCAACACCGGAGTTGCTGCCTAAGTTAATCAGATTAGGCACTACAGCGGCCACCTGTACCATAACGGCGGCTGCCACCGCCCCGGCCAGAAGTTTTTTCATCCCTGCTGCTTCCTGGATACTTAGGAATAAAAATATTATGGCTCCCATGGAAATAGCAGCCGCATAGAATTCTACAAAGGTAGCCGTACCCTGCCAAAGCGGAACACTGGAGCTACTGTAAACAGCCGCCATAAAGCCTATTTCTACCAGTCCTACCACTGCTGCGGCCAGGGTGGCACCGGTAATGGCACCCTTACTTTGGGGTTTAACTAAAAGTTATTATACCGCCAGGACTGTTAGCCCTACAAACAGTGCGGTAAATAAAATCTCTCTGCTCAGCCAGGAGGAACCAACTTGGTAAATAGCCATAAACGCCACTAAGGGTCGGCCCAGATGCAGCAAAGAAGCCAGCATACCGATTATGCCAAGGCCGGCGGCAGCCATCATGGCATTTTTGAAAATAGCATCTTTATTTAAAAGTTTTCCTATTGCCGCAAAGACCATAATGCCGACCGCGGCCTGCAGACAGATAGAAAACAGGGTTAAGGACATATGTTCCATGATCTATACCTCCTTTTCCTTATAATCAGAAGTCAAAGCACGGTTTTTCGGTTTAATCAGTAAAGAAGGCTTCGTAGAAGCTGCCGACGGCAGAATGGGAATCTCGTTTACTAAGCCGGACCCGTATTCCTTTACTAGTTCATCTAAATCACCGAATTTCAAACAGCGCATTATGCAAGCATCTACACAGGCCGGATTTTCTCCCGCATCCCGTAAAGTTTTACAGGCATCACATTTGCCCACGATGTTTTTATCTTCCATGTATTGCGGCACACTATATGGACAGTTCCATACACAATATTGACAGCCAATACACAAATTCTTATCATGCTGTACAGTACCGTCGTCACCGTAATGCATGGCTCCGGTGGGACAGCCTTTTACACATTTGGCTTCAGCGCAATGATTACAAGAGGCTGAGTAGTTAAAAGCATCCGCATGGGGATATACTCCTACCTCAAAATTTCTGACCCGGCGAAATATTACCCCAATATCTAAGTCATTTTTATCTTTACAAGCTATTTGACAGGTACGACAGCCGATACAGTCTGCCATATTAAAATAAAATCCTTTTTGGGCCATTACATCTCACACTCCTTCCTTTAAGATATAATCCGCATGGGTTTCTTAACATCCGGAATCAGCGGTTCATCACTGTACTTTTCCAGACGGGCAATACAAGTGTTCCACCCCGAAACTCCCTGTCCGGTTGAAACAGGTCCGCATAAAATATTGTCCGCACCACCCTTATCTATCCCGGTCTTTTCATCAATATCAGGCCAGGCACCGTGGGGCAGCCCAATAACTCCGGGCTTATAACGTTCAGTCAGACAAGCGGTACGCAAGGTCTTGCCATGCTGGCTGGTTAAAAGCACAGTATTTCCCTCAGAAATACCTTCCGCTGCAGCATCTTTCGGATTAATAAAAACCGGGTTAGGCCACGTTTCACGAAGCCATTGCACATTATCAAAAACAGAATGTGAGCGTCTTAAATAATGAGGATTAATAACCTGGTAAGGATAATCCCCTTTTATTTTCTGGTTCCAATCACTGAAGGTAGCTTCATATCCCTCGGCTGGCGGAATATGGGTAGGAATAGGTTTAATTTCACTATAGCCCATAGCATTAATTGTTTCGGCCAGCTTCCTTGAATATATCTCCATTTTGCCGCTTTCTGAATTGGTCAACGGATGAGCCTCCGGGTCGCTTACGAAGTCCTGCCAAGCGATATAACCATAATTATCACCCGGTTTTCTTTCTACCTGGTATATACCTCTTTCTTCGAATTCCTTCAGGGTAATCTTCCCTTGCTGAGGTGTACCGGTTACCCCCCACTCACTCAAATCAGCTTGAGTTATGGTTACTAAAG
This sequence comes from Bacillota bacterium, assembly GCA_023395515.1. Taxonomy (GTDB): domain Bacteria; phylum Bacillota; class Syntrophomonadia; order Syntrophomonadales; family Syntrophomonadaceae; genus JAAYRQ01. Next base: position 36,878 of record JAEWZB010000045.1, read on the forward strand.
GTACCCAGGTTTTGCCATCTTCGTCCAATACGGTGGCACCATTGATTTGATTAAAGAACTGTTGTTTTTCATCAATATGATAAACCTCGGCCGGATCTATCCCTAAACGTTTAGCCAATTCCATGGCAATCCATTGATCACTGCGACATTCATACATGGGCTCTATAACTTGGGAATGCATAATCAAAATCTCGCGATTACCGGTTAAGAAACCGCCGACCCGTTCCCATAAGGTATCTAACGGTAAAATAAGGTCACAATATTGGGCACTGGTAGTCAAAAATTGAGCATGTGCTACAGCAAAATCGACCTTACGATGGGCTTCTATACCCTTGGTCATAGCATCTCGGGTTTGCAGTAAGGCCCGGCCGGCATGATAAATCACCCGAATATCAATAGACCGTTCTTCTCCCGGCCCATCAGTCGAATTACCATTCGGCGCCGTACCGGTATAATTATACTTACCGGAAATAATAGAGCTCCATAATTGCGTATCATTAATACAATCACTTACCACATGGTCAATTTTAGAGACTCCCGCACCGCCTGCTTTCACTAGTGCAGGCCCGCCATTGGCAGCTCCACTATGACAGCTTACCCCCGTCATGTGCCCGGGTTTACCTATATGTCCGGTCATAGCACCGATAGTCATTACAATTTGCGGATAGTTATCGGCATTTTGCGTTCTCGCCGGTGCCCAACCACTGATAAAGGCCACTTTTTTGGCCGGATTCAATTCACGGGCAATAAGTCTGATATACTCAGCGGGTGTACCACAAATTTCCGAGGCCCATTCAGCTGTTTTAGGTACTCCATCATAGGTCCCTAACACATAATCCTTGAAATTGCCTTTAGGGTCTTCACCTTCGGGCATATGGTCCGCGTCAAAACCAATGGTACATCGATTAAGAAAATCCCAATCAATCATGGGATGAGTGGCCGGATCATCTTCAGTAATCAGCGTATGAGCCACACCCAATAGCAAAGCAGTATCCTGGCCGGGCAGACAAGGAATCCACTGTGCACCTAAAACCGAATAGGAATCGTTATAATATGGATCAATACATATAAATTTTGCTCCGGCATCTCTGGCCCGGGTAAGATAGTACATAGGATTACCCGCAGAACTCCAGGCCGGATTCATACCAATCATAATAATCGTATCGCAATTGCAGAGATCCAAGCGGTCGTTAATGCTTCCTGCTGAGTCCCTGCCATAACCAGTTAACAAGGGAGTTAACGCCCAAGTACCATAAGAACCGGTTCCCCAACGGGAGGTATAACCGCCGAACAAGTTCAGCATACGGCCAATTTCTGCACCTTCTGCAAAAATAGAATTATTGCCATATTTATCTTTGGCTTTCTTTAATTCACTTGCTACTATATCCAGGGCTTCATCCCAAGAGATCCGCTCCCATTCATCCTGACCGCGCAAGGATTTATCCCCTCCGCCCGGTTCCCAGTGTTTACGTTTCATGGGATACTTGATCCGATCAGCACTAAACACCTGATTGCGTTGTGCACGTCCACGTACACAGGCTCTTTGCTGCGGATAATCCGGAGTATCTGCATGGGTGTCATCTGTTTTTTGGCGTACAACTACTCCGTCAACTACCAAGGCTTTGTTTAGACAGCGGCCACCGCAATTATGCCAGCAAGCAGCGGTAATCCATTCTCCCGCCTCATTGACAGTAGCTGCTTTATCACCACTCACCGGGGTCAAGGTCTTGCCCCCGCAGCCCGCTAAGGCCAAACCGGCTGTACCTGCTGCAGTAGCCATTACAAAAGTTCTTCTAGTTAAGCTTTTACTCATAATGCCATTGATAAAATTTCCCATAACCCTACTCTCTCCTCTCTTTTCGAAAATTAACATCTTCGAAGATTCCCAAAAGTGATACAACCAACCTCCTTTATAAAAAATTGATTTATTTAAAATTCCACATACATTTCCATTAAAATTTATAATTCTGCTACTATATTAAATCTATCAAAGCCATCGTCTTAATTGCCATTTACAATATATTAAGATTTCTTAATAAAGATTAATTTCTTATATCGAAAAGGTACCAAAGACCCTTTTAAAAGCACCGGAAAAGTACTGGTAAAACGGGGATGGTAGCTAATGTGAAAGTCTAAAAATAGCTTTTCATCCATTTTCCTTGCCAATTTTTGTTATGGCTGTTATTTGTTTGACCAAACATTCCTACTCTCAATATATCCTCGGTTTAGCGTAGGCTGTCGCCTACCGTCCCCCATAACTTCTAAAAAAGCAAAGAAGAGAAATACCGCTAAATAACGCGGTATTCCTCCCTTTTTTATCTGCTTAAACTTTTAAGATATTCCGATTCCTGTCACCACCATGGCCGCAAAAAACAGATAACGTCCAACGGCCTGGCCTACCAGCAGCAAAACGGCACTGCCTAAAAGAGTATTGCTCGCCGCTGAGGATAACTCATCCTTAGCAGCCCAAATTACCAATACTGCCCCAACCAGAATAAACAGCCATTGAAATACACTAACTGTAGCCATACTGTTTAAAATTCCCAGGCTGCTTAGTATGGCGACACTAGAGCTGCTGCCTAAGCTAATCAGGTTAGGCACTACAGCAGCCACCTGTACAATAACAGCCAGCGCCACCGCCCAAGCCAGAAGCTTTTTCATCGCTGCTGCTTCCTGAATACTTAAAAACAGGAAGAGTATTGCTCCCATAGAAATAGCGGCCGCATAAAATTCTACAAAGGTGGATGTCCCCTGCCAGAGCGGAACACTGGAGGTAGTGTAGACAGCCGCCATAAAGGCTATGTGTATCAGTCCTATAACTGCTGCGGCCAATGTTGCACCGGTAATGGCACCCTTATTTTGAGGTTTAACCCAAAGTAATAACACCGCCAGGACTGTAAATCCCACAAACAACGCAGTAAACCAGATCTCCCGGCTCAGCCAGGAAGAACTAAATTGGTAAAGGGCCATAAATGCGCTTAAGGGCCGGCCCAAATGCAGCACCGAAGCCAACATAGCTATTATACCCAGGCCGGCTGCGGCCATCATCGCATTTTTGAAAATAGCATCTTTATTTAAAAGTTTTCCTATAGCCGCAAAGACCATAATGCCGACCGCAGCCTGCATACAGATAGAAAACAGGGTTAATGGCAGATGTTCCATTCAATTACACCATCCTTTCTTTATAAGCGGAGGTTTCTTTATCCCCAAGCCGTCTAATCATTGCCCCAGGATTATTCCCACAGCCGGTTGCATACTTAAAGTGAAAATTATCCATGGCATTTCCCGCAAGGTGAAACCTCCCTTCTATTTTATTGCCGCCTTATGAGGAGTAATAACTAATGAAGGCTTAGTAATGTCGGAGCTGGGAAGTCCCTTAATATCAGCATTGGCTCCATATTTAGCCCGCAGCTCATCAATAGGCCCGAATTTCAATACCCGCATAATACAGGCATCGACACAGGCCGGATTTTGCCCGGCTTCCCGTAAATCCTTACAGGCATCACATTTGCCCACAATATTTTCTTCTTCCATATATTGAGGTACATTATAGGGACAGTTCCATACACAATATTGGCAGCCAATGCACAATTTCTTATTATGCTGCACAGTACCGTCATCATCGTAATGCATAGCTCCGGTGGGACAGCCTCTTACACATTTGGCTTCCTTACAGTGATTACAGCTCATGGAAAGCCAGTAGGCAAAGACATTACTTTTGAATACCCCGTTTTCTTCTATGCAGGATCCTCCGCTAAATTCATGCACCCTTCTCCATCGTACTCCATCTGCCAAATCATTTTTATCCTTACAGGCAACCTGACAGGTAAAACAGCCAATGCAGTTCTGCTGATCCAAATAAAAACCATATTGATTTGCCATTCCAACCACCTCCTATGCTTTCTCTACCTGGACTAGATTCGTATGCTGAGGATTACCCCAAGCCAAGGCAGTTGGTTCCCAAGTTGTCAAGGTGTTAATATTGCCTCGCACATCAACACCATTTTCATCAGGGGTATACCAGGCTCCTTGGGGGAGAGAACATACTCCTGGGATGAGACGAGGGGTAATCTTTACTTTTACTTTTACCGTCCCGCGATCATTAAAGATTTTTACCGTATCGTCATCTTTAATTCCTCTATCGGCCGCATCTTGAGGATTAATCCATAGTTTCTGCGACTCCGCTTCTTCCATCCAAGGCAGATTATCAAAGGTGGAGTGAACACGGCGTTTAGTATGATGCCCAATACATTGCAGAGGATACTTATCTTTCAGAGCACCTTTTGGCCCCTCTGCAACAGGTATATATTGGGGAACAGCCGGTATCCTTTCCGGATTCTTCATATCATAAAGAGCTTTAGAGAAAATTTCTACCTTTCCCGAAGGAGTAGGCAGTGGATGTTTTTCGGGATTCTCTACAAAAGCTTGATAAGCAATGATTTTATTAGCTTTAGTCTTGTAAATGCCTTTTTTCCTGAATTCTTCAAATGATGGGAAATCTGAATGAGCTTCTTGAGCTACAGCAACAAATTCCTGCAAGTACTGCTCCTGAGTTTTCCCTTCGTCAAATTTATCCAAAACATCAAGACGTTTGGCTAATTCTGTGCAGATTTCGTAAACACTCCTACAGTCATACAATGGTTCAACCAATTTTTGTCCATATAGGGCCAGCCCTTGCCCCAAAGCACGCGTAATGATATCCTCCTGCTCAAATTGAGTTATATCGGGAAGAATAATATCTGCATACTCCATACTGGGGGTCATAAAATTATCGATACCTAAAATAAATTCGCATTTAGTAGTATCTTTCAATAACTTAGCAGTCCTTTTGACATCTGAATGTTGATTGACTAAAGCATTACCGCCATAATTCCAAATAAACTTGATGCCATGCTGCAATCGATCCGCACCTTGCAATCCTCCGTTTTCCTTGGTGTGGTTACTTCCTTTTTCAATAGCGTCTGTAAACATAAAGAAAGATATTTTAGTTTTAATGGGGTTATCTCCGGTAGGATATGCACCCATTTTTACCGAATTAAAGCCTTCGTACAGGCCGGGATTAGCACCAAGTTTACCCATATTTCCTGTCATTAGAGCTAAAACAGGTATGGATAGAGCCTGAAATTCTCCGTTAGCATGACGCTGTGCACCCCGTCCTTGAAGAATAAAGCAGGGATTAGCTCCAGCAATTTCCCGAGCCAATTGTTTAATAGTCTCTACAGGAACACCCGTTATCTCTGATGCCCATTCAGGGGTCTTGGGCTGACCATCACTTTCGCCAAGAATATAACTCTTGTAAGAATTTCCGGCCGGAACCCCTTCCGGCATATGCTCTTCATCAAAGCCTATACAGTATTTGTCTAAAAAGGCTTGATTATGGAGGCCTTCGCTAATCATGACATAGGCCAGGCCAGCGACTAGAGCACTATCTGTGGTCGGCTGGATTGGAATCCACTGATCAGCAAAAGTCCCTACTGTATCACTGTAGCGGGGGTCAATCACTATAATTTTAGTTCCATTTTGTTTAGCTAACTTAAGATAATATGTGGTGTTAAGACCCCCGACCCGCGTACAGGCAGGATTATCGCCAAACATGACTAGAAGCTGGGCATCTGCAAAAGTGGTTGGGGAGCTTCCTGCATAACCAGGCCCAAACATATAAGGAATGGCATACATATAATTAGCTTGGCTATAGTTGCCGTAAAAAGTAAGACATCCGCCTAATGCATTAAGGAGTCGGGCCGATGCCCCGCCCACATAGCTTTGGTTAAATGCTCCTCCGACCCCCGAAGCATAAATGAAATATATCGCTTCATTACCGAATTGATTAATAACGCGTTTTAATTCCGCAGCGGTAATATCTAATGCCTCATCCCAGGAGATCCTTTCCCACTGGCCGGCTCCCCGTTCTCCCACTCTTTTCATGGGGTATTTCAGCCGATCGGGGTGATAGAGACGTTGACGCTGGGCTCTTCCCTTTAAACAAGCTCTGGCTTGAAGATCATCCGGGGTATCAGCCCCTTCATTGTCGGTTGCAAAACTTAGTACCACACCATCTTTAACATGGGCTTTAATCTGACATCGGCCCCCGCAATTATGCCAGCAAATCGAAGGTTTAGTTTCTGTATTGAGATAACGACTTTCACCTTGGGTAAGTGCAGTTTCATTTTTTACTCCTGAATTCATGGGCATACATCCTACCAATGTCGTCGTTCCCGCTACGGCTGCGCTCCATTTCAAAAAAGAGCGACGACTTATTTCAAACGCTTTATTCACCATTTTTCTACCTCCCATTCGTCCTTAGATTGCTTTAATTAACAATATAATTTTTCAGTATCCTCACTGCTCAGGTGTTCATAATCCCAGCTAATAAAATCACTAGCTAAACGGGCTAAGCCTTGATAGTAATCCGTATGCGCTCCTTCGAGGATGCTATCTGTAAAATGGGGAGTCCATTTGGTCAAATGTAATCTAAGGAATTCTTGTTGTTCTTTCATTATGAAGGAAGCTTCTTCAAGTTGACCTTGGCTTAAGTGTTGAATCTGGCGGTTAATTAACTCTGCCATAAATTCCAGTTCCACACCGAAATGATCATCAGGCTCTTTATGAATTAAAATAAATTCGAGGCCATGTCTTCGATAAAAGTCCCTTACCTCAAGAGTAACGCGGTCAAAGGTGAGTCTTTCTTCGGTGAGGTAAACTGATTCCCAAGGGGGTGCTAAAAGATGATTAGGTCCTACAAAGAGTCTATGATAATCAGTATTTAGCTGGATAACCATATCATCCAGGCTTGCTTCGTTTATCTGGCTGGACCATAATTTTAACTGAAGTAAACCCCGCTGAAACTCCTTCCTGTTCAGTTCTAAGGGTAGGAAATCAAAAAGCTTCTCTTGGCTGGTGAGTTTGGTTAGATCCGCACTGGGTGGATTGATAAATCCTGTACTTATAATTTTATAGGTTAAGGCCCGTGCTTCCAGAAGCTCTATTTCTGAATGAGAAGACTTCATTCTATATCCTCCTCTCCTCCGTTTTCACAATTTAATACCTTGCGGAGATTTTAAAAAGTGATATAACCAGCCTCCTTTAGCTATGAATTTTGGTTTGATTTGATTAGCTTCATATATTGCTCCTATTAAACTTGCAATTTTGCTATTATATATTAAATCTAGCAAAACATTTGTCTTAATTACCATTTCCAATATATTAAAATTTCTTAATAAAGATTAATTCCTTTGTGACAAGGAATCGAGTAGGGGGAAATTACTTCCCCCTCTCACACCACCTAGCATGCCGTTCGGCACTAGGCGGTTCAATTCAAATAGTATTCTACACAACTAATGAGACCTCGCTTTGCGAGGATTTCTTTTGAGATTTTTCGGAGCCCTGTGGTTTTAGCAACTGCTTGGTAGTGGTCTGCAAAGCCTACGGACTGTTTCGCCATCCACTCTGGTACTCCCAATTTACGTAAACCCCAGTATCTCTTTTTGCTGGTTTTCCACTGCTTCCAGATGACGATTCTCATTCTCGTCCTCAAGTGCCCATCGATTCTGATAAGATTTTTCTTCATTTTTCCGATTCGATAGTAGTTTATCCAGCCTCTGATGACCCAGTTCAGTCTCTTAATTCTTTCGTCCATACTAATTGACCAAGACCTTTTGGTTAGCTTTTTCAGCTTTCTCTCAAAATTCTTTACCGAATCTTGATGTGGCCTCGCTTCCCACTTATCGCCCATTTTCACGAATCCAAATCCTAGGTATTTTAGTTGCCTTGGTTTCGTTACCTTCGTCTTTGTCATGTTTACTTTTAACCCAAGTTTTCTTTCTATCCACTTTGTTATGGTGTGCATTACCCGATTGGCTGCTGCACTGCTTCCTACTGCTATTACACAGTCATCTGCATATCTGACAAAGTTCAGTCCTCTTGCTTCCAGTTCTTTGTCTAGTTCGTTTAACATGATGTTACTTAGTATCGGCGATAGGTTTCCGCCTTGTGGCGTTCCCACTTTGGTCGCTTCGTATTTTCCCCTTACCATTACTCCCGCTTTTAAGTATTTGTTTATCAGCGATTCTGTGTCAGGGTCTTTTATGATTTTTCCTACTAGGCTCATCAGCTTGTCTTGAGGTACGTTATCAAAGAATTTCTCCAAGTCGATGTCTACTATGTAGATGTACCCGTCATTAAGGTATTCCAGCAGCTTTGTTACTGCCTGCTGGGCTCTCCTACCCGGCCTAAATCCATAGCTGTAGTCACTGAAGTATGGCTCTATTATTGGTGTTATCACCTGTACTATTGCCTGCTCTATTATTCTGTCCACCACGCTTGGTATCCCAAGTTTTCTTACTCCGCCTGCCGGCTTCGGTATCTCTACTCGTAGCACTGGCTGTGGTTTGTATTTTCGCTCTTGAATTCTCTCTTTGATACTCGGCCAATTTTCTTTGAGGTACTCCTGCACTTCGTCTACGGTGATACCGTCCACTCCGCTGGTACCTCTATTCGCTTTTACCTTTTTGTAGGCTAAAGCCATGTTTTCTCGGCTCAGTATCTCTTCCATCAGTTGGCTCATACTCGTCTCCTTTTCTCGTTTGCTTTCGTGTATATTAGCTCTACCTCCTGTGAATCTTTCACTCTGTTACGTCTTCGCTACTCCGATTCTCGTCGAGCCTATACACTCACATTCTTAAGTCCATTTGACCTTGAATTGTTCAGCCCTTCCTGTTTTATCAGTACTATGGCTTCTGCTGACTTCTCTCAGTTCGTTATTACTACGGATTTCTCCGCCTGTGAGACCTCACGGGATAAGTCGTCAATCTTTCCTCGTCTACCTGCCTGATTTACCTGCATGGGTTACGATTGCCTTTTGGACTTCACTGCTTTTAGCCAGCTTATCCGCCATACAAGCCTTGGTATCAGGTTTCTGTTCGTCAGGCTACGATTTCGCTATTGCTTCTTCTCTCCCACACCTCACGATGTGAAACTTGCAAGTCGCTTTTGGGTTCGTCGGCAACTACGCCCCTTATGGACTTTCACCACAGATTGACGGCATGCCCGTCATACTAAAAAAAACCTACCCAACTATTGAGTTGGGCAGGTTCCAAAAATTATAGCCAATTAAGGGAGTAATTATAGATCAGTTTTATAATTAAAGATTTGCGGTGTGGTGAAGTCCACCGCCACTTCCCGTTGATATATACCATCTTCCCGCCCTTCCATTACATGGGAAGCAATGGCAACTTCTATATCCAACCCTTGGAGCCAGAAGATTTTTTCCGGATGAAATTCCAGGAAATCGTAATCGCGATTAACTTGATAAGTACTGTATTTTTTGTTTCTAAATATCTTCAGCACTTTAGGTATATCTTCCCCAAAAACTTTAGCCGTTTTATAAAAATAATCCTTATTAGAAAATTTCATAAACTTATGGGTCTTCTGACCGAAATTCTGTTGGTATATCTGGCCGGTATGCTTATTTTCCAGAGAACAGTAGTGAACTCCCATTTTAAACTCTTGGTCCATGCTATATTCCAACAATTGCAAACATTCCTGTTCACTTCCTCCAACCGGCAATCCTCCGGCGTACCAGTAATTATACAATACCTTATAGGGCCGCCGTTTTACCTTAAAGCCCTTTTCATTAAACACTTCCACATTATTAAATGGAAAGCAAAATTCCAGCAAATTAATGCCGTATATGCCCATACTATCTAATTCCTTCATTATATACTTCATCTGTTCCAAGGTTCCTGGTATTACCGGCATTTCTACCATAACCCTGGGTATATAGGGAACTGCCATTTCTATACGTTGCAATTGTCCGGTAATTTGCTCATCTGTATCATCGGTCTTGATGCTGAAACGTATCTCATCTAGGCCAGCCTCTGCCAAATGCTGCAATATCTCCTGATCAACCAATTCACCACAGGTATAAAGACGGGTCTGCGACTTGGGATATAGTTTTTTCGCTTGGGCAAAGAATTGCACCGCCTCTTGCTTATGCAAGAGTGGCTCTCCCCCCGTCAGGGCAATATGGTCGAGCTTCTTTTTTTGCCGGTGCATATCTGCTAATTCCCGGCTGCAGTCCCGAATATGATTCTGATAGTAAGGATATTCTTCCTGATTTTCGTTAAAACAAAAATAACATTGCCGGACACATTTTAACGAAATAAAAAAGGTTATACTGTTAATTCCTTTTTGACAAGCTACACAAGATGGTGAAATAGCATTTAAGCATAAGCTATGCCCATTATTGCGAAATGATACCGCCGTGTGGCGTAACTGCTGCCGCTGCTGCAGATTAACCTCCATTGCATCTTCACTGAAATGGATTCCCGTACCGGCTACATCTTCAGCAAATTGGCGGTAGATATCGGCATATATTTCACTGTATTTTTTAAAAACAGGATTTTTGATAATTTCATTATTGTTAAGCAAATCAATAATCATATCCATACTCCTTTTTATTGAATAAGAATTCGTTTAGTGTATTGTCACTCCGCCCCGCAGCTTTTATCCCCAATATTTCTTATCCAAAGTTCTATATTTTAAAGATTCGGCCAGATGAGGCAGTAAGATAGCTGAAGATTCTTCCAGATCTGCGATGGTACGGGCTATTTTTAATATACGGTCATAAGCTCTGGCACTCATATTAAACTGATTAAAAGCAGTTTTCAATAATTGCTCGGCTTTTTCATCTATTAAACAATATTTCTTCACTTCCTGGGGACGCATTTGTGAGTTCAATTTAATCTTACTATTTTTAAACCGTTTAAGCTGCATAGCCCGGGCTGTTTTTACCCGTTCTCTGATGGCAGCCGAGCTTTCACTCTGGCTTTGGTCAGTAATCTGTTCATAATTAATCCGGCCTACTTCCACATGAATATCCATACGGTCTAATAAGGGGCCGCTGACCCGGTTAAGATAGCGAGTTATTTGTAGTGGTGTACAGCTACATTCTTTATCAGAGCCGAAATGGCCGCAAAAACAGGGATTCATACTGGCGACTAAAGAAAAATTAGCAGGAAAAGTATAGGTAGAATGAGCACGGGCTACAGTTACGATTTTATCTTCCAGAGGTTGTCTTAATGCTTCTAACACATCCCGGCTAAATTCCGGCAATTCATCTAAAAATAAAATCCCGTTCTGGGCTAAACTAATTTCTCCGGGGCGGGGTATGCGCCCTCCTCCGATAATACTGGCACTGGAGGCATTTTTATGCGGGGCTCTAAAGGGTCTGTGGCTGATTAAAGGATTTTGAGGATTTAACATATTGGCAACTGAGTATATTCTCGTGGTTTCCAGTATTTCCTCCCGGTCCATTTCCGGCATTATGCCGGGCATTCTACGGGCTAACATAGTTTTGCCCGAACCGGGAGGGCCGATTAAAAGAATATTATGCAGTCCTGCTGCTGCTATCTGTAAAGCCCTTTTCGCACTTTCCTGTCCTTTAACATCAGCAAAATCATAATTTTCATCCAGCACAGTTCTTTCATTATAATTGAAAGCAGGTACCCTAAATAATTCTAAGGTTCCGTTTAAATAATTGCACATTTCCGTTAAATTGTGTATCGGATAAGAAATAACTTCATTAACTAAGCCGGCTTCCCGGCTGTTATCGTGAGGGACAATAAATCTGATATCAGCATTATTAATTCTGGCCAACTCTAAAGCCATAGGTAATATACCCGGAATTTTCCGCACCGTACCATCTAAAGAAAGCTCACCAGTTATAAACAAATTTTTTTCGGCATTACTAATAATTTGTTCGGAAGCTAAAAGTATTCCTATGGCAATAGCTAAATCAAAATGGCTTCCTTCCTTTTTCATATCGGCAGGAGATAAATTAACTATTATTTTGCGGTTAGGAAATTCAAAACCGGAATTCTTGATAGCGGCCCGTACTCTTTCCCGGGCCTCCTTAATAGCTGTAGAAGCCAGGCCCACAATTTCAAAATGAGGCAGCCCATTTTGTATATCTACCTCTACAATAACCGGCTGCGCCTCTATACCCGCAATCACTAACGTATTAACATGCGCTAACATCCACAATCTCCCCTAAAAGCCTAACTAATAAGCAAATACTGCAAACACTTCCTGTATTTGTTATTCCATGCCAAGTATATTTTTCCTTCCCAGACAACTTGGCTTATTTTAAATTATCAAGCTGTATTTGGGGTTATATAAAAGTAACACTTCTTAAATAGTTTATCAATGTCCTCATAATTGTGAACCAGGCAAAAGAGCTATATAATAAAATCATGGTTGATATTTTTCTTAGATAAATTCGAATTTAACGGAGGTATACCCATGCGCAAATGCCTAAGGTGTGAAACTGAAATGATTGAAAATTGTTCCATAAAAGTTGAAGGGGCCGGTTATGGCATTGTAATGGCCACGGATGATAAGCGTTTGTTCGCTAATAGAATAGGGAAACCGCAAGTAGCTATCTGCCCCAACTGTGGCGAAGTATCAATCTACATTGAAAATACTAAAAAATTAAAATAAAAAAATTACCCACCGGGGATGTCCCAGTGGGGGAAATCCCTAATTGTTCCCAGCTAGCCCTCCACCCGAAAGCGGCGCAGACGCAGGGAGTTAGATACGACGGTAACTGAGCTTAAGGCCATAGCAGCACCGGCAATTATGGGAGATAAGAAGCCTAAAGCGGCAAAGAGAATGCCGATTATATTATAAATAAAAGCCCTTTTGCTTAATATGCCTCATAGTAGTACGGGAAAGCCGTAAGGCAGTAGGTATTCCCCTAAGGTCTCCGCTCATAAGAGTTATTTGGGCGGTTTCCATAATGCACTGGTAAGGGGGCTCTCTCCCACGTAGTTTTGACTTATACTTCATGAAAGTACTGGTGTCAATGTTCCTGTCCCCATGTCACACCTGTCACACCCATGTGAGAGCGTTGGAATGAAAGTCCCCTTTACTACTGGACTTTACAAAAATTCGGGATAGACCCAACTATTTTAAAAAATGATACTCATTGATTAAAATTTCTTATGTTTTCGCTTGTTTCGTTTTCTTCTACAATTAAGGTACCATCTTTTTTATAATATTTTGTATTTATTACTATTTTTTCTTCTATATAGCCTAATTCTTTAAAGTTTTCGCTACCACCAATTTTTGTTTTTATTTCACTATCTAATAAAGCACTTTCGTAATGGTTCATCAGCTTTATTGTACCAAATGCAGTTGCTGTAATAACTAAAAAAGTCAGCATGACAATTAATATAAATTTTATTATTGGGTTTTTAGTATTAACACCTAAATCTTTGATTTTCTATACCTCCATTAAAAGACTAATTGCCATTTTTATTACAATTAAGGGTTACTGTTCCTTTCCAAGTACCATCAGGGCTGCCTAAATTGGACAAGGGTGACAAGGGGACAGGAACGCTGACATTTACACCCTCTAAATTATCCCTCTTCCGATACCCGTTAATCTTTCAATTTGATGTATAGATAGACCATACGTTTCCCTCAACTCACTTAAACAGGCATTTATTTTATTGGTATCAAAATTTTGTATCTCTGTAAAAAATGATTTGATGGTTAATTCCTCTCATTATGATATGGTATATTCACGTTATGCTGTTTCTTCCTGCTGCTCTTGCCACTTCAATCACTTCTTGGATTATTTATATTTCATGAAGATACTAATGTCAATGTTCCTGTCCCTATGTCACTGGCAAAAATTAGTCGAAGCTCCAACTGCAAACATCTTACAATATAACAAAAAACATTTCTACCATTATGTGGTATTATCGCCATTTTTGATGGTGAACGGTCTTGAGGGTGAACGGAAAGCAGGAAATCATAATCCCATTTGCGGGATTGGGGGTACTGGGGAGGTAATTTGATAGTAGACGAATTAGAGGCTCACCAGTTATAAACAATTTTTTTCGGCATTACTAATAATTTGTTCGGAAGCTAAAAGTATCCCTACTGCAATAGCTAAATCAAAATGACTTCCTTCCTTTTTCATATCGGCAGGAGATAAATTAATGATTATTTTACGGTTGGGAAATTCTAAACCGGAATTCTTAATAGCGGCCCGTACTCTTTCCCGGGCCTCCTTAATAGCTGTAGAAGCCAGGCCCACGATTTCAAAATGAGGCAGTCCATTTTGTATATCGACCTCCACAATAACCGGTCTAGCTTCTATACCTGCAATTACTAAGGTCTTAACATGTGCTAACATCCATAATCTCCCCTAAAAGCCTAACTAATAAGCAAATACTGCAAACGCTTCCTGTATTTGTCATTCCATGCCCTGCACCTTTTTTCCTTCCACGTAAGTAAAAAGGACGGCCTGTACAGCCTATTCCTAACATAAAAGAACACCTCACCAAAAATTTATTTTATCGGTAAGGTGTGCCAGCCTCTTTCGTGAAGTCTTTATGCCCCCCTAATAAAGCTATTGTTATTATTTTTAACTAAAGGCCTTACAATAGGGCATTGCGCACAAAGTTAAAACATGACAAACTACTAATAATCGCCAATTAAAATGATTCCTTCCGCCATCTTGATCAGTTCTTCTTTATTTGCAGTTGTAGCTATGGTAATTATCTTATTCCCCCTTACTAGAGCTATAGAATGTGGATATGAACCTTTCACATTCTCTTTGATAAATGCTTGTTCGCCACTTGGCAATGAAATAGTCCTGTCTCCATAAATAGCTTTGGCTTCACAGGCTGCAGGAGAAGCTTCGGATAATGTTACCAAAGTAATACTTTCTTCATTTTCATACTTGACCTCCGTAAGAATAGCATATGCAATCTTGCCAGAAGAAAACTTGGGTTGTGTATCTAAGATTTGTACCATTGTTTTTGCATTCATTGTATATTCTTCGGGTAGATAAGCTAATAAAGACTCTTGTGCTAATAGGGCGGGATTCAATTCTTCCCATTTACATTCCCCTGGCGAAACGAGCGTTGGAACTACTGGTGGGGCTGACTGTTCTGCTATAATTTGTTCCTCAGGTAAAGTCAATTTAATTTCACCTGAAATAGCTAAACCGGTAGTAACTAGTCCGGTAATTAAGCAACAGCAGATCAAGCCAATTATTAATCCCTTTTGTAATTTAATCTTCATTAGAACACCTTCCTTCTTAAGGGCAAATTTCTACAGTAGATTCACTAGTTTTTCTTTCGCTCCAAAAATCACCCCAGTGGGTTGCTGTTTCGCAATAATACGAGCCACTGTTAAATCCCTCAGGATGAACTATCGCACAACCTTCTTTTCCTTGGGCACTATCAGTTGCACCACTTTCAGCAATCCATTGGTTAGAAGACCAACGCCATAATGTAGCACTTACATAACCGTCACAAAAAACCCCTTGCCCTGACCACTCGGTTACGCTTTGACCAAAAACACTTCCAGAAGATAATGGAAATAAACTGCTTGAATAACTCACTGAACCAGCAAAAACTTTACTAGTATTAATATTAATTAAAGCTAGCATAAGAAATAGTACGATTATTCCACGCTTCATAATATACCTCCTCATAACAATGTCTATAATTATTACCCTTCTTTTATGTGGCTCATAAGAAGAAACCTGCACAGGTTTTTTGTAGCAAATACTTGGATAGCATTTTTACTCCGGTAATTTGGGCTGATACCAGTGGAATAAACATGCAGGCTGTACACCAGCATTAGCTACAAATAACAAAAAGATAGATATTATTCCTAATAACTTAGATCTTAACATAACTTCCGCCTCCCTCCAGTCTAGCGGTGGCCACCTACATTATATATACTATATTGGTAATAAAATGCAATATATTTAAGTTAAAAGGGATAAAATTGAGCGTGAATGGGTGTGATTTTCGAAAGGAATTATACAAATTTTTAAAAAAGCTAAAAACCTTTGTCTTTTAATGTAAGTTAGTGGTATCAGTTACTACTCCAGGTACTTTTATAATAGATTCAAGAAAAGTCCTAAAATATCCGCAAAACTTTCTTAGCCAATGCACTTCCCCTAATATAACTCTCAGGCGCCGTTGGTAAGGTATAGTTTTAAAGGTTTTTCAGAGTTGTTGAAAATTATATATCCCTTTTAGCGCAAAACGTCATTTTCAGCATATTTATTAAATTCGGATAAAAAGTCTTTCGCTTCATCCTCATTATCGAAATAATTCTGCGCTATATAACATGCTACATAATAATACCCAACCACTTGTGCATTTAATATAATGCATTAACTAATTCATCATATCTCAATACTCAATATCCTGAATCATCTATTTTCCAATTACCGTTCTTACTATCTCTAATAAGTATCCAGTTAAAGTTTTTATAATATGAATTCGGATTCAAACTGCCATATCTGCCGCCAGACTTATTAACATAAAAATTTGAAAACAAAACAATAACATTTTCCTTTTCAACTCCATTTCTTGAACCTTTGCCCCATATCATATAACTTACAATTTCTGCATTTGACTTTTCTTCTTCATACCATAATTTCTTGAGATAACATCCCGGGAATTTTTCTTCAAAATTCTCAATTACACAACTTATTGCCTCTTGCACTTCTTCCTGAGTGAATTTCGTAGATTTACCAATAATAACATTTGTTTTTCTATCAAGCAGATTTGATAAAATTAGAAAACAAACCAACAACACGCAAATTATGGTTATCCTTTTTTTCATTAGGGTTACCTCCAAGTGACAAGGGGACAGGAACACTGACATTTACATCCTCTGAATTATCCCTCTTCCGATACCCGTTAACCTTTCAATTTGACGTATAGATAGACCATACGTTTCCCTTAAGTCCCTTAAACAAGCATTTCTTTTATTTGTATCAAAATTTTGTATCTCTGTAACGTGTTCAATTTTAAAATGTTTTTTGATTATTCTTCTGGCGTCATCATCCGTTATTTGCTTGCTACCTGATATATCAATACATTTATCGTTGTTTTCTTGATTTACGAATTCAGTAAAGCTTTTTACTGCCTCTTCTTTGTTTACATGAAATAAGCTAAGCACAAAATCGAAGTCAGTTCTATTATTTTCGTTAAAATAGTCCTTATAATTTGTCCATGGATAGTTCTGAATTTCCGTTACCATACTGGCCTTAACAGGATTCTGGAAAATGTACCTTAACGCGGTAAGAAAATATATATCATCTTCTACTGGTTCACTTTTAAAACGCTCTTGAAATAAATGGCCTATTCTTCCATATTTTTTGTTATACCATAAAACATAACTACCACATATTCTTTGCATAATAGTTCCCATTTGTTCGTTCTCTATTTTTAACAGCAAGTGCAGATGATTTTCCATTAAACAATAGGCATAAAGCTTATAACCGCAAATCTTTTTATATTTTTCTAAAGTTTCGATTAATTTAATCCTATCCTCTTCTTCTTCAAAAATGATTTGATGATTAATTCCTCTCATTATGATATGGTATATTCCGGTTATGCTTTTTCTTCTTGCTACTCTTGCCACGTAAATCACCTCTTGGATTATTTATATTCATGAAGATACTAGTGTCAATGTTCCTGTCCCCATGTCACCTCCCCATGTCACCTCAGGCCAGAAGTTCGCCTCCGGCTTCCTTCAGATTCCACCTCGCGGTGGACACCCTTGCCCTTGGCTATGTGCTTGGCACTATCAACCCGCACTAGGGACTTTCACCCTTTAGACTGCGCCCATGCCGGGCGCACATGAAAAACAGCGAACAATAAGTCCGCCGTTTAACCGTATAAGCCGTAGCAAGCGTGGAGACGCTCCCTAGCATTCCCCTGTTTATGCTGCAACAAAAATATCAACAATTTTTTGGATGATTATCCCGTTTCCATTAATGCATGTTCAGAACCCTGACAATATTTTCACATTTACTCATTGGAATTTTTTCTATCCTTAGAAATGTTTTTAGCTTTTCCGGTTTTAAACTGTTCATATATTACAATTATCCATCCATAACCAAAAATCAAAATTCCTGCTAGTTCCAAGGGGTCTATTGTAATAGAAAGGTTTATTCTATTACTACTCCAAATTATAATACCCAATATAAGTATGTCTAGAGCTCTTTGTTTATGATATTTCGATTCATATTGAGAACGATTAGCAATAATTAAATAGTATGCTACGATCAGAATAAATATTATAATTAATAGTACTGACACTTAATCACCTTCATACCGATAATTATTTTGTCATTTTAAAAGTAACAAAACTAATTTTTCTCTGAGTTCCGTCAAATTCTTTGGAGCCAAAATCAGAAGACTGTGTACCAATGGCAGAAACTGATGGTTCAAAAAATATTTGATAACCATGATCTTTGATTAGATAAAATTGTTTACTTTTTGTTCTCAGACTATTATCATAATAACCCGAAGTAAGATGTTCTACTGTTTCTTCAAGTTCTGTATTGGTATTCAAATCAACTATTCTCACGTTTACAGATAGATCCCCACCTAACAAGATTCGCCCTGTAAGACTATATTTCGTTTCAAGTGTATGATTGCCTGTTGAGTTAGGATAATACAATACATATCCGCTACCCGCAGCCCAATAATTGCCATATCCTTCTGCACGCGCTGATAGCCTAAACTCATCGTTACCTGACCAACTAGTACTGTGTCCTATACCTGACCCTCCATGGTCATCAGATATCCCTGACAAATCCGACCAAGTGTAAGAGCTTCTGGTACTTTGTTCCTTTTTAATATCATCTATGTACTTTTGCTTCATTTCGTCAGCGGCTTGTTTAGTTACTCTATTTTGAAAATCCATTTTTTGTTGTTCAACAATTGCAGTATCTGGTTTATACTCACTATCTGAGTGTATATTATCAGATTTGCCCTTAAGTACTTCAATATCCCAGCTACTTAGATTTCCGTCATATTCCTCTGCTAAAACGAAAGAAGCACTAACAAAAATCATCAACATTGATAATATTATTATTTTGTTAATATGTTTGAACATAATAGTATACCTCCTCATAATAAATGTCTATAATTATTGCCCTTCTTTTGTGTACTTCATAAGAAAAGAACTATACACTTTTTCTTCCAAATACTTGTATTCACTTTTACTCCGGTAACTTTGGCTGATACCAGTGGAATAAGCATGCGGGCTGTACACCTGCATTAGCTACAAATAATAAAAATACTGCTACTATTCCTAATAGTTTTGATTTCAACATAAGTTACACCCCCTTCCAGTTAATATCATTCTCTACTTCATATATACTTTATTGGTAATAAAATGCAATGCTTTGAAGCTGAAAGGGGCAAAACAGAGGATAAAAGGGTAATATTCCCGCATGAAATTATACGGTTTTTAAAAGAAGTGAGCGTATTTTGTCTTTTAATGTAAACAATCGGTATCAGGTGTTGTTTTGTTGCAGTTTTGTTCTAAGAAGAGTTTCTTGCTTGCGGCTGAGCGGAATTTTTTCTTCTCTGTCTAATAAAATCTCAAAGGTACGACCAGAAGGAAATATTTCTCTAATATATTGAAGATTTACTAAATAACTTCGATGACACCGAAAAAAATTGTATTGTTGTAGTCTTTTTTCCAGACTCCCCATATTTTCTTTAGTAACATACATCTTATTAAGAGTCTTTATAATATTACCATTACTGCAAGTTTCAACATATAAGATATTGCTAGGTTTTAAGAAAATCTGGCGATCCTTAGTTTTAATAGTCAGAGAAATTTCAGCTAATTCTTCCGATTTATTAGTTATCAGCTTTCTTACAGTTTTTTTTATTCTTTCTTGATCGAATGGTTTAATAATATAATCGACTGAATATAACCTGAAAGCCTCTAAAGCATAGTCGGGATGTGCGGTAGCGAAAACAAAAGACAAATCTTCATATTTTTCGGCTAGAATATTTGCAAGTTCGATGCCATTCATTTCCGGCATATCAATATCCAAAAAAATTGCTTGAGGTTTGTTTATTGACGCCTTTTTTAAAGCTTCCTTACCGCTAGTAACAATATCAGTTACTACTCCAGGTACTTCTTTTATAATAGATTCAAGAAAAAGTGCTGTAGCAACTTCATCATCAACTATAAGAATTCTCATATCTTAATCCTCGAGAAATCTAATACTCTATCTACAAAATGAATAAAATCATAGCCATAAGGTGTTACCGTAAAAGCCTGTGCCATTATACCAATAGCAAATGGTATAACAAAAATATTTAATACGGATAGGTTAGCCAACAGTAACAAAATAAACCCGAAGATAAGCATAATTGCTACTGACCATTTTTTAAATTTCTTTCTTTCATCTTCACTACTTATAGGTTTATTTTCTGTTTCCCCGGGAGCATATTTTAAAATCAGGATAAAAGCTATTAAAAATAATAACCCTGCCATAAGATTAATTATTACTTGATCTAAAACAATATTAAGAACACTTACCCCCCATCCCAGAACAAGAAACCAGACTGTACCTCCTATAAGGCAACGATAGTACTCGCTGCAGTGCTCTCCGCCAGAAGCTAAGCGTAAAATACCTGCTGAAATAGTTATGATTAAAACTTCAGGTAATATCCTTAACAGACATGAAAGTAAAATAATTGCTATTATTTTTATAAATTCTCCTAAAAGAATCTCTAAGCCATATGCCATTCGCTGTTCCTGCCGATTGTTACTATTAAGTTCTTGGGCTAGAAAATCGGCAAACTTAACTGAAATTTCATGAATACTCATATCTCTTTCCTCCTGCTGGGATAACATACTGTAAATTTGGTGCCATTTTCGGGGTGGCTACTCACCAAAATAATACCATTATGCTTTTTCACTTGATATTTTATTGATGCCAGTCCTATTCCCCGATCACCCGCTTTAGTTGAAAACCCCGCATCAAATACCTTATTTTTTATTTCTAGAGGTATATAACCAGGGTTTTGAGTTTGGATTATATACAATCCGGATTTTTCATAAATCTTTAATTTAACTATTCTTAATTCCGGGTCAAATTCTTCAATTGCTTCGATTGCATTATTTAGTAGGTTTCCTACAACTGTTACTAACTCCATAGTGGGAACCATAAGAGAAGACAGATTTGAGGTTTGATGTATTTCCAATGAAATATTATGTGCAGTGGCGACACCTGTTTTTACAAGTAAAAGGGCACTTAGTTCAGGGAAGGCCAATTGTAGTATATTACCAGTTATTTGCACATCCTTATATAATGTTTTTATATAATCCTTAACCTGTTCGTTATGACCTAGGCTCACTAACCCATAAATTGCCTGCAGATGATTAACAAAGTCATGCCGCTGTGCCTTAATAATTTGTAACATCTCTTGCAAGTTAGTAATATGAAACTGTTGAATTTCTACTATTTTTTCTTGTTTAGCCACATAAAGCAATTTCCAACTTAATATAAGTGATAAGGCGGTTGCTATTAGGATAACTAATATTAGTACAGTTAATATTGAATCTGAAATTAACTGCTTTTTTTCTATAAAAAAAATGAAGTAAAATGCCAAAACAACTAAAACTACAGAAAAGCTTAATATGAAAAGTGACTTTCTATATAGCTGAAAATCCAGCCTATCAAACTTGAAAATTCTATAAATATTGATATTGCTGCGTCTAAAATAAATTATTAATAGGGTCAGCAATATAAATTCCGGCAGGGGAAAAACTATGTGCCAAAAAGGGCTGGCTAAGGCCTCTTGTACCGGAATTCCGCTAATATAAGACATCAACGGAATAAATAACATCTCCGCAAAACTGACACATAAAAAACCTAGAATAATACTGGTCATTAAAATGCTTAATGAAAGTTTACTGACCAGGAAAAGTAGTACTATTAATACTGGTAGCTGAATAAGTACATTAACACCAGGTAATATTGGCAGCATACGAATAAAAAAACTTGCAACTGTACTAACCAAAGATATAAATATAATTTTTCTATCTGAAACTTTAGTCCCTGTTAAGGCAAAGCCTATATAAATTAATATCAAAGTTTCCAGAAATGATTGTAAAAAAGCCATATATAAAGGTATTTGCTCCATATATATTTCCCCAGATTCTAAAACCAAGGGATTGGTATGTGACTATATATATCCAAACAACACGGTAATCAACATGCTAGTTCTAACTTCGAGATAGAAGTCCTACCTAAAACCCTTAATTATTTATAGTTAATTATAGCACTTTCTTGTTATTATGGACATATTTTACATAAACAGCCATTATGCTCTAATTCATTCTGTGTTAGCCGTCTGATAAACTAGGCTGCACCGGAAAATAAAAAACACCCACCGCGAGGTGAGTGTATAATAATTAAAATTTTTAGCATTTGCTTATAACCGAAATGATTTAACGGGAAGAATCCACCCGAAAGCGGCGCAGGCGCAAAGAATTTGATACCACCGTAACCGAGCTTAACGCCATAGCGGCACCGGCTATTATTGGGGATAAAAAGCCTAAGGCGGCAAAGGGAATGCCGATTATATTATAAATAAAGGCCCAAAAGAGATTTTGTTTAATATGCCTCATAGTAGTACGGGAAAGCCTTAAGGCGGTTGGTATACCCCTTAAGTCGCCGCTCATAAGAGTTATTTGGGCGGCTTCCATAGCTACATCAGTACCAGTTCCGATAGCTATACCTAAATCAGCCACAGCTAAGGCGGGAGCATCATTAATTCCATCCCCTACCATAGCTACCTTTTTACCCTCTTCTTTTAAGGCCATGACCTTTTTCGCTTTATCCTGAGGTAAAACCTCAGCTATGACTTTAGTGATTCCCACTTGACCGGCAATAGACCGGGCCGTATTATAGTTATCACCCGTCAGCATGTAGACCTCAATGCCCATATTTTCAAGAGCAGATATAGCTTGGAGAGCATGTTCCCTCACCTGGTCACTTAGGGCAATAATTGCCTCAATTATATTATCAACTGCCATTATAATAGCCGTTTTACCTTCTTGCTCCAGCTTGACCAGTTCATTATCTATCTGTCCTACCGCTAAATTCAAATCATTCATTAAGGTTCTATTACCCATAATAATATTTTTCTCATTATATTTAGCTTGCAGCCCCATACCGGGTAATACCTTAAATTCTTGGGGTTCGTCTAAGTCTCCTAATTCATCTTTAGCCAAGCGGTAAATAGCTTCTCCCAGCGGATGTTCCGAGCCTCTTTCTGCTACCCCGGCTAAGGTTAGAATTTCAGACCTGGATAATTCACCTACGGTAATAATATCAGTAACTTCCGGCTTTCCGGTAGTAATAGTACCGGTCTTATCTAAAACTAAAACATTAACCTCGTGGGCAGTTTCTAAATATTCTCCGCCTTTAATAAAGATGCCATGTTCTGCTCCTATGCCGGTACCCACCATTATAGCCGTAGGGGTAGCTAAACCTAAAGCACAGGGGCAGGCAATAACTAAAACAGCTACCGCAGTAGTAAGAGCTATAGCTGCATCTAAGTTAAATAAATATTGCAAACCAAAGGTTATTATGGCAATGAAAATAATCGCCGGGACAAATATCCCGGATATGCGGTCGGCAATCTGTTGGATAGGGGCTTTAGAGCCTTGGGCATCTTCAACCATTTTAATAATTTGAGCTAAAGTAGTATCTTTACCTACCCGGGTAGCTCTAAACTTAAAAGTCCCGGTCTTATTTATAGTCGCACCTACCACTAAATCGCCTACGGTTCTATCTACCGGTATACTTTCACCAGTTAACATTGATTCATCAAGTAAACCGTGTCCTTCCACTATTTCACCATCAACCGGAATTTTTTCTCCGGTTCTGATAAAGATTATATCTCCGAGCTTAACCTCTTCTACCGGTACATCCATTTCTATTTCATCACGGATAACCCGGGCTGTTCTAGGTTGCAGTCCGCTTAAGGCCCGAATGGATTCAGTAGTTTTATCTTTAGCTACCGCTTCAAAATATTTGCCTAATAAAATTAAAGTGATAATGGTAGCTGATGTTTCAAAATACAAATCATGAGTTTTACCTATACTTATATTATAAATACTATATAAGTAAGCTGCCGAAGTACCCAGAGCTACTAAGACATCCATATTACTGCCCCCAGATCTTACCGCAGCATAAGCATTTTTGTAAAATCTGAAACCGATGAAAAACTGTACCGGAGTCGCCAAAATTAACTGTAAATAAGGATTATGTAAAATCTGAATATTAATTCCGGTCACGGATAAAAGCATTCCTATTATCATGGGAAGACTTAAAAGAGCCGATATCATTACCAGATACCTAAGTTTTTTCACTTCCTCGGCTTGGTCTAAAAGGGTATCTGTTTCTTCTACTAAAGGCTCCGCCGAAAATCCTAATTTATCTATCGCGGCAGTTATTTTATCTAAAGGCAAAACCTCATCGTCAAATTCTACCACCGCTTTATTAGTGGCTAAATTGACGTTAACCAAGTTTACACCTTCCATTTTATTAAGTCTTTTTTCTATACGGGCTGAACAGGATGCACATGACATCCCGGTAATTTTAAGATTAGTTTTGGTATTCAAACCTACACTCCCCTCTCATAATCAATTAAATAATAAATCCATTGAAACTTTATGCCCATTAATATAGATTTAACTAAAGGTAAGGGAGTATTTAAGCTTAGTTAATCTGGATATGGAAATAAATATTTTCAGTAATCAGCCTGCTATTTTATAACATACATAGATTATCAAATAATTCGGCCACGGTAATAACACCGACCCCGCCTGGTACAGCACTGGCATAACTGGCTTTATCCTTAGCGTCAGGGTGAACATCCCCTAACATTTTGCCTTCCTCATTAAAGTTAATCCCGGCATCTATGATTACCGCTCCTTCTTTAACCATGTCGGCCGTTATAAATTCGGCTTTTCCTATCGCCGCTATTAAAATATCCGCCTGTCTGGTTTCACCGGCTAAATCCACAGTACGGGAGTGGCATAAGGTTACGGTACCATGCTCAGCCGTCATCATATTAGCTAAAGGATGTCCTACTATGGTGCTGCGGCCTACAATAACTACCTTTTTGCCTTCGATAGGTATATTAAATTCCTTTAACATCGTTACAATAGCCTTAGCAGTGGACGGGAAAGCCCCTTTTTGTTTACTGATTAATTTACCCAGATTGTAATTATGAACTCCCTCTACATCCTTTTTAGGGTCTATATTATCAACAATAAAATCACTGTTAATATGAGCAGGTAAGGGCTCTTGCAGCATGATACCTGTTATTTCGGCATCCTCATTTAGACCCTTGATTAACTTAAGTAACTCTTCTTCAGTAGTATCCTCCGGTAATTTATGAAAATCCACCTTTACCCCGGTTTCATTCCCAAATTTTATTAAATTTCTCACATATACTTCGGAATCAGCTTCTTCTCCTACCTGCACAATGGCCATAGTCATTTGGCTTTGACTAGCGGCAGCGGTTACTTTATCCTTTATTTTATTTCTAATATCTTTTCCGTAAATAAGCATTTTTAATTTCCCCTTCACTTCTATTCTGATATTTTGCCACTATACTCTAAGTCTTTTTAAGGTACTGACATCCTTAGCTACTTCCTCAACAGGAGTTTCCAGAATAAATGGCAGGTTCCGCCAAAAATCATGAGTTAGTAAATTTTTAAAGCCGCTTTCACCTATAAAGCCCTCTCCAATATGGGCATGACGGTCACGTTTGGCACCTAATTCTTTGCTGCTATCATTGGCATGAACTACCCGAATTTTATCTTGACCAATAGTATGGGCAAGTTCCTTCATTATATTATCTATTCCCAGCTGGGATGTGCAGTCATATCCGGCAGCATAAGTGTGGCAGGTGTCATAACATATTCCTATCTTATCTTTATTTTCCACACTCTGCAATATTCTGTTTAATTCGTCAAAAGTACTACCGATTTCGGTGCCTTGCCCGGCCATAGTTTCTAAAAGAATGATAGTTTCCCCGGTATATGTATCTAAGAGCCGGTTAAGTAAATCTGCTATGCGGACAATGCCCTCTTCCGGGGTTGAAGTAGTATAAGAACCGGGGTGCAGTACTAAAAAATCAGCCCCGATCAGCTCACAGCGCTTAAGGTCGTGTTCAATAGTTTCTAAGGCAAAACTATACAAATCTTCCTTATGGCTGGCGGGGTTGGCAATATAGGGTATATGCACCGTAATCGGATTAATATTATGTTCACTGGTAACTTGGCGAAAATAATCTATTTCTTCCGGGGATAACTTTTTAGCTCCCCGGCCCCGGGGGTTACGCAAGAAAATTTGTAAACACTCCAGCTCTAATTCTACTGCTAAATCGGCTGTATGCTTTAATCCTTGTCCAATGGGTAAATGGGCTCCTATTCTGGGTATGTTCAAAATTCTTTCACCTCTCAAAATGCATTATTAATATGATTAATTTTTATATTATCTCCTTGCATTAAAATGCCTATTACATCAAAACGCAATTCTTTAAAAAACTCCTGGTGTTGTTCCAAATAAATATAGGCGGCTTTTTTTAAATGTTCTATTTTCCGGGGAGTAACAGCTTCTTCAGGAGTACCGTAGCTAGCACTGCGGCGGGTTTTGACTTCCACAAATATTAGAGCCTGGCCTTTTTTACAGATTATATCCAATTCGCCGTAACGGGTGTAGAAGTTCCGGGCCATAATTTGGTAGCCGTGCTTTTTCAAATAATTAGCCGCTATAGTTTCTCCTTTTAAGCCTAATGCTCTTTTCATTAATCTTTCCTCATAATTCATGGTCCATTCTATAAATAAAAGCTAAAATCTCAGCAATTATCGGATAAAGGTCCGGGGGAATTTCTTCATATAAATCTAAACTCATTAAATAATTAATCAGTTCACTATCCTCTTTTAAAGGTATGCCACTGTCTTGAGCCGTTTTTATAATACTATCGGCTATATAGCCCTTACCTTTAGCTACTACTACCGGAGCCCGGTCTATTTCGGCATCATATCTTAAGGCTACCGCTTTTTGTTTTAGCTTGTCATCCATCTTAATTCGCTTCCTCCCTTAAACGCGAATATCTATTACAAAAGGTTTTACTACTTCAGTAGTCTCCTGTAACTGTAAACGCATGGGCTCCAGACTAGTGGGAGCAACTTTAATACCTTGATAATCTACCGTATAGCCTTGGGCTTTCAGAGCATTAATAAGCATATTTATATTCCCGGTAATATGCTGCAAAACTTCCGGTGTCTCTACCACCCCTTGCAGTTTGAGCATGCGGCTTTTATACCAATCCACATGAAACAAGACTAAGCCCAAATTACCTGTCTCCAAAGAAACTACAAACTTGATATTATCCATATCCTTCAGGGAGGGCTTACTGATATTTTTATCAATTTTAAGCTGGCAGAGGCGATATTCTTCATTTACTTTGACCGGAAAGGATAAGTAATAATAATTCAGGTTATTATCCCCGGAAAACTTAGTCATTACATTTAAAAGCCGGGAGCCCGTAAACTCTTGCTCCATTTCTTCTATAGTCTTGATCATAGAACTGGCTACCGCCTTTTCCAGCCCGGGTACTTCCTTTTGTACCGCCAAAAACTCCTTAATTAAACTCAATCCTCTTATTAATTCTTTGTCATTAGCCAGGTTAGTTCTGATTGCTTCTATAATTTCTTGCCTTTGATTTTCGGGGTTCCCGGTATTTACAGGCAGAACTACAGTGCTCAGCACCTGGTTTAATAAGTTTAAGACCCGAGCGGTAGCAGAGGAAAGCTGCACATCTCCCCCCATAGTATTAGAGAGGGGATTAGCAGCAGCAGGTGATTGATTATTTAAATTCAATGGTTCTGACCCTAAGCGGCTAGCCTCGGCTGCCCCCGCAGAAGCACCGGTATTAGGCGGTAAGTTTAATAAAGGTGCTTTAGATTCCGCCCCTGGGTTAGAAGCTAAGTTTGAGGAAGCTAATTTAGGTTCCGCAGGGTTAGGAGATAAGTTAGATAAATTTAACTTAGGCTCTGCCCCTAGGTTTTCAAATTTGCTTAAAATAGTTATTAACTCTTTAGTTACCTGAGCTAAATTAGTTTTATTTTCCGCAAAAGAAGCGAGGCTGGATAAAGCCGGCTTAGTAAGAGGGGCATTATTAGCCATGGCCGTCCCTACTATTTCAAGATTTTTAGGGGTGGCTTCCCCTAAAAGATTAACTCCCTTAGCCATATTTTTAAGGGTCTCGGCGGTAACCGGCAAATTATGCTGGATAAGCTTTTTAGCCATTTGTAAATTCATTTGTTCAGGAGGCAATCCTATTTCTTTAAGGGTAGCGGCCAAGTTAGCATTTTCTATTTTGCCTAATAATTCTGGGGTTATGACCTTTAAGACTACCCGGCCATCTTTCATATCATCAACCATCAAGAATAACTGCTGCCCTTTGTTAACCATAACTTCACTAAGGGCTTCAATAAGCTTACCCTTGATAAAAATACTAACTAATCCATTTTCTTTTATTTCTTGTACTTGTCCCTTTAATATTTCACCCTTGTTAAAATTAATTCCTTCATTAGAAGTCCCGGAGATGTTTAAAGTAAATTTATTTAAAGAGACTTGGTTGTTGAGCTGCACCCAGTTCTCCCCCATCTAGCATAGATTTTATAGGTTCAAAACTTTTTCTATGTAAAAGGCACGGGCCTTTAGCAAATATGGCTTCTAAATGCTTTTTAGTAGCATAACCTTTATGCCGGGCAAAGTCATAACCAGGAAATAACAAATCATAATTTTCCATAGCCATATCCCTTTCCACCTTGGCAATAATAGAAGCACAGGCTATAGATATGCTTAAGCTGTCTCCTTTGATAATATTTCTTTGCTCTATATTAATATCGTTTAATTTCACCGCATCAATTAGTAATAAATCCGGTTTATGATTCAGGGAAAATATGGCAGCCTTCATAGCGGCCTGGGTAGCCCGATAGATATTTAACTCATCTAAAAGGGGGGGATAAACAAAGCTCACTGCCCAGGCTAAGGCAGTTTTTTTTATAGAGTTTGATAACTCTTCCCGCTTCTTAGCGGTAAGTTTTTTGGAATCATCAATACCGGCCATAAAAAAATCGGGGGGCAGGATTACGGCAGCGGCTGCCACAGGTCCGGCCAAAGGCCCCCGGCCTACTTCATCAATCCCGGCTATTAAACGGTAGCCTTGGCTGTAGCCCTCCATTTCATATTGCTTCATAGCTGTTATACGTTGTTCTTCATCTATTATATCTTTCACTTTATATACCTCGTTTAAATTGATTATAAGCTAAATTGGCCAGAGCATGGCCTTGATAAATAGCATTTTTTATGCCTTGTACATTTTCGGCATCTCCGATAAGCAAGACATTATTATGCTGTTTAGATATACTCAGGTATAATTCATGGTGGCTCACATAGCCTATAGCCATAATAATACAATCTGCCTTTATAACCTCTTCTCCCTTAGGGGAGGTTATCTTAACCTGATTATTAATTATTTGGATTACCTGGCTATTGGTTAACTTCGTAACTTGACCTGCTTCCAAACGGTTCATTAAATCCCGGCGGTTTTTCTTTTCCATATCTGCGGCTAAGAAATTCCCTTGTTCCACAATAGTAATTTTATTATGACCGGCCCGGAGAAAATCAGCTGCTTCACATCCGTTTCTGCCACCTCCTACTACAACGATGTTTTGGTTTTTAAGGGGCACTTTTTCGGTTAAAACTTCCGCCAGACCCACACAATGGCTGGCTTCTATGGGAAAAGGCGCTGTTTTGGGTTGGCTTCCCGCTGCTACTATAATCATATCCCAGCCAAGATTAAGGTCGGCCGGAGTAAACTCATGATTTAGATATAAATCTAGGGGGAATTTAGATATTTCCCGTTTAAGATAATCCAGCAGATTTTTTATCCGGTTTTTATAGGGAGGAAGATGGGCTAAGTTTAGTTGCCCCCCTAACTTATCAGCCTTTTCATAAAGGCTTACCTTAATCCCTAGCCGGGCTAAAGATATGGCTCCTGCTAACCCGGCGGGACCGGCTCCTATAACTGCCACCTTATAATCGGGAGGTACTGATGGATAATAGCCTCCGCTCGCTTCTTCCCGGCCTAATTCCGGGTTAACCGTACATGTCACCGCCCGCCCGGCAAAATTGCTCTGAATACAGTTATTACACATTATACATGGTCTTATATCTTCTTCCCGGCCTTGTCTGGCTTTAGTCACCCAATCCGGGTCAGCTAATAAAGTGCGCCCCAAAAATATTAAATCCGCTTTTTCCTGACTAATAATGTCATCAGCTAACTTAGGCGTTCTAATTATTCCCCCGGTCATAACCGGTATGTTAACCTGGCTTTTTACGCTTTGTGCCAGGTAAACCCGCCAACCCTCAGCATAGGAGGAAGGCTCAATACTATTTAATCCTGACTCATAAATCCCGGCTGAACAATTAATTAAATCAGCTCCTGCTTTTTCTAAAGCTTTAGCTATGAGGACTGCTTCCCCGGGTTCTAAGCCGCCTTTGACAAAATCATCTATATTAAGGCGTACAGATATAACTAAATCAGGAATTAGCTGCTTAATTTTTCTTACTATATTAAGCAGTATCCGCATACGGTTATCAAGTTCACCGCCATACTTATCAGTTCTTTGGTTAGTATTAGTGGCTAGAAACTGATTAATCAGATAGCCATGAGCTGCATGTATTTCTACTCCATCAAATCCGGCTGAGTGAGCATAATAAGCAGCCGTTATAAATTTACCTTCGATTTCCTCAATTTCATCTATAGTTAACTCCCGGGGCATTTCCCTGGTTACCGCACAAGGGATAGGTGAAGGAGCAACCGGCTGTACTCCACCGGTTAGACTTTTATGGGTCTGACGGCCGGCATGAAACAGTTGAATAAAGGCCGGACATGAATAAGCTTTTATCTCCGCCGCCAACCTGGCCAATCCGGTTACATAGCTTAGTTCATTAATGTTTAACTGGCCCAATGCTTCTCTACCTGCCGGTACATCTACACAAGCTGCTTCCACAATAATTAATCCAACTCCGCCTCTGGCCCGGGCAGCATAGTAATTAATTAATTCATTAGTAACTTCTCCGCTTTTATTTGCTAGGGAAACTACCATAGGTGACATAACCAGGCGGTTTTTCACCATTAACTTGCCGATTCGAATCGGGCTAAATAAAGCTTTATATAGCACCCTTTCACCCCATTTTATAAATCAATCTTCTTGCCCCTTATAAAAATAAGGCTCCCCCAATCTGGCCGTAGTGGTAATCATAATCTGCTCTAACACCGGCAGATCATTACTAGTCAAATGCGGCTCCATACCGGTTACAATTTTTTCTATCGTCCTTTGTACCGGTACTACTCTAAACTCCATCTTGCCATTATTATAATAATGATGAGAAAAGGTAGGAGTATAAGAAACTTCTTCCATAATAGTAGTACCTTGGTCAAAATCTTTAGTAAATTTAAGTTTTAAAACTATACCACTATTTCTTTCTACCCCGCGCTGATGGCTTATAAAATTACCTATAGCATAAGCTACCACTTTCTTTTGACCATCAATCTCCAAGATTTCCATAGGCTGAATAACATGAGGATGGCTGCCGATAATAACATCAGCACCAGCCGCTAAAATCTCCTGGGCCATAATTACCTGCTCCTGGGTAGGTTTAGTAGCATATTCTACTCCCCAATGCAGCACTACTACTAAGACATCAACTTGGGAACGCAAATTATTAATATCAGTTATAATCTTATCCTTTTCCAAAAAGTTAAAGAAAAACCCATAATCCTTGGGCACCGGGATTCCATTAGTTCCATAGCCGTAAGCTAAATAACCTACCTTAACTCCGCGAATATCTTTAATCAGGAAGCTTTTACTCTCTTCCTCCGTCATATAAGTGCCTATAGTATCTAATCCGGTATCTTTATATACCTGCATAGTTCTTAAAGCACCTTTCATCCCTCGGTCTAATATATGATTGTTAGAAGTTACTATGAGATCAAAACCCGATTTTTTAAAAGTAGAGGCTATTTCATCAGGGCTATTAAAGACGGGATAACCGGTATAACCAGTTTCCGGTCCGGCCATAGCTGCTTCAAAGCATACGGAAGTATAATCCCCTTCCTGTAATAACTCTTCCACTTCCGCAAAATATGTATCAAAATTATAGGTTCCGTCTGCTTGTAAACCGGCTGTTATCTGGGTATTATGCATCAGACAGTCACCTGCTGCAGTCAAAGTTATAGTTTCTATGCGGGGCTTTATTTCTTCAATAATAGGCTCCATGCCGATTACCGGCTCTTCATCATACCAAGGCTGAAAATAAATTAAGGCTGAGGCTAAACCTCCTAAAATTATTAAACCGCAAATAAAAAAGGCTATGCGCTTCATTTTAAAAACCTCATTTCCAATTAGAAAAATTTAGCTTGCCTGTACTCGTAGGGTGCGCCAAGTCTTTAGACATACCTACGGGCACTCCCCTTACCAGGGCTACTCATGTTATCAACATTAGAATTATTATACTTGCTGATAGTAAAAAATAAAGAAGGATTCAGTACTAAATCCTTCTCCAAGTTTAACTGTTATTCCTTTGTTAGTCTTTAATTACTTTGGTTTAGTTAACTCCATTTCCCAGGCATCTTTATTATCTATAGTATTTTTAACTTCATAACCATTCGTTTTAGCTAGTTTTGTAACATTTTCCTTAGAAACCTGGCTAGTTCCTACCACTAACAGTTCCTTAGCCCCTTGATCTATTACCTTTTTAGTCTTTATTACCGGCATAGGACAACTAAGTCCTCTAACATCAACCTTTTCCATAGTGTAAACCTCCTATTCCTCTCTAAAGCTCCAGCCTATAACCCCCATCATAAGGATACCTACTACACAAGCTATTTGTCCAAAAACGGTAACTCCAGCAGCAGTTGCCGCAAACATGAAGTTATGAGCAATAGCAGCTCCTACAATCATTCCAAATACAACGGCTGCTGCATCCATATCCCCTTCGCCAGATAAAATAAGCTGTCTTAAAGGACATCCGCCTAATAAGGTCGCAGTTAACCCTACTAAAAACAGGCCCAGGAAGTTCCAAACATGCATGGTATGGGCTATAGGCTGACCTTCAAAACCCATTTTAAAGAAACCAAAGGCTATATTTAAAACTAAAGCCCCTAAGAATATCCCGATAAAGCCTAATAATAAATAATTATCCTTAATAAGAATAAAATCTCTGATTCCCCCACTTAAACATAAGCGGGTGCGCTGAGCTAATAAACCGACAATAAGCCCCACTACTAAAGAAATACCTAATGGCGCCGCCATAGAGCCAGGTCCTTCCGCACTAAAGAATAAGGGCCCCCCGGCATCAGGATTAAATATCGTACCCTTAAGCAGTAAAAATAAAAAGAAGACAAAAACTAAAGGCAATAAATATCCGCCTACTTTACCATGGGTAAATTCAGACCGTCCCAAGTTAAAGCCCCGTTTCAAGAATAAAACTCCGACTCCTACCCCGGCGATAAAGCCTAATAGACCTACTACCGCGTTAAAATCCCCGCCGGCTATTCTTAAGACATCTCTTAAAGGACAGCCTAAAAATACTAAAGCACCAATCATCATGAAAATACCCATTACAAACCTTACCATAGTCGCTGATCCGCCCCGCGACTTAAACTCTCCGGCAAATAATGAAGTTAATAATGCCCCTAACACTATGCCAATAATTTCGGGCCGCATATATTGTACTACTCCCGCCCTATGTAACCCTATAGCTCCCGCAATATCCCTTTCAAAACAGGCAATACAAAAGCCCATGTTAGGTGGATTACCCAACTTCACTAATACTGCGGCTATACCACCGATAAACAAACCTACCGCTAAAATCAACCATTTCCCCTTATCCAATTCCCGACCTCTCCTTTCATAACTATAAGTTATAATAACTATGTTTATACGTCATGTTCCAGACTATTCTATAGTTATACATAGTATTCCTGCTAAGTTAGTATCTTTTTTTGCAAAATACCGACACAAAAAACACCTCCTGGACCAGAAGGTGTCGTTTAATGCTATATAATTATATGTCTTTAATATTAAACCTAGCGGGGATGGAGATGTTACCATACAATTCTGGGCCCCGTCCCCACACTATGATCTCGTCACTGGGCAGTTTTTTAATTCTCTATTTCCCTTTGCAGCTTTAAAATTTCACTTAGGGACAATTCAGTAGCCTGGGCTACTTGCTCCGGGGATATTTCTTGACGCAAAAGATTCTTCGCCGTCTTTCTTTTTCCTTCTAATATGCCTTCGATTCGGCCTTTCTCCAGACCCTTTTCTATACCCTTTTCCATACCTTCTTTATATAACTTCTCGGCTATAGTCATAATATCCGCGCTCCTTTCCGGGGAAATGTTTTTAGCTGCTTCGTGAATATCTTTCAGTTCCAGGTCAGACCTGGCACTTATGATGTATATTACAAAAGTAGTAAAATATCTGCGGTAATCTTCACTCCAACCTTGCTCATCTAAACTAGTTAAGATTTCTTCAACCATTTTTAGAAATATGTCTCTATCTTGAAATATAGCTTTAAGTATTTTTATAGTCTCAGTTAATAATATATTACCCTTTAGCTGGTCTGCTTCATAAGTAGTCAGGTCATTTAGTATATATTCGTAATTGGGAATATATTTTATTATCTCAGGAGGTAATTCTTCTATCCCTCTTATCATTTTAATAAATTTTTTATCTATATGCCACTTTTCTTTACCATGATATATGACTAAGGGAATTATTAGGGGCAGTTTGGAGCTTCTTTCTTTATTAATCTTACTTTCCCAGATTTTAATCATGTATTTTAGTAATTGGAGTGGGGTATCAGATGATAAGTAGCTTTTATGCTCGAATAGTAAATATAGGTAGCTTTCTTTTTGGTTGATTTTAGTTTTGAATAATAAGTCGGAATGATTTTCTTTTAGTTCCGGGTCTATGAAACTATTATTTTCCAAAGTTAAGCTATCTATATCAGTTAAGGCGAGTATTTCTGGTGGCAAGTAGTTTGTTATGAAGTCTTTCATGACTTCGGGATTACTGAATACTTCTTTAAAGAATCTGTCATGTGGCTGTTTGATTATATCCATTAGACTGCTTTTTCCCCCTTTACCGTCTCCCTCTTCCAAGGAACATTTGTTCTGATGATTTTATTATACTAGTGGAAGATTTTTTTGGCAATATGGTTAGGGGTTAGAACGCACCTAGCGGAGACGGAATACCGACACAGAATTGTGTATCGGCACCCCCGTCCCCTCTTTTTCCAGTAACCTAGTCTAAACAAATATGAGCTATATTTCCTTTACGAAAGTCTTGCAAGAGTATTTTCGCAGTCTTTTCCAGGTCTGGCTCTCCGCCTTTGACCAGGTGGCCTCTTTTAAGGGAAATCGCCTCCAGTAGTTTTTCTGCACTTCCCTCTATAGAATCAAGTTTAAATTTTTCTTTCAATACCTCGGGGGCTTTGGCCTGTAAGGCCTTGATTAAGTATAATGCTACATGATATTCACTATAAGCGTTTTCTCCTACAATATCTAATAAGGCTAATTTATAACCTTGCTCTTCATTGTCAACTTTAGGCCACATCAGGCCGGGAGTATCCATAAATTCAATATCTTCTCTCACTCTTATCCACTGCTTGCCTTTGGTTACTCCGGGCTTAGCCCCGGTTTTAGCCATTTTTTTACCTACCATACAATTCAAGAAAGTGGATTTACCAAGGTTAGGCACTCCTACTACCATAACCCGGGCCGGTCTCACCCGCCGTCCTTTATCGAGCATTTGCTGGGCTATAGGCTCATAGGCTTTGCGCAGCTCATTAAGCACTTCCTTTAAACCTTTGCCACTGATAGAATCTATTACTCCTACGGCAAAGCCATCCTTTTCCAATTGTTTCTTATAGGCTTTCACTTGCCCGGGATGAGCTAAGTCCATTTTATTTAAAATAAATACTATAGGTTTTTTACCGGCCATAGCTTCCAAATCAGCATTACGGCATGAAAAAGGTGCCCTGGCATCTAGCAGCATTACTACGATATCAACCAGTTTAAGGTTTTCCTTTATTTCTCTTTTGGCCTTGACCATATGTCCGGGATACCAATTTATTGCCATAATTACCTCCGTATAATTTATAATTCAAAATTATAGAAAAGAGAATACCTCGCGGTATTCTCTTGGTTAGCTTTATTGTTTTTAGTATCTGCCTTTTTCCTTAACTCTAGCCTTTTTGCCAGTTAAGCCGCGTAAGTAGAATAAACGTGCTCTACGCACTTTACCCCTACGAGTAACTTCGATCTTAGCAATCTTAGGTGTATGCATAGGGAAAGTTCTTTCTACAGCTACACCAAAGGAAATTCTCCGCACGGTAAAAGTTTGGGATAAACCTGTGCCGCGAATTTTCATAACTGTACCTTCGAATATTTGAATTCTTTCCCGAGTTCCTTCCACAACCTTAACATGAACCTTAACGGTATCACCAGGGCCAAAACTAGGAACATCTTTTTTTAAGTATTCCGCTTCAATAGATCTAATTATGTTGTTCATCATCCTACCTCCTTCCAGCAAGGTGTTCATACATCTTCTTCGACAATGCAGCGGACCACCCAAAATACACAGAACATAGGTATTATATCACAGTGGCATACCCTACTTCAAGAAATATAAATCTAATTTTAATTCTACGGTTAAAAGCTATCACCCATTAGTTGAATGTATAAATATTCTGTCGCCAGACTCCGCATGGGGAAACGGCTCCAGCTTATTTATACATTCAACATGATTCAATAAACACTTTTGTATAAACATTTTATATTATTATCCCTATAACATCCGGGTTATAGTCGGGTAGGCTCCTAAATATTTTACATTAAGGCAATGCTTTTTCAGCTTATCTATCAATTCTTCCATGCGGTTAGCCTGACCCTTAACATCTAAATCAACATAAAAACAATAATTATTAAGATGGGCCGGGTCGGGCCGGGATTCTATTTTGGTTAAATTCAAATTATATTCAGTAAATACCTTTAAAGCCTCGAATAAGGAACCAGGATAATTAGCTAAAGAAAAAATCATACTGGCTTTATCAGCTTCTATTATCTTAGGCGCCATATTGCTCACATGGATAAACCGGGTTATATTATTAAGGTTTTGAATATCCTGAGCAATAACCTGCAAACCATAAAGGGAGGCGGCTTTTTCATTACCTATAGCGGCCGCCCTTTTACCTTCATTTTTTACTATTTGGACGGCTTTAGTAGTACTGCTGCATATTTCTGTTCGGGCTTTAGGCATATATTTATTAATATATTCATTACACTGGGCATAAACCGCCGGTTGAGAAATTATCAACTCAATCTCATTAAGCGGATAAACTTCCCGTCCCATCAAATATTGCCTTATAGGCATATATATTTCCCCTTGAATACTAAGCTCATGTTGGGCTAAGTTTAGCATGCTGGCTTCAATAGTTCCGGCTTGGGAATTTTCTAAAGGAATTAGGGCATCACTAATTTCTCCCCGGCTTAAGAGCAGAAAAAGTTCTTCTATACTCCCGGCTACTTCCAGATGATTATCAGCTTTCCAGTAACTATGGGCAGCATCTTCGCTAAATGTACCCCGAGGCCCTAAGACTGCACAAATCATTATTTCAGACTCCTTCCACAAGCTTTTACCACCGGTTTCAGGTCATGCATTAAGGCTCTGAAATCGTTAGGAGTAAGTGATTGTTCTCCATCTGACCAGGCTTTTTCCGGGGTAGAATGAACTTCGATCATCAAGCCATCCGCACCGGCAGTTATCCCCGCTTTGGCCATGGGTTTAACTAAACTGCGCACCCCGGTACCATGACTAGGGTCAACTAAAATAGGCAGATGAGATAATTCTTTTACTAAAGCTACTGCCGACAGATCCAAAGTATTTCTGGTCCATGGTTCCGCAGCTCTAATGCCTCTTTCACACAGGATTACTTTATTATTGCCTTCCGCTAAAATATATTCCGCCGCTAACAACCATTCTTCAATAGTAGCTGCCATTCCCCGCTTTAATATAACCGGT
Source organism: Bacillota bacterium (assembly GCA_023395515.1). Taxonomy (GTDB): domain Bacteria; phylum Bacillota; class Syntrophomonadia; order Syntrophomonadales; family Syntrophomonadaceae; genus JAAYRQ01. The sequence goes on from JAEWZB010000045.1 coordinate 74,921, forward strand.
TTATCAGTGCGGCCAATCTTTCTTAAAAGCGAGAAATTATGCATATTCCTGGCTCCTACTTGTAAAATATCGGCATAGTCACTAACCAAGGCAATATCTTCACTATCCATGACCTCAGTTATTATAGGCATATTCAAATCGTCCCCCACCTTAGCCAGTATTTCCAAACCTTTTTTACCTAACCCCTGAAAGCTATAAGGTGAAGTTCTAGGCTTAAAAGCACCGGCTCTGAGCATAGTAGCTCCGAAAGCCCGAACCTTAAAGCCGATTTCTCTTAATACATCTTCACTTTCCACTGCACAAGGGCCGGCTATAACTACTACTTCTTCTCCCCCAATTGTGCAGCCTTTTACTTCAACAATAGTATTCTGAGTTTGATTCTCCCGTGAAACTAGAAGTTGATTTCCTTCTTTAACCAATAAATTTTGCATATCTACACCTCCATTAAAATAAACCATAAAAATAAAAAAACCCCTCATCCTGGTTAAGGGACGAGAGGTTACACCTATCTCGCGGTACCACCCTTCTTGGTTTTGATACCCACTCAAAAAAGATACGGGAAATTATAAATTACCTGTATAAATAAAAAAACCTCTCCATCCCCTATGGGACGAGAAGCTTATACTACCCGCGGTACCACCCAATTGTTGCCTTTTTGGCCGCTTATTATACAGGAAACAGGGTTTCCGATATCCCCTCCCTTTTAACGGTAGGAGTTCCGCCACGACCTACTAAACGGTTCAGCCGGGTGCTCCAAAGTGAACTTCAATCTGCTTCCTTTTAGAAATGCTTACAGCCGGTGGCATTCCCTCTCTGTAAAATTTCACAAACCTACTTTACTTTTTCATAGCATTTAAGTAACTAATATTCAGTTAAGCTATTCTAGCACCTATAATATTATTTGTAAAGCTTAAAATTAATTTTCCTCAAACCAAAATTCTCCTAGTAACCGGTCTAATATAATCGATACTGCACTGCGGACGGAAAGATGGTTATATACTCGATTGGCTTCAATCGGTTCTAATATGTAGTCACATTCCAGCATTAATTCTTTTTGCATGCCCCATCCGGTGCCAAACAGGATTAAATACACTTGTTCCTGGTTAAAAACCTGTTTCTTTAATTCTTTATAGGTAACCGTATTAGGGTAAACCCGGGCATCAGTAGAGACTAAGACCGGCTCCCGGCCAGTTTCCTTTTTAATAGTTTCCTTCACTTCTTCTAAGGTTAAAACCGGCTTAAGAATAGTAAAAGCTTCCTTGCGGTCCGAGTTATAAGTTCCGCCATAACCTTCCTGCCAATAGCCTACTATTTCCTTTAATAAGCGGTGTTGATTAGGGGCAGGATGTACTACAAAAAACCCCTCCACATCATAGGTTTTAGCTGCCCTAGCTATATCGTGCAAGTCCAAATTAGTAATGGAGGTAGTAACTATATCCATCTGTTTGTTATACATAGGATAATGGAGTAATGCTATATATACGGTGGCTTTTCTCAATTTACTTACTCCCTGTCAAACAATATTTCCATCAGCAGTTGCTTTTCTTCTTTATCATATTCCCGATTAATTAGTAAATCCGGCCTTTTTAAAAGGGTATTGAGTAAACTTTGTTTTTTACGCCATAACCTGATATTTTCGTGATGCCCGGAAATCAGAACTTCGGGAACCGGCTCTTCCTCATATATCTTGGGTCTGGTATAGTGGGGATATTCCAATAAAAAACTGGCAAATGATTCTTCCTGAGCTGATTCTTCATCACCTAAGACTCCGGGGATTAATCTAACTACTGCATCAACTAAGACCAGAGCCGGAAGTTCCCCTCCGGTTAAAACGAAATCTCCTATGGATACCTCTTCATCGATTAAATCCATAACCCGGTTGTCAATGCCCTCATAATGTCCGCATAATATTAACAAGTTAGGTTTTTGACTTAAATCAATAACCTTTTCTTGGACCAGAGGTTTACCTTGAGGTGACATATATATGGTCCAAGTATCTTCCTTTTGGCAGCTTTTAATAGCCCGGCCTACAACATCAGGCTTCATAACCATGCCACACCCGCCCCCATAGGGGTAATCGTCAACTTGCTGGTGTTTATCCTGAGCATAATCCCGGATATTAATGGTATTTATCTTAACTAAATCCCGTTCCATTGCCCTTTTAATAATACTGGCATTTAAAGGGGAAGCAAACATTTCCGGAAATAAGGTTAGTATATCAATAATCACATTAGCCTCCGGTTAAACTTATTCATCAATCAAACCTTCTAATAATTCTACCTGCATAGTTTTATTTTCCACATCTACTTGTTTTATGACTTGCTTAATGGCAGGTATTAATATTTCACCATATTTATCTGCATTTACTACATAAACATCATTAGCCCCAGTTTCTAAAACATCGGCTAATATGCCTAAATACCCCCGTTTACTATCATATACCTGCATCCCTTGCAGCTGAAAATGATAATAATAGCCCTCCGGCAGCGGATAGGTTTCGTCTTCAGTTATTTTTAGCAAAGCGTTTTTATATGCAAAAGCTGCTTCTTTAGACTCGATTCCTTTTAGCTTAAGCACAAACAATTCATTATGGGGCTTAGTCTCTTCCACGGTTATTATTTCGATTTGGTCGCCCTGACATAATCGAACCTCTTTTAACTTTTTAAATCTCTCGGGAAAATCAGTTAAAGGCAATACCTTGACTGCGCCTTTATAACCAAATGTACCTACTATTTTCCCGATGCTTACCAGTTCATCTCTATCCAACCTGTTATTCACCCCTAAAAACACCTAAATAAAACGATAAGGGCTAAAATATAGCCCTATCTTAATATTTCCACTACTACTCGTTTTCCTTCTTTAGTAGCTGCTGCCCGGGTTAAGGTGCGAATAGATTTAGCAATTTTGCCTTGTTTACCTATTACTTTGCCCATATCCTCCGGGGCTACCCTTAATTCAAGAATTATTGACCTTTCTCCTTCGACTTCCCTAACCTCAACTTCATTAGGATTATCTACCAGAGATTTGGCAATATATTCGACTAATTCTTTCACTTATGTTCACCCCCTGCATTCTATGCCTATTTGCGGGTTTCGGCGAATTTAGCCATGATTCCTTGCTTTTGCAGTAAGGATTTAGCAGTATCAGAAGGCTTAGCGCCATCAGCTAACCATTTTATGGCCTTTTCTTCATCAATTTTAATAGTTGCAGGGATAGTAGAAGGATCATAATACCCAATTTCTTCAATAAATCTACCATCTCTGGGCGAGCGAGCATCTGCTACTACCACCCGGTAAAAAGGTCTTTTTTTAGCACCCATTCTTCTTAGTCTAATTTTTGTTGCCATACGTTCACCTCCCTCTAAGGTTTGATTTCTAATTTTTAATTAATGTAGGGAAAGCTAAGCTTTCCTTTCCACAATTCAAAATTTAAAGATTATATATTTATTTATTAAAAAGGAAACTTCATCGGAGGCATACCGCCTCTTTTTCCTTTCTTACCGAAATCAGCCAATTGTTTCATCATCTTGCGGGATTCTTCAAACTGTTTCAGCAAACGGTTTACATCTTGAACTTTAGTACCGCTGCCCCGGGCAATTCTCTTTTTACGGCTGCCGTTAATAATGGCAGGATCTCTTCTTTCATTAAAAGTCATAGACTTAATAATAGCTTCTACCCGGGCAAGTTCCTTTTCATCAAAATCCCCTTGCATGCCTTTAAGCTGTTTTTTCATTCCGGGTATCATTCCTAACAAGTCTTCTAAAGGGCCCATAGATCTAACTTGCTGCAGTTGATCCAGAAAGTCTTCTAAGGTAAATTCTTGTTGCCTGATCTTTCTTTCCATTTCTTTAGCTTTATTAGTATCTATATTAGCCTGGGCTTTTTCAACTAGACTTAATACATCTCCCATGCCTAATATACGGGAGGCCATACGGTCCGGATGAAATACTTCCAGGGCATCAAGCTTTTCACCCATACCCACATATTTAATAGGACAGCCGGTTACGGCTTTTACCGAAAGAGCCGCTCCACCCCGGGTATCTCCATCAAGTTTGGTTAGAATTACCCCGGTCAAACCTAAGTCATTATTAAATGATTCCGCAATATTAACCGCATCTTGTCCGGTCATAGCATCTACCACTAATAATATTTCATCTGGGCTCACGATAGCTTTAATCTGCTTAAGTTCGTCCATCAATTCTTCATTAATATGGAGACGGCCGGCAGTATCTATAATAACGATATCCCGATTATTACTTTTAGCATGTTCCAGGGCCGCTTTGGCTATATTAACCGGATTATTTTGTCCCATGGCAAAAACCGGAATATTAGTCTGTTCCCCCAATACTTGTAATTGCTTAATGGCGGCCGGCCGGTATATATCACCGGCTACCAGTAAGGGCCGGCGGCCTTGTTTAACTAAACTTTTAGCTAACTTAGCTACCGAAGTAGTTTTACCGGCACCTTGCAAACCTACGGCCATAATTACCGCCGGTGATTGGGATGACAAATTAAGCTTACTTTCACTTCCGCCCATTAAGGCCGTCATTTCATCATGGACAATTTTTATAATTTGTTGTCCCGGGGTTATACTTTGCAGTACTTCCTGTCCTACCGCTCTATCTTTAACTTTTCCGGTAAAGTCTTTAACTACTTTAAAATTGACATCGGCTTCTAGTAAAGCCAGCCGTACTTCCCGCATAGCCAGTTTAACATCTTCTTCGGTAATTTTTCCTTTGCCGCGTAGTTTCTTAAAAATGTCCTGGAGCCGATCTGATAAACCTTCAAATGCCACTTTACCCCTCCTTTACTGTTACACATCTTCCGTAATTTCACGCAAAATATGTAGGGCTTTATTTAAAAGAACCTGATCTAAATTTTCTTTTTTATTTAATATGTTATATACTTCTTCCAGTTTAAGCTGGGTATCATTAAATTTGGCCATCAGGCCCAATTTCTTTTCATATTCTACTAACGAGCTTTCCGCTCTTTTTAATAAATCAAAAATAGCCTGCCGGGTAATATTCAAACTGGCCGCTATTTCCGCCAGTGACCAATCATTTTCATAGTATAAATTCAGCACATGCTGCTGTTTTTCAGTTAATAAAGGCCCATAAAAATCCTTGAGCATAACTACATGTTCAGTTTTCTCTAGCATTAGCCTACTCCTTAGTGTAAAGTATATTTACTTTACTGAATGAGTTTAGCTTATTATAGCCTATTAGTCAAGTTGTTTTGGATAATCCCTTGCCCTTTAACATATATTGGCTTAAAATACAACTAACGTTACATAATTAGGGGAGTGACTTCGTGAAAGAAAAAATAGCTCTTTTGACTGATAGTGCCTGTGATTTGCCTAATCATATTTTAGATGAATATGATATTAAGGTTTTGCCCTTAAAAATCATTTATCCTGATCAAGAATATTCCGATCGGGTAGATATTCAACCTGAAGAAGTATATAGCCGTATGCCGGAAGAAATTCCCACCACATCTATGCCTTGCCTGGAAGAAATCAGCCAGATAATTAATAACCTTAAAGCAGAGGGATTTACCCACTTACTGGCGGTTCATTTATCCAGCGGTTTGTCTGGAACTTATCAAGCCGTAAAGCTGGCCGCCAAAGATATAGATAATATGGTAGTAAAAGTCTTCGATACTAAAACCTTGTCCATTGCTACCGGTTGGATGGTGCTTGATGCAGCGAGAAATATTGGCAAAGGCTTAAGCTTTGAGAAGGTAGTGGAAAATCTTACTAACCTGCAGCCTAAAGTTCATATTTATTATGTTTTAGAAACCTTAGAGTATTTAAGACGGGGAGGCAGAATAGGAAATGTGGCCGCTATGCTGGGTCAGTTTTTACATTTAAAACCTATAATATCGGTAAATGCCGAAGGCAAGTATTTTACTTTTGCCAAGGCTAGAGGCCGACACAAATCCATTGATAGATTAGCGCAAATTATTGAACAGGCGGTAGAGGAAAAGCAAATCAGGCTGGCCGTAATGCATGGAGGAGCTAAGCAGGAGCTGGATAAATTAGTGGAACGGCTTAAAAAATTGCCTAATGTCAGCGAATTGATAGTCTCTGATATTAGTCCGGCTCTAGGCGTTCACACCGGCCCCGGTCTTTTAGGAGTAAGCTATCACGAAGTGTAGGAAATATTTTATCTGTTCAAAAAGCTTGTCTATATAATACAACTAAAATAGCGGTATACTTGCCAGTATGCCGCTTTATTTTGCCTAAGCCTCCCGCAATAATGCTTTATTTAAGTTCTTTTTTATAAAAAGAGCTGACTAAAACAAAACCGAATACTACCCCGCTTATAACAATTAAACGTTCATGCAGCATAAATATATAATCACTTAATTTCAACACAAATTCGGGATGATTGAGACAAATCAAAATATAGATGGGAGTAATAGCAGCATAGAAAGACGGAATACCTACGGCTAAAAACTTAACCCAGTCAAACTGTAATTTCCCCGGTTTATTTATTATGGACAGCAAATATGGCAATGCCAGTAAGATGCCAACCAAAATAGGGAATACTGCAAACCAAATCCAAAGATAGGTCGGGTCATATTTAATTAAATATACCTCACGTAAATACCGAAAAAAATCATTACCTTTCATAATTAAATAGCCCACCACTAAAATATATATAAAATAAATCACAAATCGTTTAATTTTATTCAACACAAATCACTCCTTTTAATAAACTTTTCATTTATAATTTATAGAACTTTTATTGACTTTCTTTGTCTTTTCTTGGTCAGCCCCTCTATTTCCTATTCCGCATGATCATGATAATATTTAGTTCCATATGTTCCATATATCTCCCTGCCCTAATTCCTTTAAATCCCGCTTACACGGCGTGAAATCCCGTTTTAAGGGTATGAATACCCAATTATTAAGCAGGAATTATTTACCTTATGTTGAAAATCATTATTAAAGTGAAAAATAACCGGCTTTATGGGGGAAATTATGTTTACATTGCCGTGGTACAGTATTCTTTTACTTACTATTCCGCAAGTATTTTTGAGCATTCTGATAGGATTTCAATTATTTAATCGGCATCTGGATTTCAGAAAATGTTTAGCCGCGGCCTGCTTAGTAGGTATTGTTACTTATTTTTTAAGAGGAACCTTTGTCACCCCCGGGCTACATTCGATATTAATAATATTGGTAATGGCTCTTTCTATTACTTTAATTAATAGAGGAAACATTTTATATAATTTCTTTGCAGCCATACTAGGTGCTATGATTATGGGAGTTATTGAAGGCATATGGGTTCCTATATTTTTCAGTCTAACCTCCACTTCGGTTGTAGATTTATCACTTAACCCGTGGCTTAATATAGGCTGTTTCGCTCCTATTTTATTAGTAGCCATAATACTTTACATCATCATACGCCGGAAGAACTTTTATATTTATAATCTTGGGGAAAAGGATAACTATATATGAGGGAAAGACGCAGCTTAATTGTATTATTTACTTTGCTTTTTCAAAGCTTAGCGATTCTCACCATTAACCACGGTATCCTGGCTGCTCAGGATATGTCGGCTTTAAAAGCCTTATTACCCTGGGTTAACTTAGTTGTAGTAATTATTTTCATATTGACGGTTTTGTCTATAAAACAATTGGAAAAAGATATCGAAAATCATACTAAAATTAAGCTCTTAAGACAGCATATTATGGAAATTGAAGCGCTAAACTTGCTTTTACGTACCCAAAAACACGAATATTCACGCCATCTTCAATATCTGCAAGCCTTAGCCTATTTGAGTAAACATGATGAATTAATGGAATATATCAATGCTATTGCCAAAGAGTACCGCTGTATGGAAACCATGATAAATACCGGTCATCCTGCCATTACCACTCTGATTAATGCTAAAAGGGCTACTGCCGAAGCCCAGGGCATAGAATTTGCGGTAGCCGTAAAAAGTGATTTTTCTAAATTAGATATTCCTCCCTGGGATTTAAATACCCTATTGGGCAACTTGATTGAAAATGCCATAGACGCGGCTATCTATGCGGAACATCCCCGGGTAGCACTAGAGTTAAGCTATCAAAATGGTCAGTACGTTATTTACATTTCCAACAATGGTACCACCATCTTGGATAAAACCAGGATATATGAACCCGGTTACACTACTAAAGGTTCTTTAGGCCGGGGCTATGGCCTTTTTTTAGTCAAGCAGTTGCTGGAGCAATATGGAGGTAATATTGAAATAACCTGTAACCGCAAAACCCACGTTACAGTTAAAATAACCGATAAAGAAGGAGACGGGGCGGATGATAAGCTATATTTGCCGGAAGACTGCCGAGGCATTGGGCAGACAACTGGATGCTAATACTGACCAGGTAGCCGTATATGCTTATGGTTTGGAAATATTATTAGGCTCAATGATTAAACTGGTATTAATTATACTTGGGGCTGTATTACTAGGTATCCTGCCTACCACTTTAATTTTCACCCTTACTTTAGTATTATTCCGTTGGTTAGGGGGAGGCATACATTTGAAGACTTATTTAAGGTGTTTAACAGTAGGCTTATTCATGATATTGGGCATGAGCTATGTGGCTGTCTTAGAAATAGATACAGCTTATGTCTATACCGTCTTTTTATCCGCCCTTTTTATCGCCCTCTACGTAATTGTCAGATGGGTACCGGCGGATACCGAGAAAAAAAGAATTACTAATATGGAAAAGCGCTTAAAACAAAAAAAGGAAAGCTTATGGGCTTTAGGAGTATGGAGCTTGGTAGTACTGGCTTTCCTAGCCCATAATTTTCCCGCCTATGCTTTGGCAGCCAGCCTAGGGTCCCTGTGCAGTTCTTTTTTAATGATGCCAATTGGTTATCGTTTTATTGATAGCCTGGATAATATATTGGCTGTTTTTAGTAAAGGAGGTGAAGAGGTTGTTTAAGAAATTACAAGTTTTCGTATTGGCTAATTTTGCCATGATGTTGTTCTTTGTTTCCAGCCTAGGTTTAGATTCCAGAAGTATATGGACATTGTACGAACCTGAAATTCCCGAATGTTTGAAAGAAAGATAGTAAGGAGAATCTGAATGGATGTCCTGCTGCTCGAGGATGAGGTTAATACGCGTGAGTTTTTCACCATGTTATTACATAGTATTCCGGAAGTAACTAATGTTATGGCTACCTCTGAAGGAAAAGAAGCTATTCAATTAGCCAGACTTCATCAGCCGGATTTGATTTTGTTAGACATTGAATTGATTAATGATGATTTAACTGGTTTAGAAGTTGCCCAACAAATTTACAGCTTTGACCGGGAAGCAGTATTAGTTTTCGTTACTGCTCACCCTCAATATGCCCTTAGTTCCTTTGCGGTTCATCCTTATAATTATATCTTAAAGCCTATTGTTATCGAAGAATTTAAAGCAATCATAAAAGAAGTGGCTGACAATATTAAATCCCATAATAAAGTAAATGCTCCTACATTAGTAGTTCCGGCCAAACGCAAAAAAGACTTCATCCTCAAAGAGGACATCATCTATATCGAGGCAGAAGGCAAACAAACTATTATCAATGCTAAAGCGGGACAGTGGATTACGAATCAGCCCTTAAAGGAGTTAGGACACCAACTGAACTCTGATTTCGTCAGGGTTCACAGGTCATTTATAGTAAATACGAAACAGATTAAAAGCATAATCCATCTTAGTGACCGTACTTATGAAATTGAACTGGGAGATGATTGGCCCAAAATTCCTATGAGCAGAAGCGGATATAGCAAATATAAACGCTTGTTAAGCTGAATATGGCCTTTTAAAATTAGATATTAAGGCAGGATAAAATGAGCATAAAGTTAAGATATGTATGAAAAAAGGTGGATACCTGGATAGGCAGCCACCTTTTTTTTGGTTATTGGTACATTTTTTTTACGGCATCGGCATAATGTTCTAAAACTACTTTACGTTTAATCTTCATAGTGGGGGTAAGCTCCCCGTCTTCTTCGGTAAATTTCCGGGCTAAAATAGTATAGGCCTTAATATCTTCATAATCTTCTAAGTATTGATTGATACGTTTCACTTCTGCATCTATTAGTTCTTGGACAAAAGGACTTTCTACTATATCATGACCCACTTCAATACAAGTCTGTATCCCATTAATCTCTGCGTACTTCAATTTAGTTTCATCAAAAGCTATACCTTTTTCTCTTAACATATAAATGATTACATCAAATGCCGGTACTAATAAAGCCGAAATAAATTTAAGGTTATCTCCTAATATAACTACTTGTTCGATTACCGGACTATTGGTAAACTTAGATTCTATTTTAGCCGGGGCTACATTTTTGCCGGTATCCATTACTATAATATGTTTTTTACGGTCTACAATGCGTAAGAAACCCTCTTCATCAAATTCACCCAAATCACCGGTTTTAAACCATCCATCTTCCGTAAAAGATTCTGCGGTTTCCTGAGGATTTTTGTAGTATTCTTTTATGACCCCAATTCCTTTTACTAATATTTCGCCATCTTCTTCCAATTTGGCTTCCACACCGGGGACCATTTTAGATAACCAGCCAATCTTAGTAGCATTAGGATAACCATGACTTATGCCGGCTGCAGTTTCCGTAAGCCCCCAGCCATTTAATAAAGGAAAATTAAGAATCATAAAGTTGCGATGCAAATCATAAGGTAAATGTCCTCCGCCTGAATAAGGTATGCGCAGTCTTCCGCCCAGAAGCTGTTTTAGTTGACTAAATACCATATCATCAGCCTTCTTAAAGTCGGCCGCTAAATCTTCATCTAAGCCTTCCGTAGGGTCTACTGTAAAATCCACGGCACCATTAGGCTGGGTACGCTTCTCTAAAACCTTTTCCCCTACTTCTATAGCCCAATCAAATAAGGCTTTTCCATCCGGGTTACTGGTAAAGGCCCCTCTAAATCCCGAATAAATTCTATCCCAGAGCCGTGGTACTAAAAGTACCCAGGTAGGCTTAATTTCTTGAATATCCTGAACCAGAGTGGTAGGCTTTTCAGCAAAACCTATACAGGCGCCAACTGCAATCATAGCTAAATAGGAATTATTTCTTTCCCAAATATGGGCCAGAGGGAGTAAGGAAAAAGCCATATCATTATAGCTGGCACTATATCCGCCTATTTCCATATGTTTAAGACTTCGTGTTAAGGCTCCTACCAAGTCTTCCTGGCTCAATAAGCTGCCTTTTAAGTCCCCGGTAGTACCGGAAGTGTAAATGATGCTGGAGGGATCATGGGGGGCAATAGACTCACATCTGGCCTTATATGCTCCTGGATTTTCCCGCATATAACTACGGCCCATATTTTTTAAAGCAGTTATATCAATAACTCTTTCATCATTTAACTCTGAAATTGATTCTAAAACAATAATTTTTTCTAAAGTGGGCATTTCATCCCATACACTTAAAACGCGCTTAGCAATTTCATCAGATCCGGCCAATAGATACTTAGCCTCGGAATGATTTACAATAAAAGCGGTTTCCGGAGCTGATAAAGAAGGATAAATAGTAATAGTTATACCGCCGCTAGTTTGAATTGACCAATCTGCCCAGCCCCATCTTTCACTGGTATGTGCCATTAGGGCTACTCCCTCACCTTTGGCTAACCCTAAACTCATTAAACCATTGCCCATTTCTTCGACTATGTTAGCAAAACCACGATAATTAAGTGAAACATATGTACCTTCCAGTTTAAATTTCATAGCGGGCCTGTCACCGAAATTACTTACCGTGTTATTAAACAATTGTGGCAGAGTCTTGACTGATTTCGTAAACTGATCCAGCATTACTAATTCCCCCTAATTAATTATTTTTATTTTCTAAATTATCACTCTTTTATATTATAGCAAAATATTTCTTATTCTTTATTACAATTTGTCGTTATTATTAGATTATTTAATAATCAATCCCATATATAAACCGACAAAAATCTTTTTGTTAATTTTTACCAAAAGGCTATACTGTTATATATACATAAGGAGGAAAAATATGCGCGGTTTTTTATTAACTTTAATCACTATTTTATTTTGCCTGGTGGGCAGTGCTGAAGCTTATCCCAGCACTTTAGCTTATATTGAAACGGAATATATCCCGGCAGATCAAGCTACTGTGGCAGAATATGAAGAGATTCTAAATATAGTAGAGTGTTTTAATATCTATACTTCATTTTTCACCGATACTTATAACCTGGAGGGCAAATTAGTGTCCCGCCACGGTGAGGAAATGGAAAATGGTTTTACCTACCTGCAAGAAGCCTTTAGTGAAGAACTATCATTTAGAATTTTAGATTATTTCACCTATTGGGATGATAAGCTTGAAAAACAGATAATTATTTGCCAGGAAGGAATTCCTGTATTTACCGAAGATGATCTAAAAAATTGCAGCTTTTACGCTGAGGATGACCGGCTTACCCTAAAAGTCGTTTATGATAATTGCTATGTTTCAGGTGACAGTTATATTTATTATATTACTGCCCACCATGGGGAAGGTAAATTGCTTATTAATGATTTGCAATGGGTAAGCAGAAACTAAAAAGGACCTGATCATTTCAGCATTTATCCATACTCATTAAATTCCCCGGTTTTCTTTTAACTCCTGCCTAGCATCCGATTTTACTTATTACCGTAATATTGGGGCAGCCTTCCTTCTGATTTTTCCATCTCTTTATCTTCTTATCTTTGCCATGGCGCTAATCTTTTTTATTTGCTTGGAAAAGGATTATACGATTTGCCGTGGAATTCTAATATCATTGTGTCCAATACATATTCTTCCTTTTTAGTCAAAAGTCCCTAATTAATTCACTGACTTAGGACTAACGCAATGGCTGTTAAAATATTCGGCCTTATTCTGATTGAAATCTGGTGAATTACTAATGACATAATGATTTTTACTACTAAATATTTCAGGGTTTATTACATGAAATTGCAAGTTCGGTATGGGATTTGTTGGTCAGCCAGCTTTGCTGTTTATACTGGAGTTAAAATATAAAAAGAATGAAAAAAAGCAGGAGGTCAAAGAAATAGTTATGAAATTTTGGTTAATACTAAAAAAGGCCTATTCCGGCAGTTTGAAACGTAAACTGACTATTAACACCGTGGGAATTTGTTTAATCATTTCTTTGCTTATGGGTACTTTTTTTGCCCTGTATATTAAAGAAAACACTCTGCAAAATGTACGCACCAACGCTGTCAGCCTAGCTTCCTCAGTGGCCTTGCTGGTAGATGGCAATTCCCTGTCCCATATAAGCTCCGAAAATGATCCCGCTTATCAAGCCCAAGTCCAGATGCTGCAAAAATTCGCCAACGATACAGGAGTTAAATTTGTATACACCCTGGAAAAAAAGGGCGAAGATCAAACTTGTTTTATCTTGGATAGTGGCATAGGTGAAGATCACAGTCCCCTGTATTCAGAGTATGAGCTAATAGAAGAAATGGAACCTGCCTTCGCCGGAACCCCTTCAGCCGACGAAGAAGCTTATACGGATCAATGGGGCAGCCAAGTAAGTGGCTATGCACCCATAAGAAATTCCTCTGGAACAGTGGTGGGCATCGCCTGTGTAGATGTAGATGCGGCATCTATTGATGCCAGCTTTAAGCACAGCCTGAAGCTCATTGCCATCTTTACCTTGATTAGTATGTTGATTAGTTTATGGTTATCTGTTTTTTCGGCCCGGAAAATTGTGCTGCCCCTGGAAATACTAAAAAATAAACTAAATAATCTGGTTAGCGCAGGTGCTGACCTAACCCAACGTCTGAATATCAGAACCGGAGATGAACTGGAATCTCTGGCGGAATCCTTTAATTCTTTCCTGGATAATTTACATACAATTATCGTTAATATCTCCTCTTCTGCCGGTGATGTTGACCAGGCCAGCCACATGCTTAAAGTTAGCCAGACTACCATTAATACGGCTACCCAAGAAGCATCTGCAGCTACCCAGGAAATTGCCGCCAGCATGGATGAATTATCAGCCAGTACTACAGAAATTTCCTCCACTTCGGTGGAAATATTGCAAACCTTAAGTGCATCTTTGCAAGAACTGGAAAATCAGAAAGCCAATGCCCTAGCCGTGGAAAAACGGGCCGGTCAAGTTCGCTCCAATGCCATACAGGCCGGGGAGGAAACCCGTAATTTATATGGCAATATTAAAAAAGACTTAGGGCTAGCCATTGAGCGGGCTAAAGTTGTAGACCGTATTTCCGGCTTAACGGAAGAAATCGGCGCCATTGCCGACCAGACTAACCTCTTAGCCTTAAACGCCGCCATTGAAGCTGCCCGGGCGGGAGAAAGCGGCAGGGGCTTTGCGGTGGTAGCGGACGAAGTCAGGAAGCTGGCGGAGAATTCCCAGTTGACCGTACGCAATATTCAAGAACTCACCTCTCAGGTGCAGGAATCCATCCTGGCCCTGATTAACAATTCAACCTCGGTGCTTGATTTTATTAATACTAAAGTATTAGCCGATTATGAACTGATGGAAGCGGCCGGCCAGCAATATCTGCAAGACAGCAATATTATTGCCGATTCAGCTCACCAAATCACCCAAAACTCCGGCAATTTAAAAACTGCTGTACAACAAATCACCTCTTCTGTGGAAATACTGGCTCTGAACATCTCTCAAGTTGCGTCAAGCTCCCAGCAAATTGCTGAAGAGGCCCAGTCTTCCACTAAAGCAGCCTTGGATATAAAAACCATTGCCGATAATTTGGACGAAAAGGCCACTTTACTAAATGATTTAGTAAACCGTTTTACAATTTAATTATTTTCAGTCAAATACCAGAAATGAAAAAACACTTTCTATCCAACTATTCATCAATTAGATAGAAAGTGTTTTCATTTTGTAAAATGGTGGGCGATGACAGGCTCGAACTGCCGACCCCCTGCTTGTAAGGCAGGTGCTCTCCCAACTGAGCTAATCGCCCTAAATGGTGACCCCTAGGGGACTCGAACCCCTGTTACCGCCGTGAAAGGGCGGTGTCTTAACCGCTTGACCAAGGGGCCATGTTGATGGTGGGCCTACCAGGACTCGAACCTGGGACCAACCGGTTATGAGCCGGTAGCTCTACCAACTGAGCTATAGGCCCGGGCTTTGCTTCGTAAACCCCGCAAGAGTTAGTATATTAAAAATCTTAGCAAAGGTCAATAGTGTTTTCAACTTTTTTTTGCGGGCTCGGTTCTTTATTAATATTTTAGAAGAACTTGACTTAAAACATAGCAAAAAATTCGCTTTATTTCAAGTAAAAAGCGGTAACTATTGTGTTACCGCCTTATTTGCTTTTAATGGCTCCTCGAGTAGGATTCGAACCTACAACCCTCCGGTTAACAGCCGGATGCTCTACCGTTGAGCTATCGAGGAACGCCCCAACGTTGATTATTATATAATCTCAAGACTTGCTTGTCAAGCTATCCGCATGTATTCATTTAAAAATACTATTCTATATAGTCTTTTAGTTTTTTACTACGGGAAGGATGCCTTAATTTTCTTAGCGCTTTAGCCTCAATCTGCCTAATTCTTTCTCTGGTTACGCCAAATTCTTGCCCGACTTCCTCCAAGGTTCTGGGTCGGCCATCATCTAATCCAAACCTTAAGCGCAGAACCTTCTCTTCTCTTTCAGTCAGGGTATTTAATATACCATCCAGATGCTCCCTTAGCAAAACAAATGAAGCAGATTCCTCGGGAGATTCAGCATCTTCGTCAGTAATAAAATCGCCCAAATGACTATCATCTTCTTCCCCTATGGGAGTTTCCAGAGAAACTGGTTCCTGTGCTACCTTCATTATTTCAATTACCCGGTCAACAGGAATATCCATTTCTACTGCAATTTCACTAGGGGTTGGATCTCGGCCTAAACTTTGTACCAGAGTTCTTTGCACTCTGGATAGTTTATTAATAGTTTCTACCATGTGTACTGGTATACGAATAGTTCGAGCCTGATCAGCTATAGCCCTGGTTATAGCTTGCCTTATCCACCATGTAGCATAAGTACTAAATTTAAAGCCTTTACGGTAATCAAACTTCTCTACCGCTTTCATGAGTCCCAAATTACCTTCTTGAATTAAATCTAAGAAAAGCATACCACGCCCTACATAGCGCTTAGCAATACTAACAACTAATCTTAAATTAGCTTCAACTAATTGCCTTTTAGCTTCCTCTTCTCCTGCTTCTATTCTTTCGGCTAAGTCAATTTCTTCATCCGCAGTTAAGAGGGGAACTCTCCCAATTTCCTTTAAATACATTCTTACCGGATCATCTATTTCAATACCATCAGGTACCGTCAAATCCTCGGTCTCAATATTTTCATTTTCTATTTCTTCTTCTTCTAGTTCTGAATCATTGGTTAAGTTTATGCCTAAAGATTGAAGGTGTTCAAGTACATCATCTATATGATCAGGCTCTAAATTAAAGCCTTGTAAATCGTCGATGATTTCATCATAAGTTAAGTTCTTTTTCTTTTTACCTTTTTCAGCTAAGCTACTTATTGATTCAGCTAGTTTTTTGTCCAGTTTCATTTTATCCCCCCTTCCCGGGTATTATTAATAACTATATTAAGATTTAAAATAAAGTTGAGCATAGTATCAAAATTACCATTTTGCCCTATATTGCTTAACTGTTTATGCATATCCTGCCACTGCTTCTGCCTTCTGTTTTTAGTAACCATTCTTAAAAAATCATTAATTTCATATTCTTTTATAGGGGCTTCCTCCATGGATAGCATTATTCGCACCCATAAATTTTCCAGACCTTTTTCTCTCACTATCTGCTCTAACTCCAATTCAGAAATACCTCTATAATTTTTAAAAATATAAGCTATTTTTTGCAAATTAGCATCAGCATACATGTCAAAGGCCTCAAAATCATCTAGTTTTTTAAATATATCCTGATTATTAATAGCTGCTGCCAATAATCTCTCTTCTAAGGTATAATTGCCGTAATCTTTATTATCTCTAATTATTTGCTTTTTATTCCTTTTTATACCTTTTTGCAGCTCTAAATTGCGATTTATACCAAATTCACGGTAAATGACATTTTCTTCAATTTTTAGCTTTTGAGCTATGAGTTTAACTAAATAATCTTTTTTTAGTTCACTGTCGATATATTTAATATCATCCTGCAATCGGTTAATGATTTTTATTTTATCTTCAATATGCCCAGGTTCAACTTCATTTAGATATCGGTTTAATTTAAATTCGATATAACTAATCTTATTATTCTTTAAAAAATGTAAAAAATCCTCTTTTCCATACAAATCCAGATATTCATCTGGATCTTTCGAGCCTGGTAATGTAATTACGTCAATTTTTACATCTTCTTTCACTAATATGTCAATAGCTTTCAAGGTTTCCCTTTGCCCGGCTTCATCTCCGTCATACAAAATAACCACTTCTTCGGCATATCTTTTTATTAGTTTAGCCTGTTCATCAGTAAAAGCCGTACCTAAGGAAGCTACCGCATTACATATTCCATATTGGTGAAGTTTGATACAATCCATATATCCTTCTACCAAGATTACCTGATTATTTTGTCTTATAGATTCCCGGCCCTGAAAAAGGCCATATAAATTTCTGCGTTTGGCAAATATTTCACTTTCCGGACTATTTAGATATTTGGGCATAGTATCATCAATGGCTCGGCCGCCAAAACCCACAATATTTCCGTTATGAGCAAAAATGGGAAAAATTATACGATTACGAAACAAATCAAAATACTTATTAGTTCGGTCACTTTTTTTAATTAACCCGATTAAACTTAAATCTTCGGCCGAAAAGCCTTTTCGGGTAATATAATTTTCCAGACTGTTCCAAGCCTCATCCGCAAATCCCAGCTTAAATCTATTAATAGTATCCTGATTTACGTTGCGTTTAGTAAAATACTTCCCCGCATAGCTGCTAGTTTTAGTTAGACATTGATGATAATACTCGGCTACCGCTAAATTAACCGCTGCCAGGTGTTTCTTGCGGTCAAATTCCGGACTGGAAACAGTATTAATCCTTTCAATGCCGGCTTTAGCAGCTAAAACTTCTATGGCTTCGGAAAAATTAAGACTATCTCTTTTCATTAAAAAGGAAAATATATCTCCCCCGGTATTACATCCGAAACAGTAAAACATATTTTTTTCCGGTGTAACACAAAAAGAAGCCGTCTTTTCCTCATGGAAAGGACACCTACCCCAATAGCGGTTACCTTTTCTCGCTAAGTTAACAGTTTCAGATACTACCTCCACTAT
This sequence comes from Bacillota bacterium, assembly GCA_023395515.1. Lineage (GTDB taxonomy): Bacteria > Bacillota > Syntrophomonadia > Syntrophomonadales > Syntrophomonadaceae > JAAYRQ01. Next base: position 93,153 of record JAEWZB010000045.1, read on the forward strand.
ATCCAAGCGAGATTGGATTTCTCCTACAATATCATCGTTATAATACCTTGCCATTACCTCACCTACTATTCTATAAGCAGATATAAATTCCTTCTAAATATTCGAAATTTGTCTAAAATAAATTAATTTAAACCATCATCAGGGAAAATCTTCAAGGCATCGGGAACTAAGGATTGGGGAATATATATATCCTTGAATAATTCCACACAGTAACCATCACTCATCCCGGAAATATAATCTGCTACCGCCCTTTCCAAACCTTCTTCATCGGCAATTTGTTTATACAACGGACTCATTTTAGCGGGATGTTTTTTATAATAATTAAAAAGATGCTCGATTATAAACATGGCTCTGGTTCGTTCAGCTTGGCATACCGAGCCTTGATAAATGTATTCGAACATAAAGGCTCTTAGCTTTCTAAAGGTCTGTTCTATAAGGGGGCTAAGCCCTACTTCATAATCGCTTTTAACCTCAATTTGCTGCCGGGTATAAGCTATAGCATCAGTTACTAAGGTAGCTTTACGCTGGCTATGGGTAAATCCTAATACCTCCAGATACTCCCGGGGAATATCGTCTATTTTTAGGAGTCCCGCTCTTATGGAGTCATCAATATCATGCTGAACATAGGCCACCTTATCACTAATACGAATAACTTGCCCTTCTAAAGTATAGGCCTGATTGGCATTAGTTCCATAACCACTATGATGCAAAATACAATCCAAAACTTCCTGGCTTAAATTAAGTCCGTTTTGATTTTTGCGCCGCTCAACTTTGGTTAGTACCCGGATACTATTTTCATTATGGCGAAAACCTGAGGAAATGAGTTCATTCAGGATCTGTTCCCCGGCATGAGCAAAAGGGGTATGTCCCACATCATGACCTAGGGCTATAGCTTCTATTAAATCAATATTTAAATTTAGCCCGGCTCCTATAGTCTTAGCAATTTGGTTAACTTCCAGGGTATGAGTTAAACGACTCCGGTAATGATCTCCCGGGGGGGCTATAAATACTTGGGTCTTATGTTTTAGACGGCGAAAAGATTTAGAATGGACAATCCGGTCCCGGTCCACCATATAGCAAGTTCTTATCGGGTCTGGTTCCTCAGGCAAGTTTCGGCCTTTAGAATCAACGGCTAAACAGGCATAAGCAGCCAAGGTATTAATTTCTCTTTTTTCAATCTCTTTTCTTATTATCATTAAACCACCCCGAAAATAAGAAAACCCTCAGCCAACCGGGCTTAAGGATTTCTAATGTAAATCGTTAATCCTCATTACTAATAAATACTACAAAACCTCAGCTTAATCCTTTAACCAGATTTAATAAAATAGCTTAAGCTATTTAAACTCTACTACTGCCCCGCAGTATTTCTTCAATCTCCTTGGCGGGCATAGGTTTATAAAAGAAGTAGCCTTGCACATCATCACACATTTTCCGGTTAAGAAATTCCAACTGAGGCTCTGTTTCAACACCTTCAGCCAGAACCTCAAGTCCCAGACTTTTGCCTAAATTAATAATAATATCCGTAATAGCTTGATCTTTTTCACTGCCCTCAATACCTTGAACAAATTGCATATCAATTTTTATCCGATCGACCGGCAACATTTTCAGGCGGTTAAGCGAGGAATATTCAGTGCCAAAATCATCAATAGATATGGACACACCCAGCTCCTTGAACTTATTTAAAACTGATATTATATGACCGGTTTCTCTCATGGCTATACTTTCCGTAATTTCTAATTCGAGATATTCCGGATTCAACCCGGTTTCCTTAAGGATATTTTTCACATTATCAACGATACGGGAATTATTAAATTGAATGATAGATAGATTTACCGCCATGCGCAGGGAGGGTAATCCCATGTCTTGCCACTTCTTATTCTGGCTGATAGCTGTTTTTAAAACCCACTCACCAATGCTATTAATCAAACCATTACTTTCCGCCAAAGGTATAAAAACATCGGGGGGTATCATTCCCATTTCCGGATGTTTCCAACGCAGTAAAGCCTCTAAACCTATAATTTGACCTGTATGTAAACTGATCTGGGGCTGGTAGAATATAGTCAGCTCCTCACGCTCCAAGGCCCTATACAAGTTGTTAGATAAGATCATGTTTCTTTTTACTTCTTCTTTCATATCTACCGTACATAAAGCAAACTGGTTTTTACCCCTTGATTTAGCCTTATACATGGCAATATCCGCATTTTTAATTAAGGTTTCCGCATCCTCACCGTCATAGGGATAAACGGCAATACCTGCACTACAAGTAATGAAAAACTCCTGTCCGTTTACATCCAGGGGTTTTTCAAACAAGCTCATGATGTTGTTGGCAATCATAGTAATATTCTCACTATCTGCCATATTATTTATCATCAACAAAAATTCATCTCCGCCAAACCGGGCAACTGTATCAGTTTTTCGTAAACACCCCACTAAAATTTGGGCAACTTTTTTAATAATAGTATCCCCCACCGCATGACCCATAGTGTCATTCACCGTCTTAAAGCTATCCAGATCTATAAAGATTACCCCCACAAATTTGCCGTTGCGTTTAGCCAGGTGAATAGCCTGACTTAGTCTATCTACAAACAAAGTATGATTAGGAAGACCGGTTAACCGGTCATAATAAGCCATATATTGGATCTCTATTTCCGCCTGGTTTTTGGTCAATCCATCAGCCAGCAAATTAGCCAGTATTTTTAATAATTCCCAGTGATGGTCAGTCCATTTTTTAAAGGAATCTATAGCGTCTAATCCGATAAAACCTAAGAGGGTTTTATTACCCAAGACCGGGACTAGTACCAGAGATTTAATATTTTTTTGAGTCATCCATTCTTTTTCCGCGCCGTCCTCATCCGGTAGCTGCTCCCCATCCTCGATAAACACCAGTCGATTATTTTTCAATAGTTCCATCCAGAGGGGAAAAGCATCTAGTGACATTACAGGAGTTTTCCCTATTTTAGAGGTTACTGCTTTTCCACACCATTCATGGCTATAAGTCATAGTATTATCCGATTTATTAGTCATAAATAAATAAGCCCGCTCCGCCAAAAAGAACCGGCCTATTTTACTCAGCATAATATTAATTTTTTCATCAATATTGCTTAGATTAAGACTAACAAAAATAGCGGAAATCTCTGAAATAATCTTTTGCAGCTCAATTTGGAGCAGGTTTTCTTTTAACCTTTTGATATAAGTTTCATTGACAAAAGCACCTAACCAAAAGGCAATGATAATCATGCCTATCCTTAAAATATAATCAAATTTTTCTATCCCCACTGCTTCTGCCGGAGCATATATCCAAACCAATATCTGGGTCATAATAGTTACACCGGTTATGAGCAATAGCGGGATTCGAGAATCAAAAATCAAGGATACTATTATTAATATAAACGGGAAAGCCCAGACGGTTCTGCCTGCATATTCTACAAATCTAAAGGTAATAAGGGGAATACTGCCAATAATCATGACGATGGCAAAGTAATCTTTTATTTTTTTATTTTTTATAACCTGAGATACCAGGATTGCCCCTCCCATTATGAACAAGGTTCCCCCCGCATATAGTGTGGATATTAAGCTTTCCTTATCATTTATCATGTGTGATAAGAAATAAGCCAAAAAGCTAAGCATTCCTCCAGCTAAAAATGCCACGGACAAATAATAATACAATTTAATTCTGGCTTCACTATTCAGTAATAACTCATCTGGTTCCTCATCTATCTCCCGCATCAGGCCGTAACAATTAATCAGATAATAGATAGCGGCAATAGGGATAAGATTCAATACCGGGGCTATTTGCGGTAAAGGTGTGGTTAATCTAGAACTCCAGATTACATCAGTTAAGCTTCCCAGGATTAGAGAAACAAAAAGTGCCATGAATATTAGATTAGCCTGTTTTTTAATAACTTTATCAGATGATTTTATTTTCCAATACATAAGAATCAGCAAACCAGCTAACATATAGACTATGTAATAAGTTTGAAAAAACATAGTCCAACCGTTTTGTACGGCTACATTAACCCAACCATAATCTATTTTGACCAGGTTATACTGGGTGCTTGTAATAGCATTAGAAAGAGAAAAAACATATATAGTAATAACTGCTGGAAGATACAATAGCAGTAAAAGCAGGCGCTTCTTAAGCAGAGGCTTAAAACCGGTAAGCAATATGAGAAAGTGCAGGAATAATGCATATACAGAACCCCAACCTAGAGCAGAAAATCTTCTGCATAATAAAGCGGTTTCTAAATCAGGCGCACCATTAGCTAAGGCAAATCCCAAAGACCAAAAACACAAAGAAACAGAAACGGCGAAAAATAATTTATTAAGATTCTCCCGGGGATTCCTATAAATAATATATATCCCGAAAAACAAGTACACCGCAAAGGCCATGAAAAATAGCAATGAAAATAATAACGGCGTATTTTCCATAAAAAGCCCTCCAAAAATGGCTTAATCTAATCCAAAGAGTGTTCCTAACTCAGTATACCTTATATTTTAAGATGGTTTTTTAATTTTATGTTAATTACTTTGTAAAAAAACTTAAACTATACTCTGGGTGACATGATTATTATAAAGTAAATTAACCCCCGGCTTTATCATTAAAGATAAGGCCGGGGGTTGTCATTATTTATTAAACCTTAAACTTGCTAATCATGTCTTGCAATTCTGTAGCTATTTCCGCTAAACCTTCGCTGGCTCTAGCCATTTCTGTACTGGAAGCAGCTTGTTGTTGGGTAGCGGCGGAAGCCTGTTCGGTGCCGGCCGCATTTTCCTCCGATATGGCGGATAAATTTTGCATTAAGACCATTAATTTATCCTTATTAGTATTAAGTACTTTAATTCCCTCGCTGAGTTTTTCTATTATAAGCTCGGTAGTACCAATAGAATTTGCAATTAGCTCAAATCTATGCCCGGTTTCTTGTACACTATCAGTCTGCGCATCTACTATATCTTTTACTGTTTCCATGGTTTTAACAGCCCCTTGTGACCTGGCTTTTAATTCCTCTATAACTTGTTTAATCTCGCTGGTAAAACCATTAGTCTGTTCCGCCAGCTTTCTTATCTCTTCCGCTACCACCGCAAAGCCCCGACCGGCCTCTCCAGCCCGAGCTGCCTCAATAGCGGCATTAAGTGCCAGTAGATTAGTCTGGTCGGCAATACTTTGAATCATAGTGCTGGCTCCTTCGATTTTTGCGGCACTTTCATTATTCTTACCAACTATTTCAAAAATACCTTTAGCAGCTTCATTACTTTCATTAGTTTTTACCAGCAAAGTTTTAATAATATCAAAACCTTCTTCTTTACGTTGGTTAATTTCAATTAAGGTACCATTAAGTTCGCCTATATACTCTCCGACCTGTTTTATAAAACCATCCACTTCTTCTAAGTTAACCACTGATTGTTCCGTGTCTCTGGCCTGTTCCCCAGCTCCCCGGGCAATTTCTTCAATAGTCTTAGCCAGGTCGTCAGCAGCCGATGCTGCTTGCTCAGAAGTCGCCGTAAGCTCTTCAGCAGTAGCCGCTACATTGCCGGCTCCTTTACTGATATAGGTAATTAATTCCACAATATTGTTCCGCATAATTCTAATAGCTCTGGCTATTTGGCCGATTTCATCTTTCCGGTCTAAGTAGCGGTTAATTTTGGTATTTTCATCATAAGTGAAATCATAATCAGCTATTTCACCAATTCTTTCCGTTATGTCCGCTATTGATTTAACCAGGCTATTGGCAACCACGAAGATTGCTCCACCTATAACCGTCAATCCTATTAGACAGATTATTATCAGTTTTAATAAAAGAGCCGAAAGGTCGGCAAATACCTCTTCATTGGGCACTACGGTGCTAAAGCTCCAGGGAGTAGCAGTATTACCTATTACTACCGGAGCAAAAGATTTTATTACCTCTTCTTTATATTCTATGGAATAAAGCTCTTGGGTAAAAACCTCACCATTTTTAATTTTGTCCATTACATTATGAGTGTCGCCCCTCTCGAACTCACTAGCTAATTTTCCTAAATGGTCTTTATTCGGATGTATAATTAAATTGCCTTCGGAAGTTATCAGTCTGCCGAAACCAGTTTGATACAATTTTACTCTATCACCTATTACCTGCATTTGGTCCAAGGTAACATCAACACCGGCTACCCCTATAGTTTGGCCCTGGTGTTTAATAGGTACAGACAAAGTAGTCATCATAACCATAACCCCGTTAAGCTCGTATTCAAATGGTTCTAAAATAGTTTCTTCCCCGGATTTAAAAGCCAGTTGATAAAAATCTCCTGGTCCATCCAGGGTATAATCTTTTATAGCCTCAGTTTTTATAGCGGAACCATCCCTATACCAGTAAGGAATAAACCGCCCCGTCTGGTCATGTCCATCAGTACCTGCATATTCGCTATCCTTACCGTCAAAAGTATTAGGTTCGAAACAAACCCAGATACCGGAAAATTTCTCATTACCGGCCAGAATATTATTTAAAATAGCATTAACACTTTCCCTATCCGAAGAACCTTTATTTATCAGCGCTTCCATAGTATAAGCTATGGTTCGGGCAGCATCCAAGGGTTCTTCTAACTCTGCTTTAACTTCACCTGCATAATCCTGAGCCATTGTTTCGGTTAAAAGAATGGCATTTTCCCTTTGTACCTTATAAACACTAAATCCTACTAAAGCAAAAACAAGAGCGAAAATTAGAAATACTGGTACCAAAATCATTAACATCGTTTTGGTTTTTAACTTCACAAAAATTCCTCCAATAATTTCTATTAAAATTCGCTCTTATATTACCAAAATCTACAAAAAAATACAAGTAAATTCCTTTAAGACGGAGGATTGCAAGTGCTGGCTGCCCCTTTAGAAAAACCTGGCCTGCTTCTTGGCTTACTTATAACCTATAAAAAGAGGATTTTTGCTTGACAAATTTAGAATTCGGCAGTAATATAACAGCGTTATATAACGTTGTTATGCAGGAGGATACTCATGGTTGAAACTAATACTCAGGAACGCATTTTGTCAGCCGGGAAAGAAGAATTTTTAGACAAAGGCTTTGTGGAAGCCTCTTTACGCAATATTGCTGCTAAAGCCGGAGTAACTACCGGGGCTATTTATAGCTATTATGCCGATAAAAACGCTTTATTTACTGCTTTGGTAGAGCCTTATGCCACTGAATTTACCCAGACCTTTTTGTCAGCCCATAAAGGCGTGGAAGAAATGTCTATTGATTTGGAATTCAGACATTCTACCCAAGTGCTAAATGAAATGATGGATTATATTTACCAGCATTTTGACGCATTTCGTCTGTTAATCTGCTGTTCTTCGGGAACCTCTTATGAGGATTACATTGAATTTCTGGTACGGATTGAGGAGGAATCCACCTTTGTTTTTGCTGAGATGCTGCGCAAAAACGGATATGATATAAAACCCTTTTCCCCTACTTTAGTGCATATTCTTTCCCGGGGATTCTTTTCCGCTATTTTTGAAACAGTTGCCCACAATATGGAAAAGGCAGAGGCGGATCAATATATAGCACATATTGTCTCCTTTTACCGGGCCGGATGGGTCAATCTGTTTGGAGTAAAATAAATTTTTTTGATTAATAAAATATAACGTTAAATAAAAATCAAAGGACGTGAGTCCTTTTTATATACACGTAAGGTTAGCTTTAACTAACTAAAAGGAGGAAATTATGGATACTCAAAAAAATACTATCGATGTCGCTTCGGCTCCAGACCAAGTCCACAAAACCGGCATGGCTCGCCTTTTAGAGCTTGCCGCTACCAAGAAACCTTTGATAATAGGGGCAGTGATCTTATCCTCACTAGCTTCTATCGCCAGCTTCATACCTTATATAGCCATTTATCTGGTGGTTCGGGAAGTATTGGGTATATGGCCTGAAATATCTGCCTTAGATACTGCTGCCATGATAGGGTACGGATGGCTGGCTTTTGGCGGAGTAGCTCTTAACATACTGCTCTACTTCGGCGCTTTGGTCTGCTCTCATTTAGCCGCATTTGGTACCCTATATGAACTTAAAGTAAACTTTGCCTCCCATTTGGCTAAAATTCCCCTCGGTTTGCATGTCATGATCGGCAGTGGCAAGCTGCGCAAGATTATGGATGATAACATTGAAAAAATTGAGGGGTTTATTGCCCATCAACTGCCGGATATTGTGGCCGCTTTTGTGGCTCCGGTAGTGATGGTAGTGATTTTGCTGGCCATTGACTGGCGTTTTGGTCTGGCTGCACTGCTGGGAATCGTTATTTCATTTGTTTTGCAGATGTCTATGTATGGCAACGAGGGAGCCCAAAAAATGATGGCTGAATATCAAATTTCACTGGAAAATATGAATAATGCTTCCGTAGAATACATCCGGGGAATATCGGTAGTTAAAGCCTTCCGGCAGACGGTATATTCTTTCCGGCAGCTTCACGCTACCATTAAGGCATACACCGACATGGTTATACCCTATACCCTCAGTTGGGAAAATACTTTTACTGCTTTCTCTTCCTTAATCAATAATATTTACCTATTCCTGATTCCGGTAGGAATCTTTATCGGTATGCGCACTACCGATTATGCGGAGTTCGTAAGTACCTTCATTTTCTATCTGATTTTTGTCCCGGCTCTCTCCGGTATTCTCATGAAGGTTATGTATGTCAACTCCAACAGTATGCAGATTTTAGGCGGAGTAACAGCTATGGACAACATTTTGTCCAAACCCGAATTATCCCAGCCTAAGCTGGCTAAAACTCCTAGCCGCCACGATATAGAATTTCGCCATGTTACCTTTTCTTATGATGAGGAAGGAGAAACTGAAGCCTTAAGTAATATTTCCTTTACCGCCCAGCAAGGTGAAATTACAGCTATTGTAGGCCCTTCCGGCGGCGGCAAAAGTACTATAGCCCATCTGATTCCACGCTTTTTTGATGTAACTGACGGAGCTATTCTCATAGGAAATGTGGATTTACGTGAAATGGACTCCCCCCGCCTGATGGAGCAGGTAAGCTTTGTATTTCAGGATGTCTTCTTGTTTAAACAAAGTGTTATGGACAATATCCGTATGGGTAACGGAAAAGCTACTTACGAACAAGTAATGGCCGCCGCTAAAGCAGCCCAGTGCCATGACTTTATTATGAAACTGCCTGATGGTTATGATACGGTCATAGGCACAAAAGGCATTCATTTAAGCGGCGGGGAAAAACAACGTATCGCTATTGCCCGTGCTATCATCAAAGATGCTCCGGTAGTAGTTTTAGATGAAGCTACTGCCTTTGCTGACCCGGAAAACGAACACTTAATTCAAAAGGCCTTTGAAACTCTGATGGCCAATAAAACAGTTATTATTATTGCCCACCGTCTTTCTACTATACGCAGTGCTGACAAGATTATTGTCATCGAAAACGGGCAGGTTGCGGAAGCAGGCAGTCACGACGAGCTGTTAAAACTCGGCGGGCGTTACAATAGCATGTGGAAGACTTACAGCAAAACGGCCAGTTGGCAGATTAAACGGAAAGGAGCGTAGTTATTCATGCTGGAAAACCAAAAACAGCCTGGTCTACAAAAAGCATTAATGCTGACCGATAAAGGTTATCGTGATTTAAAAGGGGCTATCGCCGCCTGCACCTTAACTAATTTTTCTCTGATGATTCCCTTCAGTATCATGATTATGATGATTATCGAACTAATTAAGCCCTTAAGCGGAGGAGAAGCCTCCTGGCAAAAAATATGGGTCTTATTTGCCTGCGGTATCGTCGGAGCTATTATAGTTTTTCTTTGCAGTAAAAACGACTACCGCAAGACTTACGTAGTTTCCTATACCCAGAGTGAAGCCTCCCGAACCAAGATTGCCGAGCATATACGCTTACTTCCTATGAGTGTATTTAACTCTAAGGATTTAAGTGAGCTTACTACTAATCTGATGGGAGACGTAACAACCCAGGAGCATGTTTTAAGTCATGTTATCCCCCAAATGATTTCTAACGCTATTTCAGTTACGGTTATATGCGTTATGCTGGCTTTCTTTGACTGGCGAATGGCTTTGGCTGTTTTTATCACCTTGCCTCTCGCACTTTTTATTATACTAGGCAGCCGGAGTCTTCAGCAAAGGCTGGGTAAAAAGCATGCCGCCGCCAAACTGGAAGCCTCCGATCAAGTCCAAGAATATATTGAAGGTATCAAAGTAATTAAAGCCTGCAATTTAGATGGCGAGAAATTCCAAACGTTAGAAAATGCTTTGCGTACTATGCGCAACTTGGCCATTAAGTTCGAGTTTGGCAGCGGAGTATTTGTCACCGGGGCCCAAGTAGTATTACAAGCCGGAATAGGTCTGACCGTGTTTATTGGCACGGTGCTTTTAAGCGGCGGGCAGCTTACTTTAATTCCTATGTTAATGTTTATGCTTATTGTCACCCGTATTTACGGACCGATTTTAACCGAGCTAGTACTGCTTCCTGAACTGCTTTATCACCTAATTGCTATAAAACGTATGAAAGCATTATTTGAAATTGAAATAATGGAGGGCGATGCCGATCAAGAAATTACCTCCTATGATATTACTTTTGAAAATGTAGATTTTAGTTATAACCAGGATGGCGCTGAAACTATCCAAAACATGAATTTACACATTCCGGCTGATAGTATTACTGCCTTGGTGGGACCATCTGGCAGCGGAAAAAGCACTCTTTTCCGCCTGATTGCCCGCTTTTGGGATGTGAACCAGGGCAAAATTACCATTGGCGGGATAGATGTAAAAACTCTGGACCCCGAACATCTTATGAGTTATATGTCCTTTGTTTTCCAAGATGTAACCCTGTTTAACGATACGGTCTATAACAATATTAAAATAGGCAATATAAACGCAACCAAAGAACAGGTAATAGCTGCTGCTAAAGCTGCTTGCTGTGAGGAATTTATAAATAAGCTGCCCGACGGCTATAATGCCATGCTGGGAGAAAACGGCTCCACCCTTTCGGGAGGAGAACGGCAACGCTTATCTATTGCCCGGGCCCTGTTAAAAGATGCACCTATCGTGCTCTTAGACGAAGCCACTGCCTCTCTGGACCCAGAAAATGAAGCCCTGATTCAGCAGGCGATCGGAGCATTGATTGAGAATAAAACCGTTATCGTCATCGCTCACCGGCTGCGCACCATAACTGGGGTTGATAAAATTATCGTACTGGATGAAGGACAGGTGGCAGAGCAAGGAACCCATAATGAGCTTCTCCAGCAAAAGGGGCTTTATCACCGGTTATTCACTATTCAACAGGAAAGCCTGGGCTGGAGTGTGTAATAATTATATTTAAGCCCTGCGGACTTCTCTAACCTTCCGTAACCGGAAGGTTAGTAATGGCTGTCAATTTATTACTCTTTATGTAGTCTTTCTAAAAATTAAACCCAGCGGTTAGAATCCTGGGATTTCTAACCGCTGGGTTTTTTCCATAAATTATTTATGTAATGAATGCTTAAAAATTAATACTCTTACTCCAATTTGTTTCCACAACCATTACAGAAATTTGCATCCTGCATATTAACCCGTCCACATTTACCGCACCTTTTTTCATTTATCAAACGCGTTCCGCATTTCTTGCAAAATGCAGACATATCTGGATTGGATGTGCCGCAATTGCTGCATAAAACAGCCTCTTCCCCTTTAGCATCAATCCCTTGTGCAACAGCATGAGCAATACCTCGTATAGCTCCGTCAGTTTCAGCAGCCAAATAGTTAAATGCCTCTTTAGCTACCGGAGTCACCTCTTTGGCCTGAAAGCGGGTAACTGCTCCCATAAAAGCAACGCTTGATATCATCAGCCCTACACCCAACAAAGGAAGTCCGGCAAAAGCACACCAAAAATAGCGCGGCGGTGCAAAAGAATTTGCCGATCTGAAAAAATCAATGAATCCCACCAAAGTTAAAACCAACCCTATACCTGCCATCGAAATACCAATAAACCTTAATACTGATCGCAACTGCTGATGCTTAGGGTCAACAAATTTATGTTCCTTCATACAAGTTCTCCTACTCTAATGTAATGATTGCGGTTCTTTTTAACTCAACTAATAAGACTCATGAAAAGTCTAGCTAATCTTAAGCAATAGTTATTATCACACAAATTCCACGTGACTTTATTTTTGTTATTCCTCTAATTTATTAAGGTTCTTAATCAATTCAGGCAAAAAGTCCACTAACACGTCCCACACCATATTAAGCCGTATTCCCTCATAGTCGTGTATAACCTTATTATGTTCTTTCATAAATCACTATCCCCGTTTCCGCAATTTCACGCTGTGCACGGCCTCCGTCGATAATTTGTGATGCCTCAATCAAATCTACTGAGATACTGAGGGCTTCTGTAATATCCTCAAGAATCCCAAAAAAGTCAATTCCTCGGATTTCACCTTTGCTGTCAATAACTATATCAATATCGCTTGAACTTGTTGGATTTCCTTTGGCATAAGAGCCAAAAAGAATAGCCTTTTCAATCGGAGCTGCATTAAAAATTGGCAACAGCTTTGCTTTTATCTCATCTGTGGTATAAACTCTTTCCATAAAATTTATCCTCGCCTTTCTATTACTAGAAAATCATAATAATCAACATCATAACCAAATCTTCCGTAGCCGAATCATATTTTTCCTTCTGCCCAAAGCTTCTACATCCATTATACCCACCCTATAATTCCTATACAATAATGTAAAATAATTGAATCAGAAATTCACAATAAGTGTCATCACATCCATTATAATCCACTTCAATAAGTTCGTAGTCGCTAATTCTATAGTTATTATAGTTCAGCTACTGATATTTTTAAAAAAGAATACTTAAAGATATATTGCATAGCCAAGAAAAAATTTGTATTATATTACATAGATAATCTATGCATTGATATAAGATGTATTTGAAAGGTGGTAAAAACTCTATGGCTATAAGTAAGGAAATGCTTAAGGGCAGCACGGTAGTCTTAGTTTTGAGCATGCTGGAGCGTGAACCTATGTATGGCTACCAGATGATTAAAGAAATTGAAAAGGAATCCAGCGGTATCTTTACTTTCAAAGAAGGAACCCTTTACCCGATTTTGCACTCATTAGAGTCTAAGGATCTGATTGAATCTTACTGGTGGGGTAAGGAAGGCAGTCGACAGAGGAAATATTATCGTCTTACTGCTAAAGGTAAGGAAGAATTAAAGCAAAAACAGCAAGAATGGGTTACCTTCCGCTCCGCAGTTGATAAAATTTTAACCGGGGAGGCTTGGGCATGGAGTTAGGCCATCAGAAAGAAGTACAAGATTATATTAAGGCTGTGTGCTCACAAGTTAGATTTCGGGATATTCATGAAGATTTAAGGTTAGAACTGGAAGCTCACATCCAGGAAATTGCAGAAGATCTTTTAGGGCAGGGCTTTACGGAGAAGGAAGCTATTGCTCAGGCTGTTGCTCAAATGGGAAATGCTGATATTGTGGGCCAGCAATTGAACCAGGTTCATAAACCCAAAACCGAATGGAGCATTTTGCTGTTTTCCTTTCTTTTTATAAATATAGGATTATTAGCTTTATATTTTATTCAACAACAAGGTTTGCTCAGGCATAATATCAATTTATTTGAAAAGAGTTTATTTTTTGCCTTAATAAGTTTCATTTTTATTATCGGTTTCTACTTTTTCGATTACAGAAAACTAGAAAAGTATTCTATACATATTTATTTGGGAACTCTGGTGCTGCTTATTTTTACAGTTTTCTGGGGAGTTCAGGCAGGGGGGAGCAGCAGTTGGTTAGTTTTAGGCCCCTTTAGTATTAACTTTGTGGCAGTTAGTCCTTTACTTTTTAGTATAGCCTTAGCCGGCATCTTTAATGAATGGGATTGGAACAATAACCTTAAGCTTGTGCAAGGCTTAGCATTATTAGCACTGCCATTGATGATAATCTTAATGGCTCCTTCTCTTGCGGCAGCAGCAATCTTAATTGTGGCCTTTACGGTTTTAATGATAGTTTCCGGCGCCCAGCTCAAACAAGCTTTGTTAATTCCAGTTCCATTTATAGTTATACTTATCTGGTCTATTTTTAATGCGCCTTATAGACTAGAAAGATTCCTGATATTTTTAAACCCGGGCAGCGATCCGCAGGGATACGGGTATCTTAACTTACAGTTAAGTAAGATAATTTCCCATTCAGGATTTTTAGGTCAAGGGCTTACATTTGATCCCTTATTATTACCTGATCTGCATACAGATTTTATTTTTGCCTTTATCACCTATACCTGCGGCTGGCTGGCCAGTATACTACTTACTGCTTTAGTTATCATGTTTCTGGTGCGTATGATACGGATAGCTAAGCAAGTAAAAATTACTTATGCTAAGTTATTAATAAGTGGTTTTGTCTCTATTTTGTCCGTACAATTTTTGTGGAATATATTTATGAATTTAGGCCTGGCCCCTATAAGTGGTGTAGGCCTGCCTTTTATAAGTTATGGTGGTTCCCAGCTAGTCATTAATGCCGCAATCATTGGCATTGTATTAAGCATTTACCGGCGAAAAAATATTTCCTCAAGTTATAAGTTATCTTAAGCGGGAAACGAGAATCTTAGTTGATACCTAAGGTTCTCGTTTTTCTATATAAAACTGGCCATAAATCCTTTCCTAATAACTTCTGATTTTCCCACCCTTGCTAAAGACTATTTTCCCCCAGTTAAAAAGAAGCGCCACCCTTACAGTAAAACTTTTTTCATGATAGAATAAATAGTAGCAATAATTAAACAATTGTTGTGAATAACCGCATCCATATAACATTAATTTACCATACCATTAAAATCATAGGAGGCATATATGTTTAAAATAGACGATTATGTGATATACAATTCCAACGGAGTATATAAAATCATAGATATCAGGAAAGAAAATATTAGTGGTAATGATATCAATTACTATGTTTTAGAACCGGTTTTCAGTGAAAATATGATTATTAAAATCCCGGTAAGTAATACCAAGGTTGTAATGAGAAAAATTATGACTAAAGATGAAGTTCTTGAGTTAATAGCTGCTATGCCCGATCAAGAATCTATTTGGATAAATGATGACCGGGAAAGAAAAGAATATTTTAAAGCGGCGCTTAAAACAGCAGAAAGTGAAGAATGGATGAAACTCATAAAAACCATTTATTTAAAGAAACAAGAAAAAATAGATCACGGCAAAAAAATAGCGAAAACAGACGAAGACATCATGAGAGCTGCAGAAAAGAATCTTTATGAAGAGTTTGCCGTAGTGTTGAACATTACACCTGAAGAAGTGCTTTCTTATATTAATGAACGAATTTCTTCGTAAAATTTGCATATACCTAGTGGACAAACACATCCAGCCTTTCAGTTATCCTCAGTAATAATATTAACCATAACTATTTCTGGTCGGTTAAATATCCGGGGAATACGGGTACTTTCTTTGGCTAGTCCCCGGCTAACTATCATGGAACTATTAGGGAACTGATATAGTCCCCCGGCATATTTAGGGAAAAATCCTTGATTGGGAGCTAACAATCCATTCACAATACCCGGAATACGCCATTGACCACCATGGGCGTGTCCGGCCAAAATTAAGTCAAAGTCATAATTTAAATAGCTGCCAATTAATTCAGGCCGATGGGAAAGTAAAATAGAGAAAACAGAATTATCAATATTTTCTCCGCATTTTTCTAGCTGCCGGCTGAATTCGTTTTCTCCAACTTCCGGATCATCCAGACCAAAAATCTCCACCACTTGTCCATTAACCTCTATGGTAATGTTTTCGCCTTCCAGCACGTGGATATCATAATGCCTAATCATTTTTTTAATATTATCTATGTCACCACTCCAGAATTCGTGGTTACCAGACACGTAAAAGCACGGATATTGGCCGGAGATGGCCGCGAGAAACTCTTCGGCTTTATCCCGGGGCAACTTATCATCAACAATATCACCCCCGAGCAAAATTATATCTGGTTCTTGGGCATAGAGCATTTTCAATAAATTCTCCTGGCCTTTGCCGTAATCACAACTATGCAAATCGGCAATAAAAGCAATCTTGATATTATCTGTAACTTTATTACTCTTAACCTCATATTCGACCACTTCTAAATCGCTGCGCCAAGCTAATAATAAAATTACAATCAGACCTGCAATTCCTAAAACCTTAACTCTTTTATTCATTCTTAATCTAATGCGCATAGTTCCTCCCGAGACAGATTCAACCTAATATGGCTTTTAAATATATTATAGGAATAATCTATGTTTATCCTTACACATTCTATGATTTAGATTTTACATACTCCCAAGCTTCTTTGCCGGTTATATGTTCAATATCAATGGCAATAATATACGCTTTCGTACATCCGGTTATTTCCTTATCTTTAGCCTCTGCAGGCTGATCTGCGCAATACTTTTCCACTAGAGCCGCAAAAGCTTCTCTGCGTTCATCGCCATCTGCAATTCTAGCCCTGCCAAAGGCCAGAACACTACGGAAAAGACTAGTATATTTTTCACTTACGATTGTATCCTCGTCTATTATACAAAAAGATACCTTGGAGTCTTTCATAATCGCATCAATTTTATGTCCGGCTTGGGCAGAATGAAAATAGATTTTATCATTGTAATACACATAGTTCAACGGAACCGCATAAGGATAATTGTCATCGCCTAAACAGGCCAGAACACCATGGGTGCATCTGCCCATTACAGCTACGGTGTCTTCTCTTGATAATAATTGCTTACCTCGTCTCATTGCTCTAAACATTAGCTATTTCCCCACTTTCATGGCATAATCATTATATATACGTTAACATTACCAATTTTAAAAATCCCTGTATAAAAAATAAAAGCCTGAAAGATATTTCATTTCTCCCAAGCTTTTATCCTGCCTTTTTTATTTCTTCCGCACCGGAATCCAAACTTCACTATAAGCGTAATCTTTTTTATGTTCATTCATTTTAGTAAAAGAAAAAGTGGGAACATTAATTACTTCGTAAGAGGAAGCAGGCAGCCATTCCGCATATATCTTGGCCATGGTGGTTTGTAATGTAGACGGAAATGGCCTTCATTGGGGAATATGGCCCAAGTAGTAGCTGGGACCGGCACTTTTTCCAGCCGCTCACTTACTTGATCTTCGGTAGTTAAAACACCTATCAAGTGGGTTAAATCCCCTTCTTCTTTTAAGAAATTAGCGTCAGCATCATAAGAAGCATTGATAATTTCATAAGGCGCAATATTTTGCAGAGAATGCATTTCTTCTTTTTGTTCATCGGTTATACTTTCGGCCAGCTTTACAATCTCGTTATTAACCCCTTCAAATTGCATAGGAACCCGTTTACTTACCCCTACTAAATTAAAGGCTGGTTTGTCTTCAATTCTAAATTCCATACTAATTCCTCCTTTAACGGTTATTACAAATGAAAGTGGGGGAAATGATTTGCTTATCCCGGTTTTTATTACCTCTGAGGGTAAAAATCCGCTCCATTTTTTAAAGGCTCGAGTAAAGCCGTCCACGGATTGATAACCATATTTAAAAGCAACATCGGTTACTTTTTCCCCCTGTAATAAATCCTTATTGGCTTCCGATAATTTGCGGTTTTTAATATATTCATTAAGGGTTAATCCGGAGAGATAAAAAAATATCTTCCTAAAGTGATAGTCTGAAACCCCGGCATACTCAGAAATCATTTCCAAAGATAAATCATCACTTAAATGATCTTCAATATAGTCAATCACTTGATTCAATTGCTCCAGCATTCTCTCACCTCCTTTGTACCTACATGGTACCAAAGCTACTTTAACGATGCTCGACTTTTCTAACCCTAAAAATATCGCTTCATTATATAAAAAAGACGAGGCTAATTCCACACCTGTGTGAATCTCCCCGTCCTGCTTTCGTTTCAATCTATATCATATTCGCATAATCTTGTGTACCGTAGAAGAAGCGTAAAATATTAACGGTTTTTGACTCTTCGTCAATTTTATACACAAGTACATAATTCTTGATTATTACTTTGCGATAACCCTCTTTCTCCAAACGCTTATCTTGACATTTTGCATACATCCAAGGCTTACTCTTTAAATAACTATAACATTTATCTACTTCATCAAGAAAATCGCCTGCTGCCTTGGGATTGACTAATTGTATAGCAATGTATGACACAATGCTCTCCAAGTCTTGGTGCGCCAGCTTAGAAATCACTAACTTATACATTATATTTTTCTCTTATGTCCTTTAACGAAGTATTCCCATTGAGCACCTTAGCTTGCTTTATTTGTTCCTCAGCTGCAATAAGCTTACTATATACGTCAAGCATAAACATTTTTTCTTCATATAACTTCATACTCATAATAACCATATCACCATAGCCATTTTTAGTAATAAAAATCGGCTCATCGGACGCTTGACACATTTGAGAAATCTCGCTGGTATTTTTTAAATCTTTAATTGGAATAATCTGTGGCATAATTTTCAGCCCCTTTCATGGCCTTATTATGTCATAATTATGCCCCTTTTTCAACAGCTTTACCCACTTTGGTATGATGCGACGAGTTGTCAAAGGAATAAACATAACGTATTTCGGTAAGCTGTTTTCCCGCAATTTCGCAAATACATTCATCATTCTCATTGCATCGCCATTTATTCTTTTCGTAAAAATGTCTGGCCCGTTGATTCTGTTTTAACACCCATAAGTAAATATTTTGATAACCGGATTGTTTTAAATCCAATAGGGAAGCTTCTAACAGCTTATTACCATATCCTTTGCCGAAATACTCGGGCAGCAGATAAATGGAGACGATTTCGCCCCAATTGAGTAAAGATTTATCCCGGGCTTTTCCATAAGCAACACAGCCAACTAATTTATGGTTTTCCCCCATAATCTGGGCAGTTAAAAGGTCATCATTTATCCAAGTTGTAAAAGCCGGTAGCCAAAAATCTTCCTTAAGCTCATCTAAATATATTTGCGGAATAATACCTTTATAAGCCGCCTTCCAACTTAAAGCATGAATACGGCTAATATCTCTAACCTCATCAATTGTAGCTTTTCTGATTTCCATATAAATACCTTCGACCCTTTTACCATTATAATTTACTAACTTTTTGTAGCTAACGAAGTTAATTTCATACCAGTGTGTTAATATCCCCGTCCTTTTTTCATTTCTTTAGGAAAACTTAAGTATAAATCCCGTTTTTATCCCCCGAATAAATCCTGCCTTTTCATAGAATCGTAATGTATCTTCATTCTTGGAACTGGTCATAAGCATTACTTTATAGCAATTATTCTGCTTTGCTATTTCTATAGCCCGGTCAAGGGCTTGGGTAGCATATCCTTTTTTTCTGTAATTTGAATCGGTAACCACATTCTCTATTAGTCCATAGGGGCGCAAATTCCGGGTAAGATTTTTTATGATGGATATATTACATGTAGAAACGATTTTACCGTCAACTTCAACGACAATATAATAAAGACCTGGGTCATTGTTAATGGCATCCCAGGTATCCTTTAATCTTTCATTATCAAACTCCTTCGGGTCTTCCGGATTTAATTGCTGATATAAATTCATCAATTGGTCTAATTCATCACTTTTTATCAACCGCACAACTTCAGCCATCTAAATCCCCCATCTATTATAAGTAAAACAATATCCACATTTCTTTTATTCTTGAGCATAAATCAATACCTGCTCAGAGGCGATTTCATTCTTAATTTGCTAAAATTATAATCCATAATTTGTAATAAGTAAATTTCCCTTAGATTTAGCATTTTCAAGCTTTTTATCCAACCGGGACAGCTCTTCATCTAGTTGTCTTATCCAGAAACTCCTTAACTACTGAATTTGCTTGTTCGGGCCTTTCCAGGGGTAATAAATGTCCGGCATTTTGAATCAGTTTTAATTCTGCTTTTGTACCACTGTCGATAGCCAGCTTGACTGCTCTCTCCATCTCGTGTTGCTTTACCAAGACACTATCGGCTCCTCTGAGCCATAAAGTCGAGCATTTCAAAAGAGGAATTTTATCTAACAAGTTCCGTTTCAATCTAAATGGTCCAATAAGATTTAACTGCCAGTCATCCATATCCTTCTCGCCATATTTATATTTACCTTTTACTTCATCTCGAAGAATTGCAACTAACCTGTCGGGGTCAGTAGGCTTTGAGCCTCCCACATACAGAGATTCCAGTAATTTTTTTATACCGGCATCATCCATTTTCATATACTTGCGGCTTAAGATCCTTAACATACCAGGAGTCTTAACGTATAGCCAGGTAATAAACTGCAGATCGATTTTGTTCCCCAGTCCCCCCGGCTCAAACAGAACCATCGACTTGACTCTATCCGGATATAATGATGCATACTCGATACTAAGGCCACCACCCATGGAAAGCCCTATAAGGCTAAAGTGTTCAAGCTCCAATTTACCAAATGTATGGTGTAAAATATCCATCAACCTGGTATGGTCCATATTCCCTGCCCAGGGCCTGGATTTTCCGTGTCGCGGTGTATCCAGTGCGAATACGTTATAATATCGGCTCAAAAACGGAAACATCTGGTCCCAGATGAACCGGGCCTCATCGTACATGGCCCCGTGCAGCATGACTACTTTGGGCCTTTCTTTATCACCTGCTTCGTAAATCGACATCGTTCCGCCACAGATATTGAAAACATGATGCTTTAGCCCGGGTACACTCTCAATACCGGCTATTGTTTCTCCCGTTTGCAAATTATCATTCATTTTTTCACCTATCACTTTTTATTCATAGTTTTAAAATTCGCCGATTAAAAAAACACTAATCCTCTTTTATATAGAATCAGTGTTACCAAGTTTTAAATATTTATTTTCGCAAATCTTCTCTACTACCAGTCAGAATAGATTAATCGCCGTTTTCACATTATAGAACACTTTATAAAAGCACCCTATTCTTCTTTAGATATTCTTCAATTCTTGCAACAAATGTATTGGCATCTTCCCATTGTTTTTTCGCATTTTCTTTGGTCACAATAAAAAAATCCTCATAATCAGATTTCTCTCTCAAAAAAGAAGCACTTTTAACTATTCTGGATAGCTCTTTATCAAAATCTCCTGTTTTTACAAAGTTTTGATTGAAGAAAGCTATGATTCCAGAATGCTTTGATGAATCATAACCCCGCAGTGCTGTCACCGCACGCATTGCATGAAAAATCGCATAATAAGAACGATTGATCGATACTTTATAAAGTGATTCTTCCAGCATAAGCTCAGACGCTTTTAAATCTTCCAATGCCTTTGCATAACGGTATGCAGAAAGCTCTTTTATGCTGCCTTCCATAAGATCACACCGTCCTTTTTGACATTCTTATAAAAAGGAAGAATATCTTCCCACTTTATGAACTCATCATAGTCAATATCGATAACGGAAAATACTTTATCGTATTTCAAGTCCAAATCTACTGTAAAATCAATCAACTTTTCCCAAGTCGGCTGTTCTTTGGCACCCTTCAATATGATTGCAATATCGATATCGGATTCGTCTGAATTAGTACCTTTGGCAACAGAACCGTAGAGAATGACACTTACCAGCTTATCATTATAAATAAGTCTCAATCCGTTGACTAATTCCTTTATAAGTGAATCATTTATGATAATCCCCTCCTCGGTCATTATTGCCTAAGTTATTAAAATTATAATCCATATTTTGGAACAAGTAAACAATCAGCGGTAAGTTCGACCTGATTATCGTCTAACCACTACAAAGTATCTTTTAAATGTGATGCATCTTCAGTCTTCACCTGCGACTTTGTATAGTCTTCAAACTCACCAACTAAAAAACACCGATTCTTTATATAGAATCAGTGTTTCCTAGTTTTAAATATTTATTTCCGCAAAATCTTATCCATCGCTTTTCCCTTGGCTAACTCATCGATAAGTTTATCTAAATAACGGATTTCCTGCATAATAGGCTCTTCGATATCTTCCACCCGCACACCGCAGACCACACCTTTGATTAAAGTCCGCGCCGGGTTCAGCCCGGGAGCTTCCCTAAAGAATGTCTCAAAGTTTGTCTGTTCTTTCAGTTGCGTTTCTAACTCTTCCTGGCTATATCCCGTCAACCAACAGATTATCTCATCGACTTCTGCTTTTGTACGTCCTTTTTTCTCCGTCTTTGTAACATAATGGGGATAGACCTTGGCAAAGCTCATGGTATATATATGATGCTTAGTCATGCTAAAAACCTTCTCCTGCGTTTTTTTTATTATATCCTAAAAACCATTTTTAAAATATCATACCGCATTTAATCAAACTCGCTTCATATATAAAATTGGATACGGATTGCCTTGTTCGTCTGTGTCAGTCCGCTTATATGTCTTAAAGCCCATATGCTCATAAAATCCTTGTGCTTGGGGATTTTGCTCATTGACTCCCAATTCATTTACCCCATAGTTTATAATGCCATACTGAAGTAACTGCTTACCCAGACCTTTTCCTCTCTCCTTGGGGGAAATAAAAATCATTTCCAATTTGTCCTCTTTAATCCCCATAAAGGCTACCAACTCATCTTGGCTATCTGCGGCCACGATTAGATAGGGGATTTCTTTTAATGCAGCGGGAATATAATGGGTAATCTTTTTAATTTCATGGTCAGATAAAAATAAATGTGTCGCTCTAACGGAGCTCTCCCACACTGCGCATAGTTTGCATATTAGTGCTTCCGTTCTATTTTCAATTTCTACTATTTTCATTGCCGCTACTCCCAAATCTAAATTTGCCAACACACCGGCTTATTGGCCGATTGTGAGTATTACATCACTACCTGTTTATTGATAAATTGATTTCCATTTTCTTTCTACTTCTTTTCTTAGTATTAATGTTTTAGCCAATTTCTTACCTGCCTCTGCTGCTTGCCCCAATATTATTTCGTCATTTGAGGCATCTTCCTGCTTAAATAAACCTAATGCTTTCACTGTAGCTATCACTCTGTAACCTAAAGCTTCTAATGATTTTTCCATGGCTTCGGCAGTGTATCCCATATCTGCTTCTGAATGTTGTTCGCATACAGCTATAACAACTGCATATTTAATACCAAGCACCTCATTAATTCCCATCCAGACAGAACGGTCATCTTCCGCGAACATCTCGAAACAATAGCATCTATCAATAAAAGCTTTTACATCAGCGGTTACATTGTAGAAATACGTAGGTGAGCCTAATATAATAGCATCTGCTTCTAGAATCCGTGGATATATTTTCTGCATATCATCATTAATGACGCATTTATAAGTATTTTTACAACCTTCACAACCATTGCAATCGCGATCGGGGTTGCCTTTTTTACTTACATTAACTTTCTCTTATCTCTCAATAAGCCTTCCTTGTTAGATTTAGTGTCATCCAATAAAAAATCAGCCCAATCAAGTCTAAGTTTATCCAGGTCTTCTTGCCAGTGTAGCAAACGTTCATTATAATAAGCAATCTTTTCGCTAACTGGTTTTTGAAAATTATATTTTCCGTATCTTAAAACTAATGCCGTTAATTCATACATGGGTAAACCCAGAGCATGTGTTTCTACATGCACGGTAGCGCCAGCATGGCCAATTGCATGGCACAAAGCACCATATTCGGCATCGTTAATTTCTTTAGCCACCGCATGTGAATCTAAAATTGCCCGTTTTGCTGCCGGCATTTTTATTTTACCCCTTGCCCAAGCTTCACAAAGTTCCAAGCAGGTTCTTGGTCGGTATTCATCTGCATACTTTGCTTCAAATTGTGCCAAAGGCACTCTTGCACAATCTAACGCCCACATTACAAGGGTGCGGTGACTTTGCAATTGGATTAATTCTATCAACTCCTGTAAACATTGACTGTCACGAGTAAATAGAATTTTATTTCTTCTCTTTAATTTAATTTCTACATCTGAAAACATAGTTTAAAACTCCTATGAAAATTCACACAAGCTGTGGGGGGACCTCTTATGTTTCCGCAATGACCTTACCCATGTCAGTTGCATCATAACCGCCTATATTTCCGAACTCATTTTTAAATGCTTCCGAACGAATGATTTTTAGCATGGTTTGAATTTCGGGGGTGTTCAAATCTTCTTTCCGAAGAACCAAGTCATATCGTTCTTTTTTCATCGGTATAAACTCAATGTTATCCACCTGACGTGCTATTTTCTCGTTACCAATAGCAACATCCGCATCACCTCTGCTGACAGCGCTGGCAACAGCTAAATGAGAACTGGTTTCTTTATTATAGCCCTTGATAGAGCTGCCGAAGATGCCCAGAAGCTTCAAGTTCTCATCTAACAGAACCCTTGAACCCGCACCTTGTTCACGGTTTATCATAATTATATCATCCCTGCCTAAATCCCCCCACCCGTGAATACCTTTAGGATTCCCCTTGGCAACGTATAGTCCTTGCATCCGGTAGGTTAAATTTATGATGACAGAAGGAATTCCTGGAAGTAAACGGCGCACATAAGGAACATTATATGTGTCGGTATCACTGTCCCACATATGTGATGCCGTGACATTTACTTTATTGCGGTATAAAGAAACTAATCCGTCATAGCTGCCGATATAAGCCCGGAGAGCAGGAATGCCATGCAGACGCATGTAGTTGGACAGGATATCAAGAATTAAATCCTGCCCGCATATTATGAAGCCTTCCGGTTTTTTGTCGCTGCCTAACAGACTAAACTGCACTCCATCCGAAGAAGGTGCAGCTTTTATGGTCTGGCTCTCCCTTGAACGGACAATATATTCCTTAACGTCAGCCTCTGTAAAACGTATCTTACGTCCGACTTTATACGACTGTATTTCGCCACGCCTTATCAAATCATAAATAGTGCTTTTACTTACATGAAGGAGGTCGGCAACTTCTTGAGTGGACAAGGCATTCTTCTCGACCATATTTCTCAACCCCATATCCGCATTGATTTTTCACACCAAACAATATATAATTACATGGAACTTACCATATTATTACTTTTATATATTATTTCGTATCATATCACACATTGATTTATCTCACAAGTACGAAACGATACCAATAAAGTATTTCAAGGGGAATGAGAATTATCATGGATAGAAAAAAATCAGCACTGTTGGCGTTTCTTACTGGAACCCCTATAGGCTGTCTGGGAGGGTTAATCGGCTTAGGAGGGGCTGAATTCCGGCTACCCATTCTGGTAGGGCTATTTAAGTATTCCGCCCGAAAGGCCATAGCCATTAATTTAGCAATAAGCCTTATCACAGTTCTGGCGTCGATAATTTTCCGAATACCCAAAATAGACCTGCATATCTTCCTGCCTCTCTTGGGAGTTATGGTTTCAATTATCATCGGCTCCATGACCGGAGCATATTTTGGAGCAGATTTTTCAAAAAATGTATCGGATTCTATGCTTAAAAAAGTAATCCTGATTCTTCTTATTTTCATAGGCTCTTTACTCATTTTTGAAAGCTTTATTCCTTTCGTCTCTGGGGGAATTGTTTTTGGACATATTTTAATCAGAGTCCTGGTGGGGATTTTTTGCGGACTTATTATTGGCTTTATAAGCAGTCTTCTGGGCGTGGCGGGCGGAGAGCTTATCATTCCTACCCTTATCTTGATTTTTGGTATTGATGTCAAGCTCGCTGGAACTGCCAGTCTCTTAATAAGTCTCCCCACAATTTTAATCGGCATCTCAAAGCATGCCTCGAATAAATTGTATAACGATAAAAGTGATTTTCCATCTCTTGTTCTGCCAATGGGTATCGGCTCTATCATCGGTGCTTTTATTGGCGCTGCCCTGATGGCAGTAGTTCCTGGTGAAGCAATTAAGCTACTGCTTGGTTTGCTTTTGATTTTTTCTGCCCTGAAATTATTTGCCGACAAGAAGAGATAACGGCGCTAAATAAACTCCTCTATAAAATTTATAATATTGCTCTTATTAAAAACCATGCAATCGGTACTAATAATGCAGGCAGCATATTCAAAGCATGGCAATCCTTGATTTTCAAAATGGCAAGCCCCGAGCTTAAAATCAAAAATCCCACCGATAAGTGAGATTTCCGTGAGTAAGTCGGCTGTTAGAAAAGGTGCTAGGTATCCCGCAAAAAGATAAATACTGCCTTGCCATAGAAACAACACCATTGCGGAAAAGGCGATTCCAATGCCATAAGTAGATGCTAGAACCAATGAAGTAACAAAATCCAACGTCGCATTGGTATACAAATATGTATGGTTACCATGGAGCGCGCTTTCCATAGGTCCTAAAATAGATAATGTTCCGATGCAAAACAGCAATATAGCTGTAGAAAGTCCTTGCCCCAAATCCCCTTTGGAGAAACGTTTGGTGAGCCTTTCAAATCTATCATTCAAATCTAAAACAGAGCCCGCTAAACTGCCCATAGCTAAACTGATGATAAATAATAGGGGGAAAGTGCTTTTTGGCATATTCTGGACAATCGCATTTATTCCCAAGCCACATGCAGCAAGTCCCATAGCATTATACAAAGTATTTTGATATTTTTCTCCGATGCCTTTTTTAATGCCGACCCCAATCGTGCTGCCGGCTAAAATAGCAAATGTATTTACAATAGTTCCTATCATAAAAAAACTCCTTCCATATAAAAAAATAAACCCTCCAACTATTAGAGGGTCAAGGTTTATTTATATGGGATTTGTATCTCGGTGATAAATTTTGCGGGGTCGTTGGTAAGTCCGTAATCAATCAAAGCAAATTCAAGGGAATCTCCTGCGAGCACATAGCCTTTTTCTTTCATATATTGAAGCATTTTAATATAGTAAATCTCCGCGTCTTTATGTATACCTCGAAAACGTAAAGTCAAATAATTGCCCTCCGGCAGGCGGGATAAGTTTTCACCGCAGTTATCCTCCGGTTCAATGACGACAAAAAC